>JAHFCR010000004.1 GCA_023249405.1 Peptococcaceae bacterium | reverse complement strand
CGCCAGGATTTCGATGGCAACGATCCGGTCAACGCCCGGGATGGTGTCCAGGAGTTCCAACTGCCTCCATAGCTTTTACGAGATCTAGGATCCGTCTTTCTACTACGGCAATCTGCTGGTCGAGTGAGTCCAGCCTTGAGAGAAAGCCCCGAAGCATAAAACGGTGATGCTCCCTAGATTGCCGTTTCGCTATGCCTGAATGTTGATTTTATTGGTTGAATTTGATGACAATGCGATATTGCCTTCAGAATAATTGGTATTGATGGATGTTGTCTGTTGGCTGGACGCTTGGTTTTGACTGGCGCTTTCAGATTCGACCTGCTGAATTTGCGCTTCGACCTGCTGGATCTGCGCCTCAATCAGCGCTGCTTCCTGCTGTTTGGTCTTAGCGTCACCACCACCCTGATTAATTTGGTCCAGTTGCTTCTGAAGGCTCTGTAATTGTTTTTCCAACCGTGTTATCTGACTGCTGCTGCTTGTGCTGGAACTGGCACTGTTGCTTGACGAAGAGGATAATGACGAGATGTACATGAAATAACACCACCCTTTTTGTGCTCAAGGCACGAATAGTTTTTTCTAACCTGATTTGATTATCGGAATGTCTCCTTTGAAAACTCTTTGAAATTCAGCTTCTGGCGAAGATGACGGCGCTACCGTAGACGCCACCGTCGATAAGCCTTACAGAAACTATTGTGCGAGGAGCAGATGAATTGGGGATCAAAGAAGGGGGGAATGGCTATATAAAAATATGAAAGGGGTATCGTGTGGGTGAGCGCCCGGGTGGCCATGACTTTGAGCGGTGGTAGTAACCCTCAACTTCGCGATATCTTGTTGAAACGACATCTTGAATGGTGCGTTTCGTATACGATAGGCCACTCTTTAGGGCTACCAGCAGATATAGCAAGGCTCCCAGGTATTTTGTGAGCCTTCTTTGATGCCCATATTCCGACAGTTTCCAGACAGTTATTCCCTTTAGGTTTTCAGCCAGCCGGGAGATTGCCCGGCGCTTTCCGGTATCGCTGGCATGGGCCCGCGTCATAACGATACCTCTACTTCTCCGTACAGCATCCGCGGATCATGTTTTGGAAGAGGCTTACCTTGCAATTTTAACGCTTCCAAATAACCCGTTATGGCTTCCTGGGCATTTTCCATGGCCTCTTCGACCGTATCTCCTTCGGTTATGCATCCTGGTAGCGCCGGCACTGTCACTGTGTAGCCACCGCCGTCCTCATTCCACTCCAGGATCACCTTAAACCGTCTTTGCATGGTTATTTTCATCTCCTTCCCCTGGCACATAGACCAGCAGATCCCCTGGCTGACAGTCCAGAGCTTTGCAGAGGCGGTCAACAATCTCGAGGGAGACATATTCAGTTGTGTTTAGCTTGGCCATGGTCGCGCCAGAGATTCCTGCCATCTCCATAATCTGATTCTTTTTAAGCTCTCGATCAATTAATAGCTTTTGAAAGGGTTTATAGCTAATCATTGTTATCCTCCCTCATGGCTAATCTATCTCTGATAATACAAAAATATATGATAGCTGTCAAAATAATATTTAAAAGGGGCCATGGAGGCCTTGAAAAAAGAGTTACATGGTAAGGACGGGCAAGAATGCCAAGTCCAACATTTTCAATGCCAGCACATTGTGACCGCAGCATTGTCTATTCTGGCAGCGATCATAGCGCTAGTGAGGTAGATCCTAGATCCCGGGCAGGGCCAAAAAAAGAGGCGAGTAACCCGTTTGACATGCCGTGAGGCATTTTTTTATTTTGCTGCGCGTGCTGGGGCAGCGCCTGGCCTGGGTGGCCCTGAAAGGATGGCTGAAATGAGCGATTTCAACGACCCCGACAACTGCCTCGGCCGCCTCTTTCTGGCCAACATCATCCCAGCCCCGGTCCCATCGCTGCAGCTGGCGGTCAGGTGGGGCGAGTTTGATTCAGCGCTCTGCAAATTGCCGGATCGGATTGAGGTATTAGAAACCGAGGTGTCGGCGCTCGAGAAGGGGGTCGGGTGATGATTGAACAACTTAAAAAACATTTTAACGATTTGCTATCGATACATGAAGGAAAGAAGTCATCCATAGCGCTCATCGATATCGCATGTGCCATGACCGGTATCTGGTAAGCGGGTTCATGCCGGAGACATCGCCACGAACCTTACGGGTGGTCATCCTGACGGGAATGGGCTTTATTTGAGTCGTCAATGTAGCGATGATCGCCAAGGGGATGAATACCTCGGGCACAGTCGACCTCATAGACGTGAATAATCCGGACAAGACGGGCCAGACAAATGGCGGCATAGCGAACAGCGGCCACGCATATACAACTACAGTGGCAAGCGACCCGAACGGGCCGTCATAAGGAGGAATCGAATTGAGACCCTGGCAAGGAAAACAGCTCTGAATGGCCACCGCCCTGCTCAACGCCATCGCTGCCAGCAGCCGAGAGCGCTACCCTGGGCGGCTGGGCTAAGGCATCCTGGGAGAAGTCGAAAGCCAGAGGCCTCATCGACGGAACCATCTCCCGCGGCCTGGTGACCCGGGAGATGTTGATGGTGATCCCGGACAAGTTGAAACTGATCTAAAAAAAACGGGAGAAAGGAGGGATCGTCATTTTTACTCTGAATATGGGCCTGATCTACGCTTTATTGGCCGTCCTGGTCCTGATCTTCCTGAACGTCCTCCTCGGGGTGGCCATCGCTCTCAAGGACGGTAGCTTCAGCCTGCCGAAGCTACCCCGATCGCTGGAGACGGAGGTCTTGCCCTACGGCCTGTCCCTGACCGCCCTGGCCGGAGCGGCGCAGCTCAACTTCAGCTACCTGGCGTCAAATGTGAGCACCATCACTGCCGATACTCTGGCGGTGATCGCCTGGGCTGCCATCGGCGCCTACGTCCTAAAGATGCTCCAGGAGATCGGTCAGAAGATCTGCGCTCTCTTCGGTATAAAGGTGACGGAGACCAAGGGCTCTGCCGCCATCAGGCTGCTGGTTATCCTGGTGGCCGTGGTGGCCATGGTCGTCGTCTTCCGTCTGATCTGCTAAAAAAGTATTTCACGCAAAACATTGACCCCGGTGGCGGCTGCCGGGGTCTTTTTTCATTTTACGTCTATTTTTAATGGGATTCTTATCCTGTATTAAGATTATTTTAAGATAGTGGCGATAAACTAATAACAGCATATTTCAAGATAAAAATAACAGGGAAAAGGAAGAGATAAATGATAACAAAAAACGAAGGCAACTATTTCCTTGATATCGTGTTATTCATTATTGGATTTGTATCCATAGCTACTGGTATCTTGATGCATTTAAAACCGCAATTTATTTTAAGCGTAGTATCTATGTCCTATATTAAGCCGTTGCATATATGGATGGGATATACGATAGTTGCCATAATCATGGCTCATTTGTTAATGCACTCGGGATGGATTGCCACTGTGACAAAAAATATTTTTAAAGATAAAAAGAAGGTCCTATTTTTAGCGATTATTATTGCGGTATCGGTTACCGCTTGCTATCTGGCTGCGACATTGGCACCGAACCCCCGATCTCCTAAGGGCGCTTACCAACACGGCGCGCCATATACGATCAGAGACGGCGTGTAAATCAATTCCAGTATCTTGCCCAGCCCGTCCCTTATACCCCGGCACCTGACCGGGGCGTCATTGTCTATAGCATTATAATATCAAGATGATAACATGACAATTTTTAATTTCTCTACCGCCGTTCTTCAAACCGACCCGCGCAGGCTTCTCTCCATCCTCCTGATCGCCACCGCCATCCTCAACGTCTCCGGCCTGGAGCCAACAGTCTAAACACCCAATATATGCTTGACATAACAATGTATCTTCCGGACACACCCTAAAACTAATAAGACAAAGGGCGAGGGTGTGCCTATGCTCGATAAAGGCCGCATAAACAGCGTGCAGTTGCTCCTGTTGCTGTTCATGATGGAAGTGTCCAGTGCGGCGATCTATGCGCCGGCAAAGATATCTGAGGCGGCTGGCCCCGACGGATGGCTTTCTGTTTCTATACCCGTTTTCTTTTATGGTCTCGTTATCGTTGGAATAGCATTGGCTCTAGCCGGGCGGTTCCCATCCAAGGTCTTTACCGAATATCTGCCTGAAATCATGGGGAAAATTCCCGGCAAGCTGTTGGCTGCGGCCTATGTCTTGTTTTTTATCAACATCTCTTTTGGCACACTGAACGAGATCTCCAGCTTTGTTCACATAGCTTTCATGAGCGGCACCCCGCTGACGGTGCTTGATATTATAGGAGCGATAGTGGCGCTTTATGGGGCCTATCTGGGTATTGAGGCAATTGCACGAGAGAATGAGCTAATTTTTCCAGTATGGATATTGATTGGCACTTTAGTACTGGCTCTTGTGGCCAAGGACATTAACTTCGGCAATCTCAGACCGGTGTTTGAAAACGGCATGATGCCTGCCCTGAAGGGAAGCTATGTTGATAGCCCCTGGCGGGGAGGAGCATTTATTATGTTCATGCTCTTTCCCTACCTGAACCAGAAAAACGAGGCCTTTAAAGCTGCTTTTTTGCAGCAGGCCATGAATTCCGTCTTTGCCGGCGTCACCATGCTGGTTATCGTGGGGGTATTCGGGACCTCGGTGACCGCGCATCTGGTCTTTCCTTATAACTCGTTGGCTCGCTATATCTCTATCGGGAACTTTATAGAGCGCGCGAACATACTGGTTGTAGTCATCTGGCTCTTTGGGGCGTTGGTGAAACTGGCGCTCCTGTATCACACTGCAGGCATTGCCACTGCCAGTACCTTGGGTTTAAAACAATACCGGGTAACGCTGATCCCCATCGCTGTGGCCACAGTTATCCTTAGCCGAGTTACGCAGGGCACTTATCTTCAACTAACCACTTTTATTTTCGGACCCTGGCCTATTTATGCCGCCATAATGGAGCTGGCTGTTCCGGCCATCATCCTGCTGGTGGCCATGATCAGGAAAAAGGGAAACAAGGCTGTTGCAGGCCAATAGATTTCGATGAACATATCGAACATATCTCCCAACGCAGTGTATTATGGATTAGTCCTTTATATATACAGCATCACCTCCTTGTAGAAATAGAGGCCTACGGGTAAAAAAACTTGTTCCTAATTATTCATGATCGCCATTGTTCCACGGTATCTTTGCGGATGGTCTTCAGGCCGCATCCCTTGGAACGCTGCTTTTTGCCGCAGACGTAATAGGGATGGCGGGTCTTGTCACGACCATAATTACTTACAGCGATCATGGTGCCGCCGCATTTGCCGCAGGTGATAGACCTCTTAGGCGCGCTGGCGGGCACACTCTCCGTTGTCGTTCACTCTCTTGCTCATCCTGGCCTGCACCCTCTCTCATATTTACGCAAAATATTGACCCCGGCGGTCATTGAGGCTGCCGGTATGGGTGCTATGCATGAAATACTGACACCCGGGAGGAGGCCCCGGGGCATTTGGTAACTGTAGGCGCTAAATGGAATATAATGTTAAATAGTCATTGTTAAGAGGTGAGGATGTGAACTTAAATGCGCTTTCCCAATTGATTTATGAAGAATTAATTCATTGCAGCTGCTTGGGAAATGACCAAATCTATTTTAATGCCCTTAACGAATTACGTAATACGCTGATCAGGCATGGCGATCCTCTTATAAGCATGAAGATCAGCAATACTGACCTGACGATGAATCTCTCGCATCAAATGCCATGGTACGATGCCCAAGCGCCTTTGTGCGGTACGGTCTTGCCTCGTGTAGCCAAGACAATATTTCAGCAGGATAAGTATTTAAAAGTTATTGATATAGGGGCCAATATTGGCGATTCGGTTGCTGCCATTTCTCAGGAAGTGCCTGGTGCTTTTCTTTGTGTTGAGGGAGATAAACATTATTTTTCTTTGCTGCAAGAAAACGTAAAATCGATGAATGGGCGAATTGTTTGTGTCGATGCTATATGCGGAGATAGTGACCGGGAAGCGCAGGGGTATATTCTGACAGAATGCGGAACGGGTCATTTTGTAGAGGCGATAGACAAAGAAACAGTTTTAATTACATCTGTAAAAACAATTTTAGAAAAGAATACGTTTTTTAAGGATGCTAATCTGATAAAAGTGGATACTGACGGTTTTGATCCTTATGTGTTGCGGGGCGCTCGAGAATATTTGGCTGATACCGGTCCTACGATATTCTTTGAATTTGCTCCGGTGCTGCTACAAAACCCTTTCGATGTATTTCCATATTTGGCTGATCTGGGCTATCGGCATAGTCTTTTTTATGCCTTAGACTACCCTCTGGAGATAGTTGATATTTGTAACCAAAAAAAGTTAGAAGACATGGTAAAAGGTCTTAGTTCCCACAAGGTTGATTTTTATGATATATTACTTCCCGGCCATACCTTAAGTCATGGATCCTTCATTAAATTTTATAAGAGTGAAGTTAATGTAACTAAAAAGATCCTTGCTGGCTCAAAAGTCAATAATGACGAGAAGTATTAGGTATCCACCGTGGTGGAATCCAACATTCACTACCACACCGATGCCAGCTTGTTCTCCGACTGCGCGCGGGTGATCGTTTGCGCCGTCAAAAAGATCAAGGGGCAGGGGCTGGCTGGCAGTGCAACCGGACCCGTTCCATTTAGGAAACGAATCCACCCTATCATGAAAGAAAGCTGAAAGCGCCGGCGGAGTGGGGATGAATCTTCTGGCCCAGGATTGCGAGAACAAGATCATCACCCGCTACCAGGTGCTTTGGGGCGGCCCCGAACGATGATATACTTTTGGCGTCTGGCTGTTGATGCCCATATTGATGTTGGTCTATGCTCCAATTAGTGTCGCTACTGGCCGGCGTTTTGCCAGTCCAAAAAATGAAGCTGCTCTGCGCACGAGAAAGGGTTAAAAGATCTCTCTTCCCTGCAGGGACTGGCTCAATTACGAACACAGAGAGTCCCAGTTCTGGTTCAAGTATTTGCAGCGTTGGGGGGGGTGTGAGAAGAGGCGCAGATCAGCTACCTGAAGCGCAAGCATGGGATAGACCGCCTATGGGACATATATTGGTTAATTTTCAGGCTGGCATGATCCTCAATAGAGAAAAAGGAGATGGAAATGGTGAAATATGAATATCACCATATAGGTATTCCCACCATCGAACCGCGGGAAGGTGAGCGATACAGTTCCACATTCAAAATGTATACATCTGATGGTGCGGATAAAAACTTTAGAATACAATGGCATCGTTTTGAAGAGGAGTGTCCACTACATCCACCTAAGCGACTTCGTTGGGGCAGAGTTCCGAGAGCGGCACCAGAATGTGCCGGTAGCGACCTGGTCTCGGTACCGGAGGATGCGGGTGGGCGGCAGAACAGGTATGTAGATCGCAGGAATGCATCGTTATCAAACGAAATATCACTTTTGGTCGCTTATAAATTCCAGTGGAGGCCGAGGATGTATGAAATTTAACGATTGGCTGGCAGATCGTCTGGCGGATGGCTTGAGTTCTATGGCTTGCTTCTGGGCGATCACATCGATGGTGATCGTAGTTCTTTTCTGGCAGCGGCCGAATAGCCTGGTGGGCTGGATCACTTATATTTCAACGGCCATATTCCAGGCTGCAGCGCTTCCGGTGCTGGGATTCGTGAGCAATAAGCAAAGCGCCAAGCTGCAGGCGTTGATGCAGGAAACACACGATACGACCATGAACGAACTTAAACTGATTGGAGAAGACCACGACGAACTTCGGGAACTGATCCGGCAAGTGCACATCAAGGTGAAGGCCGGAGAAGTTGACGTCACAGTTACAGAAGAAGGAACGCCATCGAGCTAGAATGAGTTGAATAGCGGGAAGGCTAAACGATATTAAAGCCCTATTGGTCGTTCTGGCCCTGACCGTCGTCAACGTGATTCTGGGGATTGCTCTGTCTTTGGAGATGGTACTTTGACCTGAGTAAATTGCCGCATTTTCTGAAGTCCACGATTTTGGCGTTTCTGCCTCCGGAGGCCGGACTAATTCTCATTAATTTCTTACATTAATCTAATTTTATTTTAAGGCACTGATGATAAAATCATTTCCAAGCCCACCCCCTTTAATGCCCCGGGCTTCGGCCCGGGGCTTTTATTTTTACCAGCAGGCTTCAGGGATCCTCAACAAAACGAGATGGCTCCTGGCAATCCCCTGTCGATCAGGGGATTTTTTATGGCGGTGGCGACGGCAATCTGCGCGGGATCTGCAAGATATGAGGTATAATAAAGAATGTTTTGTGACGATTGTACCAATAACTGGGTGCCTGGACGGCAGCGAAAGGATGTGCGATATATACAGATGGCTCCAGAACGCGACATGAACAGAAAGATGTTGGCCCTGCTCGGTTCCGGGCATGCCATTACCGATATCAGCCAAGGGGCCTTGCCGATCATTCTGACTTTCATGCAGCCCCTGTTCGGGCTTAGCCAGATGCAGGTAGGGTTGACGATGCTGGTCTTCAATATCAGCTCATCGGTGATTCAGCCGGTCTTCGGAGTCCTGAGCGACCGCTTCCGGGCCGCTTGGCTGGTGCCCCTGGGTTGCTTGTTGGCCGGACTGGGCATGGCTCTGACCGGATTCAGCCGCAGCTACGGATTCTTATTGCTCGCTGCCCTGCTTAGTGGCCTGGGGGTTGCGGCCTATCATCCCGAGGGCTCCAAATTCGCCCGCCTGTTCAGCGGATGGCGCAAGGCTACCGGGATGTCTCTCTTCTCGGTGGGCGGAAATGTTGGGTTTGCCTTGGGGCCCTTGCTGGCAGGGCTATTTTATAAACTGTTCGGCATGCTGGGAACGATTGGTTTTGTAGTGATCAACGGTGTGATGTCGCTGGGGCTGTGGGCCAATTTGCCCAGGCTGGTTGACGAAACGGAGCCTGCCGGGCGGTTGGAAAAGGCTCAGACGCAGAAAACCCAGGCCAGAACCGGCGGCAAGGCATCGCCCAGGCTGATCATGGCGCTGGTGCTGCTGGTGCTGGTGGTGATCATGCGATCGTGGATCAACATGGGCATGGCAACCTTTTTACCCCAGTATTACGTGCATTACCTGCACCAGAGCCAGGTGCTGGCCGCCGTCATCACGTCGATGTTCCTGTTTGCGGGGGCGATCGGCACCCTCACCGGAGGGCCGCTGGCTGACCGCTGGAGCCTGAAGGCGGTGATTATCGGATCGATGGCCGCCCTGCTGCCCTTGTTATACCTGCTGCCCCTGGTAAGCGGTATCTGGAACGTGGTCGTGGTGGCCGTGACCGGCTTTGTGGTAATATCTACATTTGCTGTTACCGTGGTGTTTGGCCAGGAACTACTTCCCCATAATGTCGGCCTGGCGTCCGGCCTGACGCTCGGTTTGGGGATCGGCCTGGGTGGTGTGGGCACTACCCTGCTCGGCTGGGTGGCCGATCATCTGGGGCTGCCGGCCGTATTTCACGTGATGCTGTTGTTCCCGGTGCTGGGATTGTGCTGCGCCCTGTTCCTGCCTGGCCGCCGGGAATTGAAACAGATTGACGGGAACAGTCCGATGAGAGGGGTAACCGAGTAATATGCCGGACGTGGAGAGGGCTACGGGTGTTTTTAAAAGCTCTGGGGGGAATATTATAATAGGCTGAAATAGTGACTGTTACGGGCGTGATCGGTTGTGCCACGAACTATACCGGATAGGGCAATATGGCTAAGGCGGCTGATAGCCTGCCTGTTGCTGCTTGTTATGCTGACGGTATCTCCGTTGCCGCAGCGACTACCGGCCAGAGAGAGCCCCCCACGAGAAAGCATCAGCACAAAATTCTTGAGCTTGCAGGATCCCGGCGCCAGGGTGCTGGTGATCGCTCCTCATCCGGATGACGAGGCCATCGCTGCGTCAGGAGTTATAACCAGGGCAGCGAAGGATGGCAAGGCTGTCAAGGTGGTGGTGATCACCGATGGAGACCATTTCATCGGCGCTGCCCGCCTCCTGACCGGCAGAGACAGGGTCACGCCGGAAGATCTGGCTTACCTGGGCCGGGTACGGCGGCAGGAGTCGCTGCGTGCTCTGTCGCTGCTCGGGGTGAGCGGCGGACGGGTGCAGTTTCTCGGTTACCATGACCGCAGCCTCACCGATCTCTGGTCTCAGTATCGGGACAACAGTGGAAATACCGGCAAAAGCAGCCTGGCAGTGACTTTGGCAAGGATCATCAATGATTGGCGGCCCACCGATATCTACTACCCCTCAGGAGAGGATGAGCACCCGGACCATCAGGCGGCCTCAAATTTTGTGAGGGCCGTTCTTGCTGCCGGAAGTTTCCCTGTACGGGAGCACCAGTACCTGGTGCACTACGACCGGAACCATTGGCCGGTATACAGCCACAGTGCTGCTATGGCCCGCCTGATGCCGCCCTGGCGCCTGTTGGCGAAGGGCTATACCTGGGAGCAGTTTCCGCTGCAGCCGGAGGAGATCGGGATCAAGGTCAGAGCGATCAGCCAGTATCAAACCCAACTGCAGGCGACCAGTGGCCGCTACCTTACCTACGGGCGGAGCAATGAGCTGTTTATCAGGTCTAATTAGCCTGAATGCGTGTGGCGAACAGGTTGATCAGCACTGCCCCCACCAGGAAACCCCCGATATGCGCCCACCAGGCAACGGAATCGGCGGCCACGGAGGTGGCAAAACCGCTCAGCAGCTGGATCACGAACCATAACAGCAGAAACCAGACTGCAGGAATCTCTACCAGCGTGATAAAGAAAAACAGCGGGAGCAGGGTCAGCACCTTGGCCCTGGGAAAGGAGATAAAGTAAGCCCCGAGGATACCGGCGATCGCTCCGCTGGCGCCGATGATCGGCACCCGGGAGGCGGGGTTGGACAGGATGTGGGCAATGCTGCCGGATACACCCACCACGAAGTAAAAGAACAGGTACGGGAGGTGACCGACTCGGTCCTCCACGTTGTCTCCGAAGATCCATAAATAGAGCATGTTTCCGATGATATGCAGCCAGTTGCCGTGCAGGAACATGGCGGTGATAAAAGGAGTGGCCAGCGCCAGCAGAGAGGCTCCCGAAGAGAGCTGGGCGGTTACCCGGGCCGGGATCAGCCCATAGGTGAAGGTCAGCTGGTTCAAGGCTTGATTGGAGAGAGATATCTCCTTGAAGAAGACCAGGAAATTGATGATGATCAGGGCCAGGTTCATTATGGGAAAAGTGCGGGAGCGGACGCTGTCGCGCAGCGGAATCATGAAGTTCCTCCTGATAGTGGATAGTACTTATTTTAATATAAAAAATGATCCAAGGCCAACGGTTCCGGTTGGCTGGAGCTGGGCGCCATGTTACAATATGCCCGTAAAGAGCCCGGTTTATAGATTAAATGGGGCAAGGGGATGAATTTGATGGCGGAGGAATACCGGGCAGGAAGCTATGACGTGATCGTCATCGGGGCTGGTCATGCCGGGTGCGAGGCCGCACTGGCCAGTGCCCGCATCGGCTGCCGTACCCTGCTGATCACCCTGAATATCGACTACGTCGCCCTGATGCCTTGCAACCCAGCTATAGGAGGGCCCGGGAAGGCCCACCTGGTACGGGAGATCGATGCCCTGGGCGGGGCGATGGGGCTGAACACCGACAAGACCTATGTGCAGATGCGCATGCTCAACACTGCCAAGGGTCCGGCCGTGAGGGCGCTGAGGGCCCAGGTGGACAAGAGAGCCTACATGGGTGAGATGCTCAGGACCATTCAGGAGCAGCCCAACCTTGACCTGAAGCAGGGGGTCATTGAAAGGATGCTGGTGGAAGGAACGAGAGCGACGGGGGTGGTCACCCAGACTGGCGCCAGGTTTGAGGCCGCCTCCGTGGTATTAACCACCGGTACCTATCTCCATGGCCGGATCATTATCGGTGATGTCGTCTACCCCGGGGGTCCCAACGGCCAACTGGCTCCAGGAGAGTTGTCCTCATGCCTGCAGGACCTGGGGTTTGAACTCGTCCGCTTCAAGACGGGCACACCGCCCCGCATCGATAAGCGTACTGTTGATTATGCCAGCCTGGCTATGCAGCCGGGCGATGAGCCACCGCTCTTCTTTTCCGATCTCTCGCCCAGGACGCCCAGACCCCAACTGCCCTGCTGGCTGACCTACAGCAACGAACAGACACACGCCATCGTCAGGGCGAATCTGCACCGGGCGCCGATGTTCTCAGGGGTGATCGAGGGAGTGGGCCCGCGCTACTGCCCCTCTTTTGAGGCCAAAGTGGTGCGTTTTCCGGAGCGCCGGCGACACCAGATTTTCTTGGAGCCGGAGGGATGGTCGACCGATGAGATCTACGTTCAGGGGATGAACACCAGCCTGCCCGAGGATGTGCAGCTAGCGGTGCTGAGGTCCATGCAGGGATTGGAACAGGTGCAGATCGTCCGGGTGGGTTATGCCATCGAATATGATTGCCTGGTTCCTGCGCAACTGGACCTCACCCTGCAGTCCAAGGAGGTGCGGGGCCTGTTCACTGCCGGCCAGATCAACGGCACTTCGGGTTATGAAGAGGCTGCGGCCCAGGGGATCATCGCCGGAATCAACGCCGCCCTTCAGGCCCGGGGCCATGAACCCCTGGTACTCGAACGGTCTCAGGCCTATATCGGAGTGCTGATCGACGACCTGGTCACCAAGGGAGTGCGGGAACCTTACCGTATTCTCACCTCCCGGGCGGAATACCGCTTGTTGCTGCGCCAGGACAATGCCGACCTCCGGCTCACCGAGCTGGGACGGCAGATCGGTCTGGTCGACGGTGAACGCTACCGTCTCTTTCAAAATAAGCTGGAACAGTTGGAGCGGGAAAAATCCTGGCTGGAGGAGACGTTGGTTCGGCCGACGGCAGAAAATCAGCACTGGCTTGCCGCCAGAGGCAGTGCCCCGCTCAAGGGCACGGTCAACCTGAAGGAGCTTCTGAAGCGGCCGGAGATTGGCTACCGGGATCTGGCCAGCCTTGCCGGCAGCGGGCGGCAGCCGGTTTCGGACGAGGTTGCCGGTCACCTGGAGATTCAGGTACGGTTTGCAGGCTATCTGGAGAAGCAGGAGAATCATGTGGCGCGGATGGAGAAACTGGAAAAGAAGCGCCTGCCCCCCGGGTTGGATTACGGACAGGTTAGAGGGCTGTCCAGCGAGGCCCGCGACAAACTTGTCCAGGTGCAGCCTTTAACTCTGGGACAGGCAGCCCGGGTGCCGGGTGTTACTCCGGCAGACGTCACAGTGCTGTGGGTCTATCTGGAGCAGAGGCGGCGATCCGCTCAGGATACGCCCCTATGAGCTCTGATATCTGCGCTCCTGGTGCATGATTTCGATCAGAGTGGACTTTTCTTCGAGATCCTCCACGATATAAACGCTGCCCTTGGCCTGACGGGCCAACTCCTTCAGGAACTCCTCATTCGAGGCCACCCCGATACAGATCAGCTTTGCCCGGGATAGGGGCACCATACCTGCGGCTCTCAGAGCATCTTTGCGCGGGTCGTTCGTCCATTTGCCAAAGGTGGGCACGCCGTCGGTGACCAGGACCAGCAGCGGGTTGCGCACGTGGCGGTTCTTGATCAGCTGCAGGGCCTCAGTGATCCCGTCGGCCAGCGGGGTCAGGCCGTTGGGATGCATCGAAGACCTCAGGCTCAATTTCAACCGGGTGTAGTTGCGGGTAAAGGGGATCACCACCCGGGCTTTGCGGCGTTGGAAGATCACCACCGCGATCCGGTCGCGTGTGGTTAGCAGCATGTGTTCGGCGAGCTGCCACACCGCCTTCATCTTCGGCCCTGCCATGCTGGCGCTGCCGTCTATCACCAGGCAGACATCGACAGGCTTAGACTTTGCCTGCTCGTGGACTTGAATGTCCTTTCTGGTTACCAGGGGCTTGCTTCTTTTTTGCAAGAAACGGTTTTTGGCAGCCTGGACGATCGTTTCCGAAACGGCGATACTGCCCAGCCAGGCATCCTTCATCGGCGTGGTGGACTTGCTGATATAGGCGTAGTGCTTCTGACTATTTTTGAGATGGGTATGGCGTACCACCTGGTACTTGGCGCTGGACACCGGCACCTGCCGCAGCAGCTTGCGCATCTGAGACTCCAGCTCACGCTGGTGCAGCGTGACAAACTCCAGCAACTCCCGGCCTTCCTTGCTCAGGGTGTCGGCGAACCAGCCGCGAGTGATCAGCCCGGCGTTCGTCAGGCCGATGACAAAGTCCCGCATGGGGCCGTGCTTGTTGCGAAGGTTGGACAGGGGTTGCTTGCGGTTGAACATGCCCGGCAAGAAGGCCTGGAGAAATTCGATCACGTCCTCGGGGCTGCTCAGCATGGTGGTGAGAGTGCTGGCGGTATCCCAGAGCTGGTACTGGTCCGGCTCCAGGCCAAATAGGTAGGATGGAGCCGGCTGCTTGGATTTTTTCTCTACGTGGACTATCTTATCGGCCTTCCTGATCTCCACTGCATTGGCCGCCAATTCGGTCTCCACAGCATCTACCAGGCAAGGGACAAGAGCCATATCCGCGGCCGCAAAGCGGTCCAGCAGGAGCTGGACGCGATTCTTGCGGCGCGGCTTGGAGGAACTGCCGTCCCCGGTCGAGCCTGCAAGCAGCTCGATCAGGTTGCCGGACCCGGTTCCTGTTTCCAGGTAAATGCGTTCGGCGTAGGATTGCGTCAGGTCATCGAGTGCGGATGGTTTTTCTGAGCGCAGCGAGAGGTAGGCCTGGATGGTGGCGCCCATGATCTGAACCAGCGGCTGGTGTTGCACAACCGCTGGTTCATGGAAGATATCGATGTGGATGATCTGCCCGGGCGTTTCCCGGTGCAACAACTCCATGCCGGCATCCCGGTTTACCAGAATGCGGATCTCCGCCGGATGAAGGTAGGTTGTCCGATGCAGGTAGGAACTGATGACGGTCGATTCGCCCAGCCGGAAACCCTGTTTCTGTTTCAGACTGGCAGCGATCTGATCACCAAGCTCTGATAGCTGCTGCAATGTGATTTTTTCTAAAATGAGGAGTTCGGACATCTACAACTCTCCCCACCTAAAGAGCTTATGACAGGTCGTATTCCCGTTTGATCACTCCGTTATCTAACATGTCACGCAATAAACGCGCCTTCTGAGGAGGAGATTCTTCACTGTCTTGCACCTCATCAACTCCGGTCTCATCGGCCTTTTTCTCGGAGTTGCGGTTGAAAAACTGGGCAAAACGGCTGTTGCCACCTTTGGTGACGGAAGGAGGCCCGGTATAGCTGGCCTTTTCTCCACTCGACATGCGGTTGTTGACGGTGTTCATGATCTCGGTCAGGGTGGCTGGGCTGACCCGATGGTATAGCACCAGGGGCAGCACGGCCATAATATCACTGATCATCATCTGAGTGCGCTTTCTCAGGGCTGCATGGAGCAGGGCCGACTGGGTGATCGCCTCCAGTGCCCTGAGGCTCTCGATGTTGAAGTTGATATAAATGCTGGCCAGGAAGTTGGTCAGATACTCCGGCATGGACAGGTCTTCCTGCTCAGCGATGCTGGCGATATCCTGTTGGAACTTCTGCAGCCGCTTCAGCTCCTGGGGCGAGAGTTCGCGGTCGCCGTTCGACTGTTCATTCTTGACCGCCTCGTTGGTCAGCAGGATGTCGACCACTGCCTCTGTAGTTGATGGCCGTCCCATCGGCACTACCAGGTCAAAGCGATCAGAGAGCTGCCGCCTGATCTCAGTCAGGGGACCCGGCTCTTCATCCGGGTTGGAAGCGGCCCAGACGGAAACGGACACTGGAACCTCCACCACGGGCAGGCCTGTCTCTTCGATCTGTACCCGGCCTGGCTTGGTACCCATCACATCCAGGAGCACGTCGGTGATCTCCGGCGAGGTGTCGGCCAGCCGGTTGATCTCGTCAACGAAGATGATGCCCCGGTGCGCCTGGGGAATGATGCCCGGCAGCAGCGCTGCCTCCGGATTGGAGGGACTGGTTAATTTACCCAGGTCTATACTGCCGGCCACAGTGCCGATCTTTGCCGAGTGGGAGATCTCCAGGAACGGTACTGGTATCTGCTCTGTGCCCAGGCTGGCGATCTCTTCCTTCGTCAGATCTTTATGAATCGGGCAGTGTGGCTGCAGCGGATCACAATTATAGAGGCAATCCTTGATTCTGGTAATGAGAGGAAGAAACTGCTTGACCGAGCGCATGATCGTGGTCTTCCCGGTTCCCCTCAATCCTTCTGCGTGGATGTGCAGCGGTATTCCACGTAAAGTGGAAATGAGCGACATCTCGACCGCCAGAAAGAGAGGTGTGTTGCCGTTATGTCGCGTCAACTGCAGGTAGGTCTTCATGTCTGCCTTCCTTTCATCAAGGTAATACCACGACGTTATTTTAATCTTTTCTGGAGCAAAAAGAAACAAGAATATTTTCGGTCATTACGAGAAAAACCTAGATAAAACCATTGAAAACGGGTGTAGTCGATGGAACTGCCCGGCATTAACAAAAAGTTTACATATATACCAAAATAATCACCGAGGGGGTTGATGAGATGGATAAATTCAGCGAGCAACCGGACGGGCATGGACCGCCATGGGGATGGCAGTCCAGTCTGCAGCAGATGGCTCAGGATGCGGGTGTAGATTTTGAACAGTTTATGCAGCTTACAGAGCGGCAGGTGGCCGACGACCAGATGGCGGCCATGCTCAAGGTCAGCCCGGAGACTGTTAGAAGCCTGAAGCTTCATTTTGAAGCCTTTGGATTGGATTCGGTCCAGGGGCAGGACTGATGGCAGCCAAGGGAGCATGGGCAGCCATGTAGAGTCAAAAAAGCTGCAGGTGGGTTTTTAGCTCCGCCTGAAGTAAGTTTCTTCATATGGCTGAATATAATATTGCTGGATATTTTCAGTCCGAGAAAAGCTGGACAGCATTCAAGCATCTATACTATATTATGGTAGAGATTAAATATCGCTGTTGTTTCCAAAACTGATAATAAGGAGGAGATCGTGATGAGTGAAGGTATAGTTACTCTTAATGAAGCCAATTTCAATGCTGAGTTGGGTAAAGCTACGTTGCCCGTGCTGGTGGACTTCTGGGCCAGTTGGTGCGGTCCCTGTCAGATGATGGCGCCGGTACTCGAACAGATCGCCGTGGAGTTTAACGGACGCCTGGTGGTGGGCAAGCTCAACGTCGATGAGAACCAGCCTACAGCCGGGAAGTATGGCGTGATGAGCATTCCCACCCTGATTGTCTTCAAGAACGGGACCGAGGCCACCCGGTTCAGCGGTTATAGGCCACAGGAGGAACTAAGCCGTTTGCTCAACCAGGCGCTATAGTTGTTGGCGGGCCCTCTACCAGTGTACTACCCGGGTCGGGTGGCTGGCGGGGTTAGTGTCTAGATCATGATCTTAAAGCTGGCTAGTTGCTCAAAACCAGAATAAAACCCGTATTTCAACGACCAACGGCCGACGACCATGATAAGGAGACCGCCATGGATTTGTTTGACTATGCCCAGGAAAAAAAGCTGGCTGTTGAAGGTCCGTTGGCCTTCCGCATGCGGCCGCGCATTCTGGATGAATTCGTTGGCCAGGAGCACCTGGTAGGACCGGGGCGGTTGCTCAACCTGGCCCTGAAAGAAAACAGGCTGCCCTCGGCTATTTTTTATGGCCCCCCAGGCACCGGCAAGACGAGCCTGGCCGGAATCATGGCGGAAGCTGCGCGCATTCACTTCATGCAGCTCGATGCCAGCAGTTCCGGGGTTACAGAATTGCGCAAGATGCTGACGGAGGCCCGGGACCGGCTAAAATTTCACGACCAGCAGACCCTGCTCTTCATCGACGAGATCCACCATTTCAACAAGGCGCAGCAGGACGTGCTTCTGCCGGCGGTAGAAAAGGGAGTGGTCGTCCTGGTGGGAGCAACCACCGAGAATCCCTACTTCTCGGTTAATGCTCCGCTTCTGTCACGGACCAGAGTGCTGCCGTTCTATCCGCTGGCCCCGGAGCAGCTGCGGCAGATCCTGGAACGGGCATTGAAAGATCGTGAACGAGGTCTGGGCAAACTACAGATCGAAGTTGAGCCGGGGGCTGTGGAACACTGGCTGCGAGTGGCCAATGGTGACGCCAGAGTGCTGCTGAATGCCCTGGAAGCCGCCCTGCAGATTGTCCGGCCGGAAGCTGACGGTATCATCAGGATCAAGGCTGAAACGGCCGCGGAAGCGGTGCAGCAAAGGCTGGTGCTATACGATAAGGATGGAGACACTCATTACGACGTGATCTCCGCTTTCATCAAGTCCATGCGGGGATCAGACCCGGATGCGGTACTGCACTGGCTGTCCCGGATGCTCAGGGCCGGCGAGGACCCGCGCTTCATCGCCAGGCGCATCCTCATCTGTGCTTCCGAGGATGTCGGGTTGGCGGACTCCCAGGCCCTGGTGGTGGCCAATTCCGCAGCCCAGGGGATCGAACGCGTGGGGTTGCCTGAAGGAGAGCTGTTGTTGGCAGAGGCGGCGGTTTATATTGCCTGCGCCCCGAAGAGCAACCGGGTCTATCAGGCGCTCACGGCTGCCCGGCAGGACCTGGAACAGCTGGAGATCGGTACGGTGCCCGATCACCTGCGGGATGCCAATTACAAGGGCGCCAAGAAGCTGGGGCACGGCCAGGGCTACTTGTACCCCCACAGCTTTCCGGGTGCCTATGTCGATCAGCAATACCTGCCCGATGCTTTGAAAGGCAAGCGCTACTACGAGCCCTCGGAATCCGGGCAGGAAGAGCAGATCCAGGAACGCCTGGCCTCCCTGCGCAACCCCAAATAGAAATGTGACTCCAGGTTTCTAACGTAGCAAGATGCCACCGGGATCAATAAAATGGCCCGGGTGCAAGCTAGGACTGTTCACTTGATATTTCGCCCCGACGATGGGCGAATTTTTTATATTTGGGTGGTAATAATAAATAGTAATAAAGACGTGGCCCCAGTGGGGGAGATGGGTGAATGCGCAAGGGCCGGGAGATCGTCGGGTTACCGGTGATCAATGTGGAAACAGGAGAAAAAGTGGGTTTAGTCTCGGGTCTTTTCTGGAATCACGAGCAAAAAAAAATCACCGCCATCGGTCTTGACGCCGGAGGGGTGATCGGCAGATCGGACCCCATTCCCTGCAAGCATGTATTATCCATCGGACAAAATGCAGTGACTGTTGACGGCGCCGGCGGGACCGGCGATACCAGGAACTGTGAACAGGACCGCAATATCAGCGATGTTGCCGGACTGTTGGTGGTCACCGATACCGGCCGTAACCTGGGCACTCTGCAGGATCTGGTGCTTGACGGTGATGGGCCGCTGCTGGCAGGGTACGAAGTGTCCGACGGTCTGGTAGGAGACATTATCTCCGGACGGGAGGTGCTGCCGCCTGGAGCGGTGCTGGCCTGGGGATCTGAAGCCGTGGTGGTCAGGGATGAAGATAGGAAGGAGGGGACAGAATAATGCAGTGCCCCATCTGCCGGAGCAATCAAACCGGTAAAGTAGGAGCGGATCAGTATTATTGCTGGTCCTGTTTTGTCGAGTTCAACACCCAGGGTGTGGGAGAAGTCTACGAGATCGACGAAGACGGGAGCCTGATGGCTTTAGCTGTTCCTTTTGAAGAACAAATTCAATAATCGAAGGAGTGATCCAGTTGAACAACCGCAGCTATTGGAGCGGACTGCTTGCAGGCGGGCTGATGGGGGCAATTCTGGGCATGGTTGTTTCGTCGCACCAGATACCGCACCGGAGGCTGATGATGGGCTCCGGAGAAGTGGGTGACCGGGCGAGGAAGGTCATGCGCGGGATTTCGAGAGGGATGGGAGATATGCTGCGCCGCTAGGCCGGGCTGCCGCGTAGTTGCGTTCAAGGAGGCCGGAACATGAAGCGGCAAACTTATCGCATCATTGTTATCTGCCTCATGGTACTGGCTGCGGCAGCCTTCATCTATCTGGTGCGGTCTTTGCTGGCGCCCTTCGTAATCGCCGTTCTGCTGGCGTATCTGATCTACCCCCTGGTACGCACTCTGGAATCCCGGGGTGTGAGCCGGGTCAATGCTATTCTCACCGTATATGCCGCGGGGATCATCCTCGCGGGCATTTTTTTATTGCTGGTCGTGCCCGCCATGTTCAACGAGACGAGGACGTTTGAAAATATCCTGCCGGTTTACAGCAATGCCTGGATGGAGGCCCAGAGCTACTTGAACCGCCTCTCTGAGCGGGTGCTGCTGCCTTCTGAAGGGCGGCAGATCCTGTTGGATATGTCCATGCGCATCCGTAGCGGACTGTATGAGCGTTTGCGCAGCTTTGCCGAAGGGCTGCTCGGGTTGATTGGCCTGTTGCCGAGCTTCCTCCTGGCGCCTTTTATTGCATACTATATGATCAAGGATTTTGAGCATTTCAAAAAGCGGTTGCTGGCTATGCTGCCGTCGGAATCCCGAAGCTATCTGATCAACTTTCTGTTGGAGGCAGACCTGATCTTTAGCAAATTCCTGCGGGGACATGTGCTGGTATCATTGATTGTGGGCTTTCTGACGGGGCTGGGCGCCGCCCTGATCGGGCTGCAGTTTTATCTGCTGATCGGCATTTTTACTGCTCTGGCAGACTTGATTCCCTTTTTCGGACCGTTCATCGCCGCTTTTCCGGTGGTCGGGTTGGCCCTGGTGGAGAGCCGCACCAAGGGGATCCTGATGCTGCTGGTATTTCTGGTGGTGCAGCAGATTGAGGGCTCTTTCCTGGTGCCTCGCCTGCTGGGAGACCGCATGGGTTTGCACCCGCTGGCGGTAGTGTTGGTGTTGCTGGTCGGCGGCTATTACTTCGGCGCGCTGGGAATGATCTTTGCGGTTCCCGTCACCTGTCTGCTGCGGGTGGGAGTGCAAGCGCTTTGGGATCGACTGATCGGCCTGGCTTCGTGACAGATCATGATCATCACTGCGCTCGATTCCTAGAATACAGTTGAAAGAGGCCGTAGATGCCTGGTTTCATTGACAATAAATGTGCTCAAAGGTATAATGGGCGTAAATTTGTATACTATTTCTTAGCTTCAGATGGGGGCTTGCTTTCCCCCAATGAAGCTTATCGGGAAAACTTACTTCAGTGGAGTTTTAACCCAACTGAAGTTTAGTTGAACCGATCACGCCGGGGTACCCGACCCAAAGGGTGCCCCGGTCGGGCGCCCGGCTTAACGCCGCTTGTCTCCCACAGAGACTTAGTGGTGGTTAGCGTTCGGAGAAATAGTTATCCAGGGACGTAGCCGCTCTTATGCCACTGCTTCAAAGAAACGGGAGTATTAGAGCCGGGTGCCCTCTGGGCGAATCATCGGATTAAACTTTCGGGAGGGTCTGGGTTGCAGAGTGGCGCCGATTTGAGACAGCAATTTCTTATGTTTTTCAACAGCCGGGACCACCTGGTCCTGCCCAGCGCTTCCCTGATCCCTAAGGATGACCCCTCGCTGCTGCTAACGGTTGCCGGCATGGTTCCTTTCAAGCCCTATTTTCAGGGCAAGGCGGCGCCGCCCCATCCCAGGGTGGCCACGGCCCAGAAGTGCCTGCGCACGGGGGATCTGGAAATCGTCGGAAGGACAGCCCGGCACCATACTTTCTTCGAGATGCTCGGCAACTTCTCCTTTGGAGATTACTTCAAAAAAGAGACGATCGCCTGGGCCTGGGAGTATCTGACCAGAGAGCTGGGGCTGGATCCGGCGGACCTGTGGATCACCGTTTATACCGACGACGATGAGGCGGCGCAGATCTGGCAGCAGATCACCGGCAAACCGCAGGAGCGGATTGTGCGCCTTGGGGATGAGACCAACTTCTGGACGGCGGGACCGGTGGGTCCCTGCGGACCCTGTTCCGAGATCCTGATCGACCTGGGGCCGGATCGGGGCTGTGGCAGTCCGGACTGCGGTGTGGACTGCGACTGCGGCCGCTACCTGGAAGTCTGGAACCTCGTGTTCACGCAGTATTACCGGCATGAAGACGGCCGGTTTACCAACCTGCCGCGGCAGAATATCGACACCGGCATGGGCCTGGAGCGGATCGCGTCAGTGATCCAGGGTGTGCCCAACAATTTTGAAACCGATCTCATCTTCCCCTTGATTACTGAAGCTGCCAGGATCGCCGGCATTGAGTATGGTGCTGCCCCCAGGGATGATGTCGCCTTAAAAGTGATCGCTGATCACGCCAGGGCCGTGGCTTTCCTGATCGCCGACGGCGTTTCCCCTTCCAACGAGGGCCGGGGTTACGTATTGCGGCGCATCCTGCGGCGGGCTGTCCGCTACGGCAGGCAGCTGGGCATCGAGGGCGCTTTCCTGGAGCGTATCACCGGCAGCGTAATCTCTCAGTATAAGGATATCTATAGCGAACTGCAAGAGCGCCGGGATTACACCCAGCGCATCGTGGCCCTGGAGGAGGAGCGCTTTGGCGAGACCCTGGAGCAGGGCCTGCAAATCCTGACTGATTACCTGGAACATGCGGAAAGAGACGGCGCCAGGCATCTTCCGGGCCAGATCGCCTTCAGGTTGTATGACACTTTCGGTTTTCCCTTGGAACTGACCCAGGAAATCTTGGAAGAGCGCGGGCTGTCGGTAGACCTGGCAGGATTTCAGGCGGCTATGGAAGAACAGCGGGAGCGGGCACGGGCCGCCCGGTTGGAAGCGGTCAGTGTGGCCGATTTTGGCGCCTGGAGCGCTTACCGGGAGGCGATCACCGAATTCCAGGGCTATAGTAGTCTGTCCGGCAGGTCGCAGATCAAGGCGATCGTTGGCGCTAAGGCGGAACTGGAAGAGGCTGTCGCGGGTGACAGAGTGCAGATATTGTTGGACACCACCCCTTTTTACCCTGAAGGCGGCGGCCAGGTGGGCGACCGCGGACGGATCAAGGGGCCGGACGGTATAGCGATAGTAGAGGATACCAAGAAGGTCGGCAATCTGATCATCCACCAGGGCCACCTCGAACAGGGGGTCCTGCGCCGGGGAGACTTGGTGTTGTCGGAGGTGGATGAAGGGCGGCGCCGGGCCACAGCCCGGAATCATACAGCCACCCACCTGTTGCAGAAGGCCTTGCGGACAGTGCTGGGCGATCACGTGCACCAGACGGGCTCCTACGTGGGACCGGAGCGGCTGCGCTTTGACTTCTCCCACTTTGCGCCATTGACTGTGGATGAGCTTCAGCGGGTTGAGGAGATCGTCAACGGGGAGATCCTCGCCGACCTGCTGGTCAAGGTCACTGTGACCGACCGGGACAAAGCCATAGAACAAGGCGCCATGGCCCTGTTCGGTGAAAAATACGGTGAACAGGTGCGCTTGGTCGCCATAGGCGATTTCAGCCTGGAACTGTGCGGCGGGACACACGTGCGACATAGCAGCGAACTCGCTCTGTTCAAGATTCTTTCAGACACCGGTATCGGCACTGGGACCAGGCGTATCGAGGCCCTGACCGGCGCTGAATTGCTGAAATACTGGCAGGGACAGGAACGACTGAGCATGCAGGCGGCAGAACTGTTGAAGGTAGCGCCGGACAATCTGTTAGGCAGGCTGGAACAGTTGCAGGACCAGTTCCGTGCTGCTGAAAAAGAGCTGGAGTCGCTTCGGGGCAAGGCGATGCTGAACGAGATGGATACCCTGCTGAACAACATTTTGGAAGTAGATGGAGTGAGGCTGCTGGCGGTCAGGGTGCAAGCCTTTGATCCGAAAGTCCTCCTGGACCTCGGCGATCTCCTGAAAGAAAAAATGGGCTCGGGAGTGATTGTCCTGGGCAGCGTCATTGCCGGCAAGGTCGGACTGGCCAGCTTCGTCACGGGTGACCTGATCAGACGGGAGAGCCTGAACGCAGGCGCCATTATCCAGGAGGTGGCCCGACTGGTGGATGGTAGAGGCGGAGGCAGACCGGATATGGCTCAGGCCGGCGGCAAGGAGCCGGCCCGATTGGACGAGGCGCTGGGGGCGGTTCCGCAGATCTTACGGCGCCAACTGGCTGCCAAGCGGGAAGGCGCCACCCTCAAACGGTAGTCGAGTAGTCGACAATCTTCTCCCTGGTGATTTCTTAGCGGTGGGAGGAATATGCCATCAAAGGGAGAATACTGTTAATATAGATTCAGTAGTTGTCTATATGCTTGTCGGGAGGTGAAAACTATTGCCGGATGAATCGTTGGACCAAACCATGACCTTCAAGTTCAGGGATGAGGCTAATGCCCCGGCGCGGGAGGTTCTGGGCACGGTATACCAGGCTTTGAAAGAAAAGGGCTACAACCCGATCAGCCAGTTAGTCGGTTACCTGTTGTCGGGAGACCCGGCATACATCACCAACCACCGGAATGCCCGTAACCTGATCAGGAGTTTCGAGCGAGACGAACTGCTAGAGACGCTGATCAAGAGTTACCTGGGAAAAGACGAATAGGCAGGACTTGATTTCCATGGAGTACCGCGTCCTGGGAAAGACAGGTCTCAGCGTATCCCGCCTCTGCTTTGGAGTGCTGACCATAGGCCCCCTTCAAGCAAATTTACCCTTTGCAGAGGGTGTTGCGTTGCTTGAATATGCCGCAGCACAGGGGGTAAATTTTTTTGACACCGCCGAAGACTATCGAACCTACCCCTATCTCCGATCCTTACTGCGGAAAGTTACAGATAGGCAGCTGATCATCGCCAGCAAGTCCTATGCCGTGACGGCACAGGAGATGTCGGCCAGCATCGACCGGGCGCGACGGGAACTGGATCGCGACTACGTGGATATCTTCCTGCTGCATGAACAGGAATCTGCGCTCACTCTTCAGGGCCATCACCAGGCTCTGGAGAGGCTGATAGAGGCCAGGGCCAAGGGGATCGTCAGGGCTGTAGGACTCTCCACCCATACGGTGGCGGGAGTGCGGGCGGTGCTGGACAAGCCCGAGATAGACGTCGTACACCCGCTGTTCAACGTCAGGGGGCTGGGCATTCATGACGGCTCCCGGGAGACGATGCTGATGGCGATCAGGAGTGCCTGGCGCCAGGGAAAAGGGATCTATCTGATGAAAGCCCTGGGAGGCGGCCACCTGCTGCATCAGGCGGAGCAAGCCCTGAGTTATGCTTTTAGCCAGGAATGCGCGGCAGCTGTGGCCGTGGGTATGCAGACCCGGGCGGAGATCGATTTTAACGTCAGGCTGGCCGGCGGCCTCCCGATTACAGAGGAGTTGCAAGCAGCCGCTGCCCGCCAGGACCGGAGCCTGCACATCGAAGACTGGTGTGAGGGATGCGGCCGGTGTGCGGAGATCTGCCCGCAAGAGGCGCTGTCATTGGGCAGCAATGGCAAGATTCAAGTGCAGGAGCGCTCCTGTGTGCTCTGCGGTTACTGCGCGGGAGCCTGCCCATATTTTTGCATCAAGGTTTACTAAGACTGGCGGCTGGAGCGGGCGATGAGGATTATCGGGCTCGATCTGGGTAAAAAAAGGATCGGGGTGGCCATCAGCGACGAGTTGGGAATCACTGCTCAGGCTCTGACCACTCTGCAGCGCGGTTCTTTTGCGGATGACTGTGCAGCTTTGCGGGAATTGGTGCAGTCGTATGGTGTGGAGGAGATTGTTGTCGGATTGCCGCTCCATATGTCCGGCCAACTGGGGCAGTCCGGCCAGGAATGCCAGACCTATGGCAAGAGGTTGGCCAAAAATCTGAGCCTTCCCGTAGTGTTTTGGGACGAGCGACTATCCACCGTGGCTGCTGAAAAATCTTTGCTGGAGGGGGATATGCGCAGAAGCCGCCGGCGCCGGGTGATCGATCAGGTTGCTGCCTGCTGGATCCTGGGAGGTTATTTGGACATGCGGCGAGGCAGACTCTGAAGCTTCGGCAGATAGCCATGGCAGTCCTAAAATGGTATATTATTGCACTACTAGGGGAAAATGAGTTAGTCTAAAAAATGGTGGAGGTGTTGGGAATGGATTTTGAAGAGGACGAGGTCATCGTGCTCACAGATGACGAAGGAAAGGAACACGAGTTCAACCTCGTCGATACGATCACAGTCAATGACAAGGAATATGCCATACTGCAGCCGGTGGAAGAGGATGAGGCGATTATCCTGAGGTTTGGCATCGACGAGGAAGGCAATGAAGTCCTTTTTGATATCGAAGATGATGAGGAATGGGAAAAAGTGGCCGATGCCTGGCAAGAAATGGCTGAAGAGGATGAGGTTTAAAGGCGGCGGTATTTATTGTAATCGATAGCATCAATCAGGCGTATAAATTAATGTAAAACACGAGGCGTGGAAGAAGGGGCTCCCTTGTCCAGGAGGCTATTCGCCAGGTTAGTTTTTGTTTTGGCCATAGTGATGGTCGGAGTTGTCCTGGTCGGTACTTTTAAGTGGAACCGGACCTGGCAGGGACGCATTTACCCGGGCGTGCGGATCGATGGGATCGGGCTCGGGGGCATGACGGCGCAGGAGGCGGAGCAGAAACTGGATCAGGTTGGGGCTGAATTTCTCGCCTCCAATGTGAAGCTGGTTTTAGGGGAGCATACCTGGCAGATCTCCAGGAGAGATCTGGGATTTACCATTGACCCCAATGAAAATGCGTATCTGGCCCTGACGGTGGGCAGGAAAGGGGCCGCCTGGGAGCAGGCGCGGGATCTCTGGCAGGCTTTCAATGCCGGCGCTGACATCCCGCTCAAGACTTCTCTCGATGCCAAAAAGGCCAGATCTATGATGCAGTCCTTGGCCAAAGACCTGTATTCCCCTCCACAAAATGCCCGTCTGGTTGTGAGCAATGACTATGGGGTCAAAGCGATCGAAGGCAGGCCCGGCAAGATGCTCTACCTCGACGCCTCTATCAAGGCCCTGGAGCAGAGCAGCTACCCCTTTAACGGAGCGCTGTCGCTGCACCTGGAGGACCAGCAGCCCCAGGTGACTACCCAGGATGTTCTGGCCATGAAGGTCACCGGGTTGCTCGCAACCTACACCACGTACTACGATTCCTCTAATGTAAACCGGTCCTATAACGTCTGCGTGGCGGCGGATGCCCTGGATAACAACCTGATCAAACCCGGCGAGGTCTTTTCTTTTAACCGTATAGTCGGGCCTCGCAGCGAGGAGACCGGCTACAAGGAAGCCCTGGTGATCGAGCAGAATAAGTTCACACCGGGAATTGGCGGGGGCGTGTGCCAGGTTTCCTCAACCCTGTATAACTCGGTCCTGCTATCGGGACTGGAGATAGTCGAGCGCAGCAATCATTCCCTTCCGGTGGCTTACGTGCCGCTGGGCCTGGACGCTACCGTCGCCTATGGCTACTACGACCTGCGATTTCGCAACAACACCAGCGGTTACCTGTACATCAAGACCCGGGCAGGGGACGGGGCGCTGACCATAGCGATCCTGGGCAACGCTGTAGAGAAGAAGAAAATTAGACTGGACTCGGTGGTGGACAAGGTGCTGGATTTCAAGGTAGTCAACCAGGACGACCCCTCCATCGCCCAGGGCAAAACCTTAGTGGAAACAAAGGGCGTCAAGGGTTATCAGGCGCGGTCCTTCAGGGTAATCGACGGGGTTAGGACCTTGCTCTCGAATGACGTTTACGCTCCGGTAGACGAGATCGTCCATGTGGGAACAATGCCCGTGCCAGAGACGCCGCCGCCTGGCGTCCAAAAGCCGCAAGCTGTGGCCCCTGACACTGCTGTCCCCGGTACTGCAGTTCCGCCGTCATCTGCCCTTACGAATAGCGGCACGCCCCAAACCGGGACACTAGTCCCGGTGCAGTGACAACTTCATGCTCAGATAAAGATTGTTTTAAGGCGTTGGCTGAAGGTATAATTAAATAAAGCAATATTTGGGCGGTATAAAAGCTGGAGGCGGGATGGCTAAACCTAAAGGTTGGTTCAAGCCTTTCGACCCGGTCCATTTGGGGGCTATTATATTTATAATAGGCTGCCTCTGGATCGGGACGCAGCGCTATGTGGATCGCATGACCATCCCGGTCAGTGCGCTCACTCATAACACCCAGACATCCATCGTCAGTATCAAGAAGGGTGAGTCTCTGAGAGAGCTTGGAGATACACTGCAAGGCGAGCATATGATCGCCAGCAGTAACTTTTTTGTACTTTACGCCCGCCTGACAGGAGTGGAAACGCAGATTAAGGCGGGCTCCTACCGGATTGACAATGCCCTGTCCATGAAAGAGATTTTGAGACGCATAGTTGGTGGCGAGGTGCTGCGCTACCAGGTGACCATTCCGGAGGGTTACACCAACGACCAGATTGCCAGGTTGCTGGTCAGCAAGGGAATTGTGACGAACGATGGCTGGCGGGCTGCGCTGAAGACGGAAAAGTTTGCCTACCCGTTCTTGGAGAATGCGCCTGCAGGCCCGAAGCGCCTGGATGGGTTTCTCTTTCCGGCCACCTACGACCTCTACGCGGATTTCACTGCCAGCGAGATTCAGCAAATGATGCTGGAGCGCTTCGGAACGGCGTTTACACCGGATCTGCAGCAACGCGCCCGGCAAGAGGGCCTGAGCGTCCGGCAGGTGATCATCCTGGCCTCAATCGTAGAGCGGGAGGCCAGGCTGGAGTCTGAGCGCCCGATCATCGCCTCCGTCTTCTTGAACCGGCTGAAGCACGGGATGCGCTTGGAGTCATGTGCCACGGTCCAGTACGTGCTAGGCACTCCCAAGGAGAAATTGACCTACCAGGATGTACGGATCCCGTCTCCATATAACACCTATCTGCACGATGGGCTGCCTCCGGGCCCTATCAGCAACCCCGGCCTGGCATCGATCAGGGCGGTGCTCTACCCTGCCAATTCCAACTACTACTTTTTTGTGGCCAAGGGCGACGGCTCTCACGTCTTCAGCACTACTTACGGACAGCACGTGACGGCGACGCGGCAACTCGCCCAATAGCAGTTGACGGGCAAATCTGCCGTTATTTCCCCTGCATTGCAAAAACCAAAATTAAAGCGCAGTGACGATTCCTATGCTTTAGGGACGAAAAAGCAAGGGCGGGCCACGTACTTTCCTGATTCCTACTAGAGTATTAGACAAATCTGGATGTCCTGACCGGGTTTCCGTCTAAATAGTGTTTATAAATAACAGCGAATTATTTGGACAAGAAGGAATATTTAATAATATGTCCAATAAAAGGATATATAATTATAAAATGATGATATAAAGAATGTAATGTCGATAATACATTGATAACCAGGAATAAAATGGTATATAGTAGTAAAAATGTATAGCATTATAAAAGAAGGGTCTTACATATTATGAAACTTCCTGTATCGCATTTAATTCCTGGCATGAAACTCTCTAGGCCTGTTTATGGATACAAGGGGCAGATGCTTCTAAACAGTGGAGTGGAGTTGACTTCATCGTATATCTATGCGTTGAGGAGACATAAAGTGTTAGCCGTTGTAGTCGAAAGCTTGCCTGGATGTATCTACGGCATAAATGAAAAAGAGGCGGAACTCTTGCTAGAGGAGAGAATCCGTATCCGGGCGATGGCGTCTTTGCAGGAATGGGTCGAGTCGGGAAGAAAACATGAGTATTTTGAAAATATTGTGGAGCAAGTATGCGCCATTGTCGATGAGATCCTGTCAGGAAGGATTCCCTCAGGTGGACTGGCAGAGATATCAGTGGCAGACGTTTATACTTTTGCTCACTCGATAGATGTCTGTGTCTTCTCTGTTTACATGGGCATAAACTATGGATATGGAAAAGAGAAATTACTAAAGTTGGGGCTAGGAAGCATCCTGCATGATCTGGGAAAGGTTAGAGTAGATCCGGGCATTCTAAATAAACCGGGACAACTGGCGGAAGAAGAGTTTGTAGAGATTAAAAAACATCCAATCTGGGGTTATGAAATGCTCACTGAAGAGCTGCCCGGTCAAATAAGCGACAGTTCGTTGGAAATAGTGCTGAACCATCATGAAAGATGTAATAGAAGCGGTTATCCCAGGGGCATTAATGGCGGAGAAATTAGCGACCTGGTTACTATATGCGCCATAGCCGATGTATATAGCGCCATGATTACAGAGAGGGTATACCGTAAAGCATTTTCTCCAAACGAAGCTTATGAGATGATCATGGCCAACAGCGACATATATTTTAATTTCGAGCTAGTTAAGCTCTTTGCATCTTGCGTCAATCCCTATCCTATCGAAACATTGGTGCTGCTTAATAACGGAAAAGTGGGGTGCGTAAAAGCAAATAACCGCAATTTGCCATTACGTCCCATCATTACAATGCTGCAAACAGGAGAACAAATTGATTTGAGCAAGGAACTCTCGTTTGTTATAAAAAGAGCTTTGGCCCCGGAAGAAGCAAGAGGCTATTGCATATTCAATTATAGCCAGTCTTTTAATAGTACTGCATGATGGCTAATTGATCCCGTTCTATAGTAAACTCTCGAGTTTGGCAAATTAAATCTAATGGTTCTGTTATGATCCTCGCGCTCACCGTTCATTTTTAGCAAGGCACTAAAGAGGCTCATTTGGAATGCCAAGCTGAAACCGCCCGCGGATGGCGTTTATATAAGTGCTCGGTGCATAATATGTGGATGGTTGAACCCCGGGTTAGCCAGGCGTTGCCTTTCGAAAAATCGTAATATTCAGGGCTGCTTAAGCCGGAACATCCTGCTAGTTTGGCCAGGTGACGTATCACAACTTACTCCCGCTCACCATTGACAGGGCCTTCTGAACGGCGACGCTGGCGTCTATGCCGTACGCATCAGCGCCTACCGATTTAGCAAAACGAGGGGTCACGGACAGACCGCCCAACAGTATTTTTACCTGTCTGCCAGCCGGGGCCTGTCTCACGACCATGATAATCTCCTTGATGTGGGTCAGAGTGATGGTCAGGGTACAGGATAGACCCAGGATATCCGGTCTTTCAGTTTCCAACGCCTTCACAATCCTGCTGGCTGGTACATCAACACCGAGGTCCACTACGGAAAAACCTGCTCCCTCCAGCATGATACCTAGAATATTCTTACCCAGATCGTGAATGTCGTCCGGGACGGTCGCCAGCATCACTTTCCCACGGTTGCCCGTGCAGCGGTCAACCAGGAAGGGTTTCAACATTTTTACGGCTGCCGCCAGTGCTTGAGCAGCCATGATCACCTCCGGCACATACACATCGTTGTCGCGGAACTGGCGACCAATGACGGACATGCCAGGCATGAGGCCCTCATTCAGGATGGTCATAGCCGACAACTGCATGCGTAGGGCATCTCTGATGTATATCTTGATTCTGTTCGCGTCTCCGTCCACGATACATCTGGACAGGATCCCCAAGATCTCCGTTTTCTCCATGGCACACCTCTTCGTATTCAGAGTGTCAGGCTTTGGACGTCTTCCACCAGCGCTGGTATTCCTTCGGGCCTATGCCGATATGCTTTTTAAAGATTCGGGAAAAATAAGCGGGATCGTGGCATCCTACCTGCTTGGCGATCTGGCTCACCGTCAATATACTGTTCTCTAGCAGATAGCGAGCAGCTGACAGTCGTATTTCTATGAGGTACTCGACGATCGTGAAATCCAGCTCCTCCTTGAAGATGCGGCTCAGATAGAAGGGGCTGAGGTGCACCGCCCGGGCCACATCGTTGACGCTGATCTCCTTTGCGTAGTGTTCCTGCAGGTACTGGATGACCTGCCCAACGATGCTAAACCGGGAGTTGTCGCGACTGATGTAGATCTCGTTCATCAACTGGTCGAAGACCTGCACCGTCCAGATATAGAGGCTTTCGATATCCACGATCTGCTGCAGTTGCTGAAAGGCGTCCAGGTACAGGCGGCCCAGATCCTCCCATGGCGTATGTTTCTGGACGGCAGCCCGGCCTACGTTGGTCAAAAGGGCGAACAGGCGGGCCTTTACGATATCCAGTTCGTCCTCTGAGTACAGGAAGATGTTTCCCAGAGTCTGATTCAGGATCTCCTTGGCTCCGGACCGGTCTCCTATGCGGATCCGGCCGATCAGTTCCTGCTCGTTCTTGACCAGGACAAAGCTAGATGGTGATTGCGTTCCGGTTCTACGCGGTACGGACGGCTGTCCATTGTTCGCTCCCGCTGGCGCCTTCTTTCTTGGCACTGTTTGCCTGGAGGCGATTGACATATCCTGCAGCTGGACCATTTTCTGGCGCGCAATCTCTTCCGCCATGCAGGATCGCTCACCCCATAATTTTTTCTGGTGGTGGAGCAGGCGGTAATCGGATCCCATGTGATAGCAGACGGAACTGAAGAGCAACTGGGATGCGGCCTCGACCCGATCTGCGCTCATATAGGGAACGTTCTCCATAGCTTGCCAGAGGTCATCAGCGTCGATCCCCAGGTCTCGCGTTCTGGCTCCGAGCTCCTCTCGCATCTCCGTGTCCAGGTCCCAAAGCCGCAGTCGTCCCGCCACGACTACTCCCAAATATTTCTGGTCCTGGACGATCGGCACCGCCCATTCGATCAGACCGGCATGGCAGACGTAGACATAGGGCTGCCCCAGGTCAAAAGACTGGCGTCCGGCCTTGGTTGCCTGGTAGTGGCAGCGACGACAGCCGTCGTTTGTGCTGCGGATTATCTGGCAGAAGCCAGTCTGTACGGCGTTTCCCATCATGATTTGTGCCTCGGGGCTGGTAGAGGCGGGCTCGAGCCAATACTCGCTGTCCAGGCCGGTGGCTGTTGAATAGAGATCGGTAATATGACGGACGATCGCCTGCTCATTTTCGGACAATAGGTTAACCAGTGTGCCTTCGCACTCTTTTCCCTGTTGCAGTTCCGTGTTGCTGCTAACATCCATGTCCGATCATCCTTCCTTCAGATACTACCTCTGATTGCATTCTGCTTGCCTGAAAAACGAGACTTGTCCAGCCAGGCAAAGGTATATCCCTCACTGTTGTTCTCCTGCTTGCGGTGTACGAACTCCCCGAAGCTCTCCTGCCGGGGGACTCTCACTACCAAACTGTCCAGGTGCTGTTGTATGGGGTATTGGCCTAAAGTACGGGCGGCAGCCACGGCAAGAAATATGTGAGACGGAGGGGTATCGACGGTGAGATTGTTGAGGAAGAGCGCAAGGCGTCCGCCCTGGGCACCGTCTCTGATATACTGACGTACCCGTTGCGTAATCGCCCTCGCCGTCCCACTGCGGAGCAACAGAGCGTCAATTCCGAGAGTGAGCAGCCTGTCATGTGCCGTAGCCACATCCTTGTAAACCTTTACTCCCAGGCGCTCGACGTCGGGGTCGTAACACATCAGGCCAAGTGGCACATGCTCGGAGATCCTGGCCTTGGCTTCCAGAAAGGCGGCCGGATTTTTCAAGTGACTCTCGCCCCAATAACCGATCGTGCCAACATGGAGGTCCATCGGCGCGATCGCACCTTCCAGCCTCATAACGTAGGGTTCCACGTATTCTTCGAAGATTCGCATGCTGACATTGGGCGGGGAGGCCCAGGCATCGGCCACAACGATGCATGTCGCCCCGGGCACTGTCTGATGCAGCACTCTGTACCAGGGAACCAGGACATCGTCGCAGATGCGGCACAGCAGTTCATGAGCGAAGGCGGGACGGAGCTTGATATCGCTGATCAGGCCGAGATAACTGCGAATGCCGCAGGCCAGACTGAAGGGAGCGCAGAGTATGGGGGTGGGCTCCATGCCGCAGTATCGTTGATACAGAACCATGCTGGCCAGAAATTGGGGCAACCGGCCGGTTGCCCCCGGCCGGTCGAGCCTGACCCGGTCCAGGTCTGCCTCCCTGCGCACCAGTGGCCTGGTCTGGTCAATGTCCGGCATGTTGTGACGGTGAAACTTCAACTTCTGCCCGATAGCTTCCGCTTCGATGTTGTACACGTCCCACATCAGAAGCGGCAGGTCGAAGCCGTAGTATTCAGCAACCAGCAGCTCGATTTCAGTAAAGGCGATCGGGTCGCGATAAAACCTGCTCGCTGAAACCCCGGTCAGAAACATGGCGTGATCGTTGATCTGGGCGTAGACTGGAACGTGCCCTTGCTCCCTGCCCGAAAAAGCAACATCGTTCACCGGGCAATCGGTCGATCTGCTCTTTGTTGGCATCAGGCGGCGCCTCCTAATCTGAGACCGAACCAATCAGATTGCAATGGGCGGCTGACGTTACTACTCAATTGTATACAAAAAACAGTACCAGGGGAATAGCCTGTTCTTTGTGCATTTTACATATTCTCACATCACGGCTGCAAGAGGCAGAGACCTGTTCCGGGATTTCAGGGCGCGTCCTCCGTGAGCACCTAGAAACGATTACGACGCGGGAAGAAGCGTTCCTTCCTAAACATAAGGTACGCACCTTAATTGGGCACGATAGTCCAAATAGTAGCTACAATAGTCCAAATAGAGATTGGATCAGGGCAATATTATCTCGACAAAAAGCATGATAATCCAAGTATGTGCAATTAAGGGTAAATGTTATAATTTATTCGCTAACACACCAATAGGCATGATAATGCAAATATGAGCATGATAAGTCAAAGGAATGTCCTATGATCACTAGAATATGATCATCTATTGCAACAAGTATCACAAAAGTAGGGCAGGCAGTTGATGTTCATGCATCCACGCGGTGGGCTGAAAGGAGGCAAGGGTAACATTTCGTCCAACATGCAGTTGCAGTGCCTGACTATGAATATGCCTAGCCCAGTCAAGATGGTGTTCAATTCATGATAACGCCTTGGAATCGAGTTTATTAAATCTATGCTGCTAGGAGGAACAGACAATGGTGAATGTGCAGTTGCTCACACAGGCGGTCGGTGAACTTGACGAGGATCGGGTCATGGCGCTGTTGACAGAATTTGTGGCAGCAATGCCTACGGCGGAAGAAGCGCTGAGTGCGCTGAATGCCTGTCAGCAGGGAATGAATGCAGTTGGAGAACTGTACGAAACAGGCGAGTATTTTGTTGGCGATCTGATCTTTGCCGGCGAGTTGCTGACAAAGGCGGTCGATCTTATCAAGCCGGTATTGCGGGGCGAAGGTGCTGCCACGATCGGGAAGATCGTGCTGGGCACGGTACGGGGCGACATACACGATATCGGCAAGAACATTTTCAAGAGCCTGGTAGAATCAGCTGGTTTCGAGGTCTACGACCTTGGCGTTGATACGTCCCCAGAGGCCTTTGTGGCCAAAGCGAGAGAGGTGGGGGCGGATGTGGTCGGCATGAGCGGAGTCTTGAACCTGGCTACCGCGGCGATGAAGAATACCGTCGATGCTTTGAAGGCTGCCGGTCTGAGGAACGGTGTAAAGGTGCTCATTGGCGGGAACCCGGTCAATAGCGAAGTGTGCAGGAATGTCGGGGCAGACGCCTTCACAACCAATGCTGCTCAGGGTGTAAAAATATGCCAAGGGTGGGTGAAATAGTATGGCAGATAGCCAGCGCTTGTATCAAGAAAGAGTTCAGTTATATAAAGATGCCGCCAGGCACCGGAAGACTAACCGCGTGGTAATACTTGCCAACATATGGACCTGGATGACCTATGACATGGGTTACAAACTAAGCGAGACCCTGTTCGACAGCAAGAAAATGGGTCAGGTGGTGACCAAGTTTCAGGAAAAATATCAGTTCGACTTTTTTATGGATTTCGGAGGCAGAAACCCGCTGGCGATATCAGGTGCCCTGGGACATACCGATTATATCATCAATGATGAGACAGCCAATCTCAATATCAACGACTTCAGCTACGTCGAGCCGGAGGATTACGCCGAGATCAGTGAAAATTACACCAAGTTCCTCTGGACAAAGTTTTTGCCCCGCAAGTATCAGAAACTGAACGAAGCCGGCGCCAAGCAAAAAATGCTGAACGCTGGTGCTGAATTTGGAAAGTTCGTCCAACATTCCACGGAGATTGCTCAGACGATGGCGTCCGATTATGGCGTGCCTCCGGCAATCTTTCTGGGCACTCCGGCTTTTTGGAACTTCTTTGAAATCCTGTTCAATTGGCTGCGAGGCATCAAAGGCCTGTCCCTCGATCTCCGCCAGAGGCCGGAGGCGCTGAAGTCTGCACTCGATGGAGTCGGTGTGACGGACTTTTTCGGCATGACCCTGAAAGAGTATAGGCAGAGTTCGCAAAAAGGGACCGATCCAAGCAAGGGGCCTGACGTGTCCACCTATTTACTCGGGCATTCAATATTGAGCAAGAAGCAGTTTGAGGTCTTCTATTGGCCGTACCTGAAAGAGCTGTTCGATTATGCCGAGGAATATGACAAGATCCTGCACATTTTTGCAGAGAGCGAGAACAGCAGGTTCTATGACTTTTTCAAAGAGGCGCCCAAGGATCATGTAGTGATTCACCTGGAACTGGACGATATGTTCAAGGCGAAAAAAGAGATCGGCGACAAGGTCTGCCTGTGTGGCGGCATGCCCATCGATTTGCTCTATAACGGCACAGTTCAGGCCAATATCGATTATGCCAAGCACCTGATCGATGAACTGGCCGCTGATGGCGGCTTTATCTTCAGCCAGAACAAGATGGTTTCTTACGCCACCGATTGTAAAGCCGAGAACCTGAAGGCTGTCAACGATTTTATCAGGGAATACACAATTTAATCTAAGGAGGCCTTTTCATGTCAGATGAAACCCTGTTTACCTATCCCGAGGGCTGGAACGAGATGCTGGCCGCCCTCGATTTCCTGCCAGAAGGGCAGCGGGAAGGATTCTTAAAAGGATTGGTCGGCATCCTGCTGCTGTAGCAGAGCGGCCATAGCCTTACCGTAAATATGGTATGGCATAGGAGATACTTGCGCCCCGCACGGTTCAGGCGTCTCTTGCCCGGCAAAATATTGTCTGCGAGTCCATCCTCTTGCTGCGGATGGACTCGCATAATCTTATTGTTGTGAAAATAATGGCGCGGGCTAATCAGCCCTGAGGCGACAGCCCTGCGCAATAAACAAATTATGCCACAAGGAGGCAATTAGAGCAGTGATCATCATCGGTGAGAAGATCAACGGCGTCATCCCGGCTACGAAACAAGCGATCGCGGAGCGGGACGGGGGCTACATATCCGGTTTGGCTGTCAAACAGGCGGAGGCGGGGGCGAATTACATCGATGTCTGCGCCGGCACAGATCCGGAATTGGAGGTGGATGCACTACAGTGGCTGATGGGGGTGGTTCAGGACGCGGTGGAGCTGCCGCTCTGCATCGACAGCCCCAACCCGGAGGTGATCGCACGGGTTTTTCCGTTAGCCAGACGGGACGGCATTATCAATTCTGTTTCCGCAGAGGGAAACAAGTGCGGGATCCTCTATCCTCTGGTGCAGGGTACGGCGTGGCAGGTGATCGGATTGACCTGCGATGACAGGGGGGTACCCGGCGATGTTCAGACCCGGGTGGAGATCGCCAAACAACTGGTGATGAAGGCCGCCGAATTCGGCATCGCCCCTGACCGGTTGCATATCGACCCACTGGTAATTACCCTGGCCACCGATCACGAGTCACTGTTAAAATTTGTGGCCGCTACCAGGGAGATCAAGGCATTGTACCCGCCCATCAAGATCACGTCCGGTTTGAGCAATATCTCCTTTGGCATGCCCTTGAGAAGAGTCGTCAATCAGAGTTTTTTAACCATGGCCATGTTTGCCGGCATGGATTCCGCTATCCTGGACCCATGCAATCAGGAGATGCTGGCTACATTGCTGGCCAATGAGGCCCTGCTCGGCCGTGACCGGCTCTGCCGCAAATTCGCCAACGCTTACCGTTCCGGTCGGATCGGACAAAAAAGATGACGGACAGGCTAGCATATTTCTAAATTTCAGATCGCCAAGAGTGAGAGATAACGAGCAAATATGGTCCGGCATAGCTTCTTCGTGCTATATAGTTTTGCTATTCATAGTAGTCTCGACAAATGCTCAGAAGATTATTGCCTTAAAGACACTTGCCTCGCACGTGCTTTCAATTGAAGTGGCTCTCAATCTTTTTGGATATAGTTTGGCGTTTCTTACCAGGTTTGTTTCCAAGCAGCAAGACACATTCCTGCCGATACTATTCCTTGTAGGCAGCAAGGAGTTTGGCATCGCTTCTGCAGCAGTTGAAACTATGAGGCTAAATACAGCTCTGGTTATCCCATCGGCTTTTTACGCATCAAAAACCAGTGTATTGCCTGAAGATAGTGGCTTGGCTGGCAATCTGGGAAGTGGGATGTGGCGGGCGCTCACTTGCGGGCGCGAAGGCATTGGCGGAGCCAATACGAATTAAAATCGCACCTCTCGCTTCTCAAAATTTACTTCCATCAGCCAGACACTACCTGGTTCCCTCAGCATGGTTTTCGTTTGATATCATCCCGAACATGAAAGGTTCTGTGCAACGTTGGCCATCCTGAACCAGTTGAAACTCGATTGGCCTTGGTCAGAACATTTGCCTTTATCAGCATCTTTCGCTTAAGAACTATTCCGGGAACTGGAAGCGCTGGGCGCAACCGGCGGTATCACCGGGGCAGGCAGATTGCTGCATTCTAATAGTGCGCAACATTATCACCTTAAGCAGCAGAGAAACCTGCCTAAAGTATAAAAAGTGAGACAGGCACCAAATATCGTCAATCCCCATATGATTTAACGGTGACGTAAAAATCCGGAGGGGATTGACGTGCTTTCACAGCTGTTCATGGCAACAGCTATTTCTTTTCTTCAGGGGCTTGTCTTTCTATCCGCGTACATCAGCAACAATGTGTTTCCCCAGCCGCTTTCCGAGCAGGAAGAATCCCAGTGTCTGCAGCGTTTCAAGCAAGGAGACGAGGAAGCCCGCAATATCCTCATCGAGCACAATCTGCGCCTGGTTGCCCACATAATAAAGAAATTTGACGCTACCGGAGAGGATATTGACGACCTGATCTCCATCGGCACCATCGGGCTGATCAAGGCGATCAATACCTTCAACCTGGATAAGGGCACCAAGCTGGCCACGTATGCCTCCAGATGCATCGAGAACGAGATCCTGATGTTCCTGCGCGCCGCTAAAAAGAACAAGGGTGAGGTGTCGCTCTATGATCCGATCGGGACAGATAAAGAGGGGAACGAGGTAACCCTGCTTGACGTGCTGGGAACCAATTCGGAGGCTGTCTCCGAAATCGTGGAGAACTACTTCGAGGAGCGCCGCCTGCTGGAGAAAGTAAAAAATCTGAACAAGCGCGAGCGCAAGGTTTTGGAACTGCGCTACGGCCTGTTCGGCGGATTGCGCCAGACTCAGCGGGAGATCGCCCGTCTGCTGGGAATATCCAGAAGCTACGTGTCGCGTCTGGAAAAAAGGGCGATCAGAAGACTGTTGATGGAGCTTTCCGAAGGGAACTAGGATGGTCGAGCCGCCTCAGGATTGCCAAATGTGGGGCGATATGCTAAGGTATTTAAGATAATATGAGTCAATAAGCGGCGGACGTGGATGGGTTGCAGCGACCTTACTATTATCTGGGCGATTTTTTACGGGAGCATTTCGGGTGCCGCGTCATCAAAATTCCGGTGCACGCCGGTTTTGACTGTCCCAATCGGGATGGCCTGGTGGGCCGGGACGGTTGCATCTTTTGCTGCAATTCGAGCTTCAGCCTGGCGCTACGAGAGCCATTGAAGCCGGTGCCTGACCAGATCAGAGCCGCCAGGGCGGCGGTTAAAGGCTCGGCCCGGCACAAATTCCTGGTTTATTTCCAATCGTTTACCAATACCTATGCCCCGGTGGCCAGGCTGCGAACGCTCTATGATGCGGCTCTGGCCGAACCGGACGTCGTCGGGCTGTGCATCGCCACCCGCCCCGATTGCGTGCCTGAACCGGTGGTGGACATGCTGGCGGATTATGCCCGGCGATGGCACCTGTGGCTGGAACTGGGCCTACAATCGGCGCATGACCGCACCCTGGCCGCCATCAACCGGGGCCACACCCGGGCCGATTTTGAGGAGGCGGTGGCCCGGTGCCGCGACCGGGGGTTTTACGTTTGCGCTCACGTGATCCTGGGCCTGCCTGGTGAGGGGCGGCGGGAGATGTTGGAGACGGCAGACTTTCTCAGCAGCCAGGCGGTGCAGGGAGTGAAGATCCACCACCTGCAGATCATCGAGGGCACACCGCTGGCGGCGATGTATCGCCGGGGGCAGGCGAAGCCGCTGGAACTGGAGCAGTACCCGCAACTGGTCTGCGACTTCTTGGAGCGGTTGCGCCCCGACATCATCATTCACCGGTTGCTGGGTGATGCGCTGGAGGATGATCAGCTGCTGGCCCCCCGCTGGGAGGCGGGGAAGTCGCAGATCGTGGCGGCTATAGAACAGGAGATGGCGAACCGGATACGCTGCCGGGTATCAGCCGGGGAGGGCAGGTGCGTTGCGTGGGGATCATGATCGGTCTCGATCTGTTGCGGCCCGCCTATGCTTATGGCTCTCTGCTTAAGGTGTCGCTGCCGGAATTGTCCGGACTGGGCATCCGGGGCATCATCGTCGATATCGACAACACCCTCACGGAATGGCGCAGTCCCCTGCTGTCAGACGTTGCCGCCGCCTGGCTGACGCAGGCGGCGCAGGATGGCATCCGGGTCTGTCTGGTTTCCAACAATTCGCCCCGGCGTGTCCGGGAAGTGGCGGACAAGGCGGGTATACCCTTTGTCGCCAAGGCCCAGAAACCGAGGCGCCACAGCTTCAGGCGGGCGATGGAGATCATGGAGACGACCGCCGGGCAGACGGCGGTGATCGGTGACCAGCTGTTTACGGATATCCTGGGTGGCAACCGCATGGGCTTGCTGACCATCCTGGTGATGCCGATCAGCAGCAGGGAGTTTTTCGGGACGCGCTTGATGCGCCTGGTGGAGGCCTGTTTTTTAAAATTACTCAAGTTGACATAACACAGGGAACAGCGGGGCGTACTGATTAAGATGGAAGGTATTGATGCATGGAACGAGAGCCAGCAGGGCACAGGAGCTTAATTACGGGCGGAACCAGGGTCTACGGGATTATCGGCGATCCGGTGGCCCATTCACTGTCGCCGCAGATGCATAACCGGGCTTTTGCCGTCTGCAGACTGAACTGCTGCTACGTTCCCTTTAAGGTAGCCGTTGCCGATCTGCAGGCCGCCGTGGCTGCCGTGCGCGCCCTCGGTCTGGGTGGAATCAACGTCACCATCCCTCACAAGCAGCGGGTGATGGCCTGCCTGGACGAGATCGACCGGAGCGCCGCCCTGATCGGGGCGGTGAACACCATCGTCAACCGGGATGGCCGTCTCACCGGATACAATACGGATGGGACCGGCTGGCTGGCCTCCCTGCGCCTTGATGCCGGCTTTGAACCCGCCGGCAAGAGAGTGGTGCTGCTCGGGGCTGGAGGGGCAGCCCGGGCTGTCTCCTTCGGGCTGGTGCAGTCAGGGGTTGGCAGTCTGGATATTTTTGACCTTGATGCCCGGCGGGCTGAGCGGCTGGCGGACGACCTGGCGATGGTCGCCGGTTGCCCGGTAGCCGCCGGAGAGATGGCCGGCGATACGCTGCCGGCAGCCCTGGCGGTGGCCGACCTACTGATCAACGCTACTCCGGCGGGGATGTTCCCGGAAGATCAGGCCGAGCCTCCGGTTGACCCGCGACAGTTGGCCAGCCAGCCCCTGGTATACGACCTGGTCTATAATCCTGCGGACACCAGATTGCTGAAAGAAGCCTCGGTCCTGGGCTGCCGGGTGTTGAACGGGACCGGGATGCTGCTCTACCAGGGCGCCCTGGCCTTCGAACTGTGGACCGGCCTGCAAGCGCCCGTGGAGATCATGCGCCAGGCATTGAACGAGGCCTTGGATGATAACTCAGCCAGATAAGACTGACCCCGGGGGGTATTAGACATGCGTTTCCTGACGGCAGGAGAATCGCACGGGCCGGCCCTGACCATCATCATTGAGGGCTATCCGGCAGGAGTGGCGTTCGAGCGGGGGCAGATCGACGCCCAGTTAAAGCGTCGCCAGGCCGGCTACGGCCGCGGAGGCAGAATGCGGATCGAGCAGGACCGGGTGGAGATCCTGGCCGGCGTCCGGAACGGAGTCACCCTGGGCAGCCCGATCGCCCTGCTGATCAGAAACCGGGACTGGGAAAACTGGAGCGGTGTGATGGCCTCCGATCCCGATCAGATCGATGCCGAGCGGGCTGCAGAACGCAAAGTCACCCGGCCGCGGCCCGGACACGCCGACCTGGCCGGCGGTCTGAAGTATCACCAGGAGGACCTGAGGAATATCTTGGAAAGAGCGAGCGCCCGGGAGACTGCGGCTCGAGTGGCCGCCGGAACCGCCGGGCGCATTTTGCTGGAGCAGTTGGGCTGCGGCATCTTTAGCCACGTGGTGCAGATCGGGATGGTGGCAGCGGATGCTGTTGAGGATGCCAGGGATTTCGACCTGATAGCCGGGCATGCTGCTGTTTCTCCGATAGCCTGCGCTGATGAGCAGGCCGGAGCGGAGATGATGCGCCAGATCGATAGAGCGACCGCTGTCGGTGATACCCTGGGCGGAGTGTTCGAGGTGATCTGCCGCGGCCTGCCGCCCGGCCTGGGCAGCCATGCGCACTGGGACAGGCGCCTGGACGCATCCCTGGCGGCGGCGGTGATGAGCATCCCCAGCGTCAAAGGGGTGGAGATCGGCCTGGGTTTCCGGGGGGTTTCCACTCCGGGTTCAGACTATCACGATGCGATCGGTTGCAGCCGGGAGCGGGGATTTTACAGAAACACCAACCGGGCCGGAGGCATCGAGGGAGGCCTGACCAACGGAGAAGCGATCATGATCAGGGGAGCGGTCAAGCCGGTGCCAACCCTGGTCAAGCCGTTGCCCAGCATTGACCTGGCTACCGGAGAGAGCGTCACCGCGGCGGTGGAGCGTAGCGACGTCTGCATTGTGCCTGCAGCCGGGGTGATCGCCGAGGCGATGGCGGCCTGGGTGCTGGCCTGCGCGGTGATGGAGAAATTTGGCGGGGACACCCTGTTGGAGATAGAGCAAAGGGTGCGGGAGTACCGGGAGCGGATAGCGGAGTGGGTTCCGTGATTAAGGGCAATATCGTCCTGACCGGCTTCATGGGCACCGGCAAAACGGCAACCGGACAGCTATTGGCATCAACGCTGCACCTGCCCTTTGTCGACACCGACAGCGAAGTGGAAGCTGCGGTGGGGATGACAGCGGCCGAGATATTCAGCCGGTTCGGGGAGCAGCGCTTCCGGTCGGAAGAGAGCCTGGCGGTGGCCGGGGCGGCCCAGCGACGGGGATGCGTGATCGCCACCGGCGGGGGGGTGGCCCTAGATCCTGACAACATGAGACGACTGCGAAGCAGCGGCATGATCATCCTGTTGATGGCGAGACCTGAGGTAATCGCCAAGCGGGTCTCCTCCAACAATGAACGTCCCCTGCTACCGAACACAGATAGATCACCGGAGCTGGCGCTGGCAAAGATCGAGGCGCTACTGGAGCAGAGAGCCCCGTTTTATGCAGACTGCGATCTGCGAATCGATACTTCTGATGCCTACCCTGAGCAGACAGTGGCGGAGATCGTCCTATTCTTGAAGGAACAGGGCTGGCAAAACAGTAATTGATAATAGTGACTAAATACCAACGACTAAAATAGGAGGCAGACTGTGGAACACCTGAGGGTGACACCGGGAGAGAGCGATCGCAGCTACGGGATTCTGATCGGGTCCGGCAATCTGGACCAACTGGGGGCGCATCTTAAGCAATTGGATCTGGCCAGCCGCCTCTGTCTGATCACCAACACCACGGTGGGTGGACTGTACGGCGACAGGGTGCGCTCCATACTGGCGGAGGCCGGCTACGCGGTCAGCTATATCGAAGTGCCGGACGGGGAGGAGTACAAGTCGCAGACAACAGCCGCCGCTGTCTACGACCGGATGGTCGATGCCGGAATCGAGCGCGGCAGCGCCGTGGTGGCGCTCGGCGGCGGGGTGGTCGGCGACTTGGCGGGATTTGCCGCCGCCACCTACATGCGTGGAGTACCCCTGGTCCAGGTGCCGACAACTCTGCTGGCTCAAGTGGACAGTTCGGTGGGGGGCAAGGTGGCCGTCAATCATGCCCGGGGAAAAAACCTGATCGGCTGTTTCTACCAGCCAAGGCTCGTCTATGCGGATATGAAGGTCCTGAGCACGCTGCCGGAGCGGGAACTGCGGGCCGGGCTGGGCGAGGTGATCAAATACGGGATGATCCGGGACGCCGGTCTGTTCGGCTTCCTGGAACAGCACCTGGAACAGCTGCTGGGGCTGGAGCCGGAGATCCTGGCCGAGACAGTCAGGCGGTCATGCGCCATCAAGGTGGAGATCGTTTCAGAGGATGAATACGAGCAGGGGCTGAGAGCGATTCTGAACTTTGGCCACACCATCGGCCATGCTTTGGAGACGCTGACCGATTACAAGGTGTACCGGCATGGCGAGGCGGTGGCCGCAGGGATGGCGGCAGCGGCCTCGCTGTCGGTCAACCGGGGCTGTATGGATGCTACAGACAGGGACCGCCTGGTGTCTCTTTTGAGGCGGGCCAGGCTGCCGGTCAGCTGTCCCTATCCTCCGGAACAGGTGATGGCGCTGCTGTCACACGATAAGAAAGTGCTCAGGGGCAGACTGCGCTTCATAATGCCGCTGTCAATAGGACGTGTCGAAATCTGCACTGGCGTGAAGGAGCAGGAGATCCTGGCTGCTCTTAGACAATGCAGGCAGTAGGGTAAATTATACTGGTGACGCCTGCGACATATCATGATAATATCGGATTAAAGTGAGATATTATGGAAATGAGATGCAGATTATGTATCCCAATCAGATCCCCCAACTATATAGTATACGTACCATCAACGCGGTAAATAGCAACATTTATATCATGGCCACCGGCGACAGCAGGAGACCTTACTCCCCTGGTCCCACTACGAACCCGTCAACAGATTGATCGTACCAGGCAATGGGTGCCCCGCCGATCTGTCAAGAAGATAAATACGCAAAATCTTCTGACAATATTAGAATATTGCAAATATAATAGATGATTTCGATCTTTTTAGACCCCATCTAGTTTGGAAAAAACCCGAATTTACGAGGGAGAGGCTGTGCCAAAAAAGCAATTATTGGGTGACAGGCTGCTCAGCGACGGCCTGATCACTGAGGATCAGCTGGAGCAGGCCCTGGCCGGGCAGAAGAAATCAGGCAATTTGCTGGGCCAGGAACTGATCAGCTTGGGTTTTGTCAACGATGTTCAGCTCAAGAATATCATTCAAATGATGGAGGATGAAAAAAATAGCAAGCTGCTGGACATTGAACAGTTCTCCTCCTATGCGGACGAGGTTGACCCCAATCTGCTCTCGGTGATCCCCGAGAAGATGCTCCGCAAATACAAGTTATTTCCGGTCAAGAAAAAGGGGAACAACCTCTACGTGGCCATGGCCGATGTCTTCAATGTCATGGCCCTGGACGATCTGAGGCTGCTGACCGGCTATAATGTTAACCCGCTGCAGGCTAGCGAGAAAGAGATAACTGCCTTTATCGACAAGAACTTCGGGATGCCTGAGGTGGAAAAGGCGATCCTGGAGATAGTCCAGAATATGGGCATCGAAGAGGAAGAGGAAGCGCCGGAAGATGCCCTGGTCGACGAGGCGCCGGTCATCAGACTGGTCAACTCGATCATCCTCAAGGCGATCTCCGAGGATGCCAGCGATATTCACATCGAGCCCTCTGAGCACGGCATCCAGGTGCGCTTCCGGGTGGACGGCATACTGCACAAAACGGTGAACCTGCCGCGCAAGATGACCTTTCCTGTGGTATCGAGGATCAAGGTCATGGCCAGCATGGACATCGCTGACCGGAGAGCGCCGCAGGACGGCCGCATTCCCCTGAAGATCTCCGACCGCAACCTGGACCTGCGGGTCTCCACGCTGCCGACCGTATACGGGGAGAAAACGGTGATCCGGATCCTCGACAAGGATAACATCAAGAAATATTCCTTGGATAAGCTGGGTTTTTCCAAGCACAACCTCGAGGAATTTATGGGTTTTCTAAGAGAATCATACGGGATGATCCTGGTCTCGGGGCCCACCGGCAGCGGCAAGACCACCACTCTGTACACCGCCTTGAAAGTCCTGAACAACGTCGATGTCAACATTATCACTGTGGAAGACCCGGTAGAGTATGTGCTGGAAGGCATCAGCCAGGCCCAGGTGCACGCTAAGATCGGCGCCACCTTCGCCACTTACCTGCGCTCGATCCTGCGCCAGGACCCGGATATCATCATGATCGGCGAGATCAGGGACACGGAGACTGCGGAGATCGCCGTCCGCTCGGCAACCACCGGGCACCTGGTGCTGTCCACCTTGCACACCAACGACGCTCCGGGCGTGATCGCCAGGCTGATCGACATGGGTATCGAGCCCTTCATGATAGCCTCATCGGTGACCGGGGTGGTCTCTCAGCGCCTGGTGCGCCGGATCTGCCCGAACTGCCGCGTCCTTTGCCGGCCTACAGAGACGGAGAGGGCGTTTGCCGGGCTGCAAAACATCAATACCGAACTGTATGAGGGCAAGGGTTGCGGCCAGTGCAACAACACCGGATATCGGGGGCGCATTGCCATCCACGAACTGTTGAAGGTGACCCCGGCCATTCAGAAGCTAATTCTCAGCAGACCATCCAACGATGAGTTGCGGCAGGTGGCTCTGAGAGAAGGGATGATTCCCATGAAGGATGACGGTATCCATAAGGTGCAACAGGGCGTGACGACGATCAGGGAGATCATGAGGGTGGCCTTCAGGGATGAAGAGATCTGATGAAGACAACGGAAATTATATTGCAGGCATTCAAACTGAATGCATCCGACGTACATATTACGGTAGGCAGGCCGCCGTCCTTCAGGATGAACGGAATATTATATGCCATCGATGCGCCGGAAAAAAAGATAGCCTTGGCGAGGAGTTGCGGGGGGGGCGATCAGACCGCTCACTCCACACGATACCGATACTATGGCGCGGGAGATCATGAGGCCGGACCAGTACGAGAAATTCGCGGCCCGGGGGAGTCTGTTCGAGAAGCTGCTGATCAGCTGGGAAGAGGCCATGATCCATGCCCGGGACCAGGAGAATCTGAAGAAAGACGGATCTAGGCCGCCACTTGAGCCCAGCGAGGAGGAGAGCGAATGCCCCAGTATTTTAATTATAGGGCCAGGAACCTGTCCGGCCAGATCATTACCGGCAATGCGCAGGCGGATAGCGCTTCAGCGGTGGTCACACAACTGCGGTCGCGCAACCTGTTTGTGGTCAACATTAACCAGCGGTGGAGCCTGCCCACCATCGACTTCGACAAGCTGTTTAAGAGGAGAATCGGCGTCAGGTCACTGGCCATTTTCTGCCGACAGTTCGCTACCATGAACCAGGCGGGCATACCGATCCTGCAGTGCCTGCACATCCTGGACAGGCAGACAGAGGATGGCAGATTGCAGAAGATCCTCCAGAGCGTGAGCGTGGAGATCGAGAAAGGCACCGGTCTCAGCGACGCTTTCAGGAGATACCGGGAGCAATTCCCCGATATATTCGTCAGCATGCTAGGTGCCGGCGAGCTCAGCGGTACTCTGGACCAGTGCATGGACCGCCTGGCCGTGACCTTCGAGCGGGAGCATGCCTTAAGGTCCAAGGTCAAGTCCGCCATGACCTACCCGATGCTGATCGGCGTCATGGCCGTCGTGGCCGTCATCGCCCTGCTGATCTTCGTGGTGCCGATTTTTGTCGACATTTTTAAATCGGCCGGGGCTACATTGCCGCTGCCTACCCAGATACTATTGGAATTGAGCAATATCATGATTAAAGATTGGTTTATCATACTGCCCTTGCTGTTTATCGTGCTCCCTGTCGGGGTTTCGCAGCTATTGACCACCAGGCAGGGCCGCAGGGCATTCGACCGGATTATCCTGCAGTTGCCGATCGTGGGCCCCATGACCAAGAAGTCCGCCGTGGCCAGGTTCGCCCGCACCCTATCGACACTGCTGAAGAGCGGCATTCCCCTGATGCGGGCGCTGGAGACGGTCGAGGATGTGGTTGGCAGTACCGTAGCCGCCGATGACATCGCCGAGGCCAGGAGCAACATCAAGGAGGGCGACCGGATGTCACCGATCCTGGCCAGGAGCAACTTCTTCCCTCCGATGGCAGTCAGCATGATCTCCATCGGGGAGGAATCCGGTTCCCTGGATGTCCTACTGGAAAAGCTGGCCATTTTCTACGAACAGGAGCTAGAGGCGGCGATCGCCAGCCTGTCCAGCACCATCGAGCCACTGATGATCGCCGGGGTGGGCCTACTCGTCGGCTTCATCGCCATCTCTATCTACCTACCTCTATTCGGCCTGTCGGGAGCGATGCAGGCTGGTTCCAGCGTACCTATGCAATAATAACTGACAATCAGCATTAAACCCACATTCCGGTTAAATAATACCAATTACCTTTTTCATTATCTCAATCCCGAAAAATGATCAGAACTGCTTTCAGATCCCGTACGGTAGCTTTCGAAAGTGGCCTGGCCTTGACCCTGGCAATCAGGACGAAGCTGAGCCAGAGGCGGAAAGGGGCCCGAGATCATGCCAGTCGTTCATTCTCGTAGGCGCCCTGCACCGATTTGGTGGTAGTGTCCGGATGGATAAAATGATAGAAGATACAAATAACTATTGACATAAACCAGGAAGCAAAGTAATATTTTAGATGTAATGTTTATTGATGGATTTTAAACATAGCTAGTGGGAACAATAGAAAATTGACATAATAGATCGAGCCTTAGAGGAGAGGAGGTGAAATATAGTGATCGATCTTAAAAAATATCTTCGCGGCGAAAAAGGCTTCACCCTAGTGGAAATGATGGTAGTGCTGATCATCATCGGTGTGCTAATCGCCGGTGGTATCAGGTTCTACTCGGGATACATCGGTGGCAGCAGGGTCACCAAGGCTAAAGGTGATATTTCAACTCTATCAGCAGCGCTTGATGCTTATTATGCAGCAAATAATACCTATCCAAAAGATGTCACAAACCTCAACAATGCAGGCATTAGTACCGCAATGTGCACACTTGATCCAGGAGTAGCAGGTGTTCCATATATTTATAAAGTTAAGAATGATCCTCCCACAGAATATGCTATAAATACATATGCTAAAGTTGATGGAACAAATTATGTAGTAGCTTCTGGCGGAGTAACTGCTGCTGGACAATCGGATTCTGCTTATACGACAAGTGCTTCGTTAATATTGCCATAAGTCCATTATTTATCGAATTTATTTAGAGGCGGCCGCAAAGGCCACCTCAGTAAAATTATTAAGAATTCCTCAAGCCTGTTCGACTAAATCTAATCCGAGTATGATCCAAAATAATGGCATGATCACTAATATATCAATATTAGTAAATCCTTGTATTAAGTAAACTGTAATCATCTCGAATAGGATAAACCCGATCTCAGTTTTCCATTTTCTAAAAAAGAAGCTTAAGAAGACAAGATAAGAGAGTAGAGTAAAAGCACCCATAGTAAGCCCCATCTCCAGATAAATATTGTGCGCCTTATCTGCTAGCTCATGAGCAGGAGTGACTAGATGAACATAAATGAGATGATCTGGCCCAATGCCAAATGGCCAATATAATAAAAATAGATGAAATGCGCCGCGCCAGATATACATTCGATATGAACCAGCGGTATCATTAAGATTTATCCCAGTGCTACTCTTTATTGAAATTATTCTACTGAACAAAGTCCCATGTTCTACGGGCATTAACAATATAGTAATAATTACAAAGAGCCCCAAAATAACAAAATAATTATTTCTAATGTCTGGTTTATTCCACACATATAATAAAATAATCAATAAGCCAATTATTGATGCTATCCAGGTCCCGCGACAGAGACTGGCCAAAAGGCCGGCGTAGATTATTGTTGGGAATAATATTTTATAAAACTTTTTAGAGAATAAAAACAAAAGTATTGCTGCAGGTAAAATAAAAGCCGTATATGTTCCAAAAAAATTAGGATGAGGCATGGTGCCATACCCAATTGGTCCTATAAAACCATTAAGCTTATGTGGAACAAGATTTATTCCGAAGTATTGCAGTATTGCCAATATAGAAACTAATGTTGCAGTAAAGACAAGACCAAACAAAAGATTTCTAGTTTTAAATCCATTGCTGGCTTGGGCTAAAATAAATAAAATAATGCAGAAATAATAAGTAGTAAGACCGGTAAAACGGTAAGGACTGCCTATCCAAGCAGTCATTGGGATTGGTGCAAGAAAGCCAGAAATAGTAGCAAAAAGAATAAAGAAAAACAGAGGAATAAAAGCAAAATGATTAACTTTTGTTCTGTCTTTTAGCAAGATAGTTAAGGTAATAATTGCTATGATGCCTAAAATAGCATATCTAGGGATAGTGACATAATCAGGAGGAGTTACTCCCAAAAGAAATTTTATCAAATAATTATTGGGGATTACAATTAAAGGAAAGATTGCTACCATAAACAAGAGGATTAAATAGCGTATATTAAATGTTCCATCAATTATTTGCTGATTGCGCCATATTTTAATCTTATCCGTATATTTAATCAACTTATCAGCTCCAAAATTTATTATTTGCTGAAATATAACGTTTAAATCTTGCTGGTATCTTTTCTTGGATCAATCCAAGTTGAAAACCTATATATTTTGCAATAAGCAAAGCAATTGTATATGGAATCCATTGATAATAATTATTATTTATAAGATAATTAAGCTGTTGTTTAGCAAAAAATATTCCCTCGCTTTCTGCTTGTATATAGTTAAAAATCCAACTATTCATCTTTAATGATACGCCGATATCAAAATATCTTTTAAAATATTGAAGCATATTATAGTTATGTGAATGCCGTACCATTGCATCAGGGCAATAGACAATAGCACTTCCTGATAAGATGAGTTTAGCTGCCAAAATCATGTCTTCGTTCATAATTATTTTGTCTGGAAAACCTCCGATATCATGATAAGCCTGCTTTTTAATCGCCGAGCAGACGTTACTGAAAAAGAAAGTTTTAACACCCATAGCAGGTAGGGCATTTAAGGTTTTTATACAAGGGATGGCTGGGTAATTAAATTGTCGAGCAAATTGCTCTGGGGGATTGGCATCCGCTTTGGCAATTTGTCTGGCGAATGAAGCAACAACTTGTGAATCTGATAATGGAGTAATAAGATTTTCAATAAGAAGAGAATTAAATGGAACAGCATCCTGGGTAAGAAAAAGTAATATATCTCCAATTGCCAGTCCTGCCCCATAATTTCTTGTACCACCATGATCAAATCTGGTCCTATCAATGACCATGGATCTACAGCCAAGCTCAGTAGCAATTAACTCAGTTTGATCTCCAGAGGATGAATCAATAATTATAATTTCATCTGGGCAAACTGTTTGCTTTTTTAGCGCATAAACAAGATACCTGAGTTGATTACCAGCGTTTAGAGTCGGTATTATCGCAGATATTGTCATTTTTAATCCTTGTTAAATAATTGTATTTTTGAATCAGGTGTATAAATTCCATACCTATTTTTAGACCATCGATGATACCTCTAACAATATATATAACTTTAATTTTGTGATCTTTAAAAAAACAATTCTAACAAGATCGTATAAAACAGCAACTATACTGGATATTACAAGTGATGATTATAGATTGAATATTAATCTCTGCATCAATCATAAGAGAATTGGAATGATATACATGAAAAATGAATACCTGTAATTAATAAGCACCATATTTTAAAATTAATGTAGTTAATGTTCGGATCAACAAGCTAATATCCGTCCATAAGGACCAGTTGCAGACATACCAGGATTCCAGGCCGACGCGGCGCTGGTAGCCCATCTCGCTGCGGCCGCTGACCTGCCACAGGCCGGTGATGCCGGGACGCACCAGGTAATAATTCTCAATGTGGTTCCCAAAGTGTGCGATCTCCTGATCGGTGATTGGTCTGGGGCCGACCAGGCTCATCTCGCCCCTCAGCACGTTGAGCAGTTGCGGCAGTTCGTCCAGGCTGGCGCTGCGCAGGAATTTACCGACTCTCGTGATACGGGGGTCATCTTTAATTTTGTGATGGTACTGCCATTCCTGCTGTACTTCCTGGCTATTCACCAAAAGATCGGATAATACATCCTGGGCGTTGGTCACCATGCTGCGGAACTTGTAGCAGTTGAAGCTCCTGCCGTTACGGCCGATGCGGCGGTGGGCGAACAGTGCCGGGCCGGGGGAATCCAGCCTAACGGCCAGGGCGATCACAGCCAGCAGCGGGAGCAGGATGATAGAGATTGGCAGTCCGATTATAAAATCAAAGCAACGCTTGATAATTCGATTGACCGGATTGGCCAGGTTGTTGCCCAGCCTGAAGGTAAGCATCTGCTCATCAAAGAAGTAGTCGGCCTTCACTCCCTCCGCCGGCAGACCGAACAGATCCGGCACTACCGTGACGGATGAGGCGATGCGTTGCAGAGAGATGACCAGATCAACCAACCCGGTTGCAGCCATACCGGGAGCAGCTACGATCAGGTCACCGACACCGGTCTTGGCCATGATTTCCTCGCAATCTGCAAAACTGCCCAGTACCGGAAAACAGGTGCCGTTGACTTTGAGCCCGGATTTTTTCTTGGCAGGTTCGTCATCTAAAAATCCCCGGATCTGGTAACCAAGGTAGCGATCTCTGAGCAATGCCTTGACTACCAGCGCTCCGGTCTTACCAGCGCCCAACACCAGCACCGACTGGCCCCACCATCCCTGTCGCCAGAGAAGTGTTTTCGAAGCCCAGCGACCGATTGGCAATAGTGCCAGTGCGAATAGGCAACAGAGCACCAGCACGCTACGCGAAAACTCGCCGCTCATCTTCCCCAGGGAGACCGAGGCCAGGATCAATAGGAAAGAGAGCATTATTACCTTCAACGTCCGGCCGGTTTCACGCCAGAAGGGCAGGCGTGAGGTGTACAGGCCGTCGATGGCCAGGTAGCTGATCGCCACCACCAGTACCCAGAGCAGGTGGTGGTTGAAATCGACGGTGACCTTCAAGCTGTACAGCGAACCGAACATGGGCAGCAGAACGAGCCTGACCTTCCAGGCCAGCCACAGGGAGACGCTCAGCGCCAGCGCGTCGGTCATGATCAATGCCGGGATTGTATAGAGGGCTGGTATTGTTCTGACTCCTGGCAGTCTGCTGCGAACAACCTGATAGGGAATCTCCTGTTTAACTTCAGGATTGATCATATTTCTCCTAGATTAACGATTATTTAATAATTATGGTAGTATCTAGCACTATTTCTGTCAATAACTATTTATTTGGCTGATCATGGACAGCGCATGATTGAAGATCGTAGCCTGATGAAATCTGGTACGCAGAACGGATTACCTTATATAGAAGAAAGACGGATGACTATATTAATATATGTAAATAAATGCAGACACTAGTAATTATAAGTCAGTATATGCAATAATAGATTTAAATGGAAATATATTTTGGAGAATTGACGGTGAGCCGTAATAAAAAAGAATGGTTTTTCGCTGGTAGAAGTGATCGTGGCTCTGACTATCTATGGATTTGTATTAATGATGCTGTCTGTAATGCTGGTCAGGGGATATGCCAGTTATGTGCTGGTTTCCCATCAGGTCGATGTCCAGGAGGGCCTACGCGTTGCCATGGATAAGATGAGCAGTGGCATTTGCCGAGCCCAGGCCGGGAATGTACATATCGCTGACAATGGGCAGCAGATTACCTTCACCGACGGACAGGGCAAGACCGGTGGTTACCGCCTGGACGAAACAAATCGCCAGGTCGAGCAGAAATTTGAGCCTAACTGGCTGCCGGTGGCAAGCAACATCAGCGCCCTCTCCTTTGTTTTAGACAACAGCGATGTCGTCACCATCAGTGCCAGCGGGAGTGCAAAGGGCTGGACACCAGCATCGCACATCGTTCTAACCACGAAAGTATACGTCAGTGTGCCATGATCTATAAGTGGGAAAATAAACAGGGGAGCCAAGCGACTTGCAAGAGCGGGCAGGCCATGATCCTGACCCTGTTTGTGATGCTGCTGCTGCTATTACTGGGGGAAGCCGTGTTATTAGCCGGCATCTCCGTGCAGCGCAGCGCCCTGTTGGCTACCAGGCAGAAACAGGCCTACTATATTGCCGAAGCGGGTATCAACCAGGCGATTGCCATGGTCGCCGGCGGCAGGAGCGATATTGCCAGCCTCGTGAATGAACCTTATGCCGGAGGGATTTTATTAACTGCCAGTTGTACCGGGCCTGTGCAGGACGTTTACACGGTGAACTGCACTAGTGAGTATCCAGACCCTGGGGATCACACAAAATCTGCTGCCGGTTTTTTCAGTTTCGGCCTGGTGACGGCGCAGTTCAAGCTTACCAAACCCGGGGCCCACGGCAGCGATCCAGAGCAGGACGCTACCGGTGAGGTAGCCATGATTTCTTGGCAGTGACCTGCGTCCGGAGTCAGGTATTGATCCATAAATATCATTATCTAGAAGGATATGATAAAACGTGCCGAATCTTAATTCTAGCCCGGGCAAAATAACAAATATTTGGACAGGGCGTAATATTCTTAATAAGTTTGCCGTCTGCATAAAAGGTGACTATAGACTGGATGGTAGAAGCAGGCTGACCGCTAGCCAGGGCGGAATGAGCTTCTTGGAAGTCATGGTGGCGCTGATCATGGTCGGGGCATTGGCGGTTCCCTTGATGGGTATGTTTGCCCAGGGGTCCAGACTGGCCGCCGAGGCCCGGGTCAGGATGGCGGCGCTATATACCGCTCAACAACTGCAAGAGGCGGTCAAGGGCATTCCTTATCAAATGATCGGCAATCCTCGTGCCAGCACAGATACCACCGTTAGCCTAGCTGGCGGCACCAGCGTTTTGGACATGAAGGATAAGCTGATAGCGATCACTGCAGGGACCGGCAGGGGACAGATACGACGTATCATCTCATATGACAGCGGTTCCCGGGTGGCGGTCATCGATCCCCGGGTACCCTGGACTGACGGGCAGTTGCCTGATTATACTTCAACTTACCTGATCTGCGGTAATGGTTATCAGGGAATGGGAATCGCCCGCGGCGGCCAAGCCCGGACACTGGTTCTGGCCACCGGAGATAGCATTCTGGATGATCTCTATAACGGATATTATTTAAGCCTTGCCGGCGGCGCCGGTTCCGGTCAGGTAAGGAAAGTATTGGATTATAATGGGACCTCCGTGCCACAGACCACGGTCTTACTAGATCGGGACTGGGATGCAGCGCCGAATGAGACCTCGCTCTACCGGTTATATCTGTACGACTACGAGATAGCGTCCGTTGCCGATGGTGCCGGATTGACAACGATCGCAGTGAGGGTCTATTTTCGCCAGAGATCGGGCATACAAACAATCACACTGACGACCGACAGGGCAGGTTGCAAATAGACTGAGGCGGAGAGGAAAACGTATGATCAGGCTGTTAAAAAATTTGATCCCCCGTAAAACTCATTTTGTAGGAGTGGATATCGGGGCATTCTCTACTAAGATGGTCGAGATCAAGATCTATGACGATAAGGTGGATGTCATTGCACAGCGCGCCTACCCCAGCCCTGCGGGGGTGTGGACTGATAGTTTCAACGAGGAGGATCTGGTTTTAGCTTTGGGCCAGGTCTCCTCTCCCTTAAACGAGATCGTCGCCTGTATCGGCGGCGAGAAAGTGATCACCCGCAGCGCGCGGTTTCCAGCGATGAACAATAAGGAACTGGTCGCCGCCGTGGAACTCGAGATCGGCAAGAATTTGCCGATCTCTACCGAGCAGATGATTATCAGGCACACCACATTGGCCACGCCTTCCGATGAACTGACGGGCAGAGGGGCAGCCCCGGACTTTACCGGGAGCCAGATTGAAGGCCAGAGCGTGTTGCTGATGGCGGTACCTGCAGCCACGATCTACCAGTACCATAGCATCTTCTCCCGGGCAGGGCTCACGGTGACTGCCTTTGACCTGCAGGCCTTCGCTCTGTGGCGTGTTTTTGGCGAAAATATTGCCGGCACGGTGGCCATCGTCGATTTTGGAGCCAAGACATCCCGGTTTGTGGTGGTAAGAAACGGAACGATCCGGTTTATCCGTCAGTTGCCGGTGGGCGGTGAGACCCTGACTGGATCGATAGTGGATGCTCTAGGCCTGGATAAAGCCCAGGCTCAGCAGTATAAGGATGATTCCAGTGTCTCCCGGAACAGCGAGATCTACATGCAAGGCGGTCCGCTGCGGCGGATCGGGGATATCTTGCGGGAGTCCTTGACGGAATTTGTGAAAGAGATGCGCCGGTCGCTGAGTTTCTGTGCCGCTCAGGAGGGGCTGAATGTGGAGCGGATCATCCTTAGCGGGGGAACCAGCAGGCTTAAGGGGATTGCCGATTATTGCCATGAGATGCTCGCTTTGGAGACGGCTATCGGTGTTGCCGACGCGATGCTGCCGGATCCCAATTTCGATCCCAGCTATGCAGTGGCGCTTGGGTTGGCCATGAGAGGTGCCGGATAGTGAGCGAACCGATGTATAAAGTCAACCTGCTGCCGCTGAATCTGCAGCGCGAAGAACTGATCGATATACGCCGCTTGTTGATTCTGGCGGTAAGCGTTACCATAACGATGCTGATCCTGGGGGTTGCCATCTTTTTTGTGGTGAATTACTTCAACATGCGCCAGGAGATCGACTCCGAGACCCGACAGTTGGAGAGCCTGCAACCTTCAGTCAACTATGTGCAGAGTTTGCAGAACCAGACCAACACGATGCAGGCAGCCGTAACTGATTATAAGGCCCTGATGAACCGGCAGATTACCTGGTCAAGCCTGCTCTATGAACTTGATGACATTGCCCCGACCGATCTCTGGCTGGTGGAATTGGATCTGGCCAACGCCAACCAGCCCAAAGTGGGTTCAACAGCGGCTGCCGGGCAAACCACCGCTACGCCTGCTGCTCAGAAGAATGCTGCGCCGGAACCCTATCCTAATACGCTCACCGTGAAGGGTACAGCGCTCAGTGTGCCTTCGATAGGCATTTTCGTTCAGAACATGAGGCAACTCCCCTACTTCAAGGATGCGGTGATCAAGACGATCACCGCCCAGAGTGAGGGTAACAGCTTTGAAATCACTGTCTATATATAAGGATGAGTTGCATGGATAAAAAGCAGCAGTCGCTGGTTATTATTACGGTAGCCCTGGTATTCCTGGTGATACTGGTGTACTTTGTAGTGCTGCCGAAGGCCCAGGTCTACCTGAAGATGGGCTCAGAGTTGAATGACCTGCGGGTAAAAGTAAATACCGTCCGCGGCATTGCCGATTCGCTAAAAGCGGTGAAGGCCAAATATGATCAGACCAGCCTGGATCTGGACAAGTACGGCCAGTTGTTCGACACCGAGATACAGGATGGCTCCAACGTGATCCTGCTGGGTTTGAATGCTGCTACCTCCAAGGTGCAGATTATGTCCATCGCGCCCGGAGAGATCGCCGTCAAGCCAAACTATCGGGAATTGCCCTTGAACATCACGGCGCAGGGCGATTATCCCAACATCATCAACTTCTGCGCCGATATCGAACGCCTGCCCAATCTGAGTGGGATCACGACGTTTAAGATTCAGGGCGCGCAGGCTGGCAGCAGTCAGAGCGCTGCTAGCCTAGACCCTAATAAATCGGGCACTAATGCCCCCAACTCCTATATCCAAAGCCTCACCAACCCCGGCGATGTCACCATCACCATGAGCATCATCGTCTACGCGGCGAAAACACCGCTGGAGAAGATCAACCTGGATGAGATCAGGACATGGGCGATTGGCCGCAGTAACATCTTCCAGCCGGTCAGCGGTGGCTCAGCGCTGCCGGAGCCGGTTGTCCTGCCCCAGACCGTACCCATGCAGTCTTCAAACTCGGCATCCTTGCCCCAGGCAGTGTCCCTGTGGCCAACAAAACCTGCATCCACGGAGCAGCCCGTGCCCTTGCAGCAGGATAAGCCGCCAGGCCCGGCAAAATGATGATCAATTCTATCCCTATCGGCATCCTGGCCGGCGCAGGTCAATTCGTAGCTTTCAATATAATAGTAGTGGCAGTGCTTGGCCTCTGCATCGGCAGCCTCCTCAATGTGGTCATCTACCGGGTGCCTCGTGGCGTGTCGATCGCGGTCGGGAGGTCGCACTGCCTCGGCTGCTGCCGGGAGCTTGCCTGGTATGACCTCATTCCCCTGCTGAGCTATCTGCTGCTCAGAGGACGGTGCCGGTCCTGCCGGGAGCCGATCTCCTGGTGCTACCCGCTGGTGGAGTTATTGACTGCTGCCCTGTTCGTGATCGTATACCTTCATACCGGGCTGACCGCGGTGTTGATTAAGTACCTCTTTTTGGTTGCCCTGCTGGTGGCCGTCTCTTTCATTGACCTGGAACACTTCCTCATACCCGACAGCTTGGTGCTGGCGGGGGTCATCTTCGGCATCGGCATCGGGTTTATAGTCCAGGATATAAGTTTCTGGTCGGCGCTGCTAGGCGCCGTCTCCTGCTCCGGGTTCCTGCTCCTGGTTGCCCTGATCAGCCGCGGAGGCATGGGTATGGGTGATGTCAAACTGGCACTGGTAACCGGGCTCTTTCTGGGGTGGCCGCAGGGACTGGTGGGCCTGTTTGCCGGGGCCTGTGCCGGTGGCCTGATAGGAATAATTCTGCTCATGACCGGTATCAGGGGGCGCAAGGACCCGATTCCCTTTGGCCCTTTTATCGCCTTGGGTACCCTGGCCGCTCTGTTGTGGGGCAGTCAGATCCTCAATCTTTTATTTGGCCCTCTGGGGTGAAATCGATGAAATTGAATATCATTCAGACGTCAGGTAAAGAGACTGGCTTTACCATGATCGAGGTCGTTATCGCCATGATGATGCTGGCTGTGCTGACGGTCGGCACCGTCCTGAGCTTCACCCGGTTGACGGCGACAGCAAACCTGCGACTGGCCAGCGACCGGCTGGCGCAGGAGATCCGGACTGCCCAGCAGCACGCTCTGGCAGAGAACAGCCCCTATGGCATTCAGTTTTATCAGGATCCCGGCAATGCCTATCTGATTAAACCAACAGCGGTTTACATGAGCGCTGTTCCCGTGGTCCACCTGCCCGCCTCCGTAACCCTGGAATCCAACTTTCCTAATAAAATGCTGACTATACCGTGCATTGACGGGCATGCAAACGGCGGCACCATCACCCTGACAAACAAGACTAACAATCATCAGCGACTTTACGTGATCGTGGCGGCTCTCACCGGCCGGGTCCGTGTCAGCGACAGGCCGCCGGAAAACGGTGAGATCCACTGATCCGAAATAACGGAACAGTTGTTATTGCAGTCATTGCTATCGATATCTTAAGTAAAACATTTGCCTGGAGACGCTGATTGCCATAGAGATATCTTGGATGCTCTTGATGGAGATTGAGAATTAAGCAATGATACAACTATGCCAATAGTTTCATCGATAGGTAGGCGATCGACAACGCTCTGGTCTACGACAGCATCAAAGAAATCCTGAAGAGGTTTATGGAGTACCGGGATTATTATCTTGCTTATCTGGCGAAGAGAGAATAACCGTAGCATCTCCAGATTCGTGTTCATTGTTTCCAGGACGTGGCAAAATAGTTATTGAACCGGGGATGTGCGGAATGGACAACGAACTGCTGGCTGCAATCAGCGGTATGCTTGATCAGAAGCTGGATGAGAAGCTGGACGTAAAGTTAGATCCGATAAAGCAGGACATCGCCGGTGTCAAGCAAGACATCACCTAACAAGCCCACAGATCAAGCCCGAAAAGGGCTTTTTATTTATTACCGCTTTTGTATAGCCAGGGAGTGGCGGGTAGACAATAAACGGGAGTGGATGTATGATGGAAAATAAATACATCGGTGGATGAATAACCGGCATTGGGGGTAAATAGGTGCTTGAGAGGACCGATCTTCAGGAGATATTGAAAATTGCCCGACGGGGCAGTGATTTTGCCGAGATCTTCATGGAACAGCTGGAGTCGACCCGGATCGGTTGCGAGGACCGGCAGATCGAGCGAGTGATCTCCGGCCGGGAGCAGGGGGCGGGGATCCGGGCGGTGCACGGTGATCATACGGCCTACGGCTATACCAACGCCCTCGATAGGGAGAGCTTGTTGAAACTGGCTGATCAGGTTGCCCGGGCTGCCCAGTCGGACGAGACCACGGCAGTGGTGCTGAAGCAGCGGTCATCAACGGTGCAGTTGCCTGTGGCCAGGCACCCAGACGACACGCCGGTCGAGGAGAAGGTGGCCCTGGTCCGGGAGGCCGAGCAGTCAGCCCGGTGCCAGGATGAGCAGTTGTTGCGGCAGGTATCGGTGGGCTATGCCGATACCATCCAGCAGGTGACCATCGCCAACACCGAGGGCGCCTACGTCGAAGACGAGCGGGTGCGTTGCCGGATGTCGGTGAACGCCGTGGCGGCGGAGGGGGCTGTGATTCAGACCGGCTATGACTCGGCCGGTGGGACGAAGGGTTTCGAGCTATTCGATGAAGAGAAGCCGTCTGAACTGGGCCGCCTGGCGGCCCAGCGGGCGTTGCTGATGCTGCATGCCCGGCGGGCGCCGGCGGGGCGCATGCCGGTGGTACTGTCCGGCGAGGCCGGGGGCACCATGATCCATGAAGCCTGCGGCCACGGCCTGGAGGCAGACCTCGCCCAGAAGAACCTGTCGGTTTACTCCGGGAAAAAGGGAGAGCGGGTGGCCTCGCCACTGGTGACAGTGGTGGACGATGGCACCCTGCCTGGCCGCTTCGGCTCTTTCCGGTTTGATGACGAGGGCAATCCGGCCCGGAAGACGGTGCTGATCGAAAAGGGTGTGCTCAGCGGTTTCATGTATGACCACATCACTGCCGTCAAGGATGAGGTCGAACCGACCGGCAACGGTCGCCGGCAATCCTTTCAGCACCGCCCGATCCCCAGGATGTCCACTACCTACCTGGCCTCAGGCGAGACCCCGCCCGGGGAGATCATCAGGGAGACAAAATCAGGGTTGCTGGTACGCCGCATGGGCGGCGGCCAGGTGAACACCACCAACGGTGATTTCGTCTTCGAAGTGCCCGAAGGCTACCTGATCGAGAACGGCGAGGTGACGGCGCCGGTACGGGGGGCCACCCTGACCGGCAACGGACCTGACGTGTTGAATCAGATCGACCTGGTGGGGAGCGACTTCGGCTTCTCCTTAGGGGTCTGCGGCAAGGAAGGGCAGGGGGTGCCGGTCTCTGACGCCCAGCCGACAATCAGGATACCGTCCCTGACCGTGGGCGGGATCATCGAGGATGGCGCCAGCACCGGGGAAGAGGGTGATGAGGATTAGAAGCACAGAAGGCATGAACGGTCTGGAACTGGTCAGCGCTGCCGTAGAAGAGGCGGGGCGGAGTGGCGCCGAGGCGGCGGAGGCCTATTTCGACCGCAGCGAGGAGATCGTCATCGAGGTTCGGGACGGCGAGGTGGAAAATTTGAAGGTGGCCCAGGAGTCCGGGGTGGGTATCCGCATCCTCCGGAACGGCTGCCTGGGGTTCGCCTACACCTCGGACTGGTCCTGGCCGGCCATCCAGGAGGCGGTCGGCGCCGCCCTGGCCAACGCCCGCGTCGCCAGCCCCGACTCCTTCAATAACCTGCCGGAACCACCTGCTGCCTATCCTGAAATCGACCTGCGAGATCCCTCTCTCAAGGAGATCCCCCTGGAGGATAAGATCGCCCTGGCGCGCCGGATCGAGCAGAGCGGCAGGTCCTACGACCCGCGCATCCTGGTCACCGAGCAGGCTGCCTACGAGGAGTCCCATTACCAGGTGAGCATCGCCAACTCCCGGGGTGTCTCCGCCTCGGACGAGGGCAGCTATTGCGGCGGGGCGGCCGCCCTGGTAGCCGGTGCTGACGGAGAGCAACAATCCGGCTTCGGCCTCCAATACACACGCAGCTACGCCGAATTGAATCCGGATGCGATCGGGCGTGAGGCGGCGCACAAAGCGGTGCGCCTGCTGGGTTCGCGACGGCTGGGCACCAGGCGGGCGGCGGTCGTTTTCGACCCCTATGTGGTCACTAATTTCCTGTCAGTGCTCGCCGCGGCCCTGACGGCAGAAGCGGTACAGAAGGGCCGTTCCCTGTTCGCGGGGCGTATTGGCGAGCGGGTGGCGGCTGACGGTGTCACTATCATCGATGACGGCACCCTGCGGGGCGGGCTGATGAGCGCTCCCTTTGACGGAGAAGGGGCGCCTGCCCGGCGCAATGTCCTGGTTCAGGACGGCATTCTGCAGGGATTCATGCAGAACTCCTATACGGCGGCCAGGGACGGCCTGGACTCCACCGGCAACGCCAGCCGGGGTTCCTACAAATCACCTCCGGAACTGGGCAGCACCAACTTCTACCTGGCGCCGGGCAACCTGGGCCAGGATCAGATTATCAGCCAGACGGCCAGCGGCATCTACCTGACCGATGTCATGGGAATGCATACGGTGAACCCGATCTCAGGCGATTTTTCGGTGGGTGCGGCAGGAATTTGGATTGAACATGGCGAATTTACAACACCGGTACGCGGTATGGTAATAGCTGGCAATATACTGGAACTGTTGGAAGGAATCGACGCCGTCGGCAGGGACATTCGCTTTTTTGTAGGCAAGGGGGCGCCCACGTTACGGGTGGCCAGGTTGACTATCAGCGGCGAATAGATTGATGCGGTAAATAGAGAGACGCCTGAACTCATCAGGCGCAAGAAGCTTATGGAGGAGTTATCGGAGTGCCACGGATTATGGTATTGCACGGGCCGAATCTCAACCTGACCGGGGTGCGGGAACCGGAGATCTACGGGGCGGCATCCCTTGGAGATATCGACGATGGCCTGCGGCGCCAAGGAGAGTTGCTCGGCCTTGAGGTGGAGTGTTTTCAATCCAATCACGAAGGCGAACTGATCGATAAAATCCATGAGGCCACCTGTGGCTATGCCCTGATCATCATCAATCCCGGCGCCCTTACCCATTACAGCTATGCTTTGCAGGACGCCCTGAAAGCGGTGGGACTGCCGGTGATCGAGGTGCACATGAGCAATATCTATGCCCGGGAATCCTGGCGGCGTCAGTCGGTGATTGCTCCGGTGGCTAGCGGCCAGATCGCCGGTTTTGGGAGCCGGAGCTACTCCCTGGCCCTGACTGCGGCCAGCCAATTGCTTAAGTCTGGGAGGTAGGGCGCCATGACAGCAGATGTCCAGAACAACCTGGGCAGGAGGCTGAAGCAGCTCCGGAAATTCATGGCGGAGCGGGAGCTGACTGCCCTGTTGGTAACCAAACCGGAAAACAGGCGCTATATCAGTGGATTTACCGGCAGTTTCGGCATTATCCTGGTCACGCCCGACGAGGCCTACCTGCTGACGGACGGTCGCTACGGGACCCAGGCGCAATCGGAGGCCCCGGGATGGCAGGTGTTGCTTTCGGAGACCTCCTCGCCGGAGGCGCTGGCTGCTGCCTGCCGGGAGCAAGGCATACAAGAGCTGGGCTTTGAGAAAGACGATGTCACCTATCAGCAGTTCGAGCAGTTCCAGGAACAGTTCAGCGGCATCAGGTTGCGGCCGGTCCTGGGGCTGGTGGAAAAGCTGCGGCTGATCAAAGATGCCGATGAGATAGTGCTGTTGCAGGAAGCGGGCGTGATCACCGGAGCGGCATACTGCTACATACTCGGACACATGCACGCCGGGCAGACCGAGCTGGAGGTGGCCAGCCGCCTGGAGTATTTCATGCGCAGCCGGGGTGGCGGTATGCCTGCCTTCGAGAGCATAGTGGCAGCCGGGGAGCGCTCAGCCATGCCGCACGGGCGCGCCACGGACAACCGGCTGATGGCTGGACAATTGGTAGTGATGGATTTCGGGGCCTCATACCATGGCTACATGTCTGATCTGACCCGCACGGTGTGCATCGGTCGGTACGATGCCAAGCAGCGCCAGGTCTACGACGTGGTGCTGGATGCGCAGCTCAGCGCCCTGGAACTGATCCGGCCGGGAGTCGCTGCCAACGAGGTGGATGCGGCGGCGCGCCAGGTGATCGCCAGGGCCGGATATGGGGATTATTTTACGCATGCCCTCGGCCACGGCGTGGGGCTGAATATTCACGAGCCACCCAGACTCGCTCCGCGGCATGAAGTGATCCTGAGGCCAGGCATGGTGACCTCGGTGGAGCCGGGGATCTACCTGCCCGGGTGGGGGGGCGTGCGCATCGAAGATACCGTGCTGGTGACTGCCTCCGGCTACGAGATACTGACTCCGGTAACCAAGGATTTCACGGTGATCTGATCGGCAACGGCGCCTTGGCGGTCTCGTCGCCGGGAACTGTATTAAAATAGATAACCTGAGCAGATTATTAATCTAGCGACATGGACACGAAAGGAGAGGAAACCTGGCTCAGATCATGCTGTTAGAATCGGCCAGGCCAAAACATGATCTCATCAAACGATTTTCGTACCGGCTTGACCATCGAGGTTGATGGAGATATTTTTACGGTGGTGGAGTTTCAGCATGTCAAGCCAGGCAAGGGCTCGGCCTTTGTGCGCTGTAAGCTGAAGAACCTGCGCACCGGCGGTGTGGTGGAGCGGACCTTCCGGGCCGGCGAGAAGATGCCGCGGGCGCATCTGGACCACAGGGAGATGCAGTACCTGTATCGGGATGGAGACTCCTTCAACTTCATGGACAATGAGAGCTACGAGCAGACCAGCCTCGGGCTCGACCAACTGGGGGACAATATCAAGTACCTCAAGGAAAATATGAATATTTACCTGCTCACGTACAACGGCGCCCTGATCGGGGTGGAACTGCCCAATACCGTAGAGCTTAAGGTAGTCGAGGCCGATCCGGGAGTCCGCGGCGATACCGCCACCGGCGGTACCAAGCCGGCCACCCTGGAGACCGGCCTGATCATCCAGGTGCCCCTCTTTATCGAGGCGGGCACGGTGATCAGGGTGGATACCAGGTCCGGCCAGTACCTGGAGCGAGTGTAAATAGATACCAGACTCAAGACGTAGACATGTCAGGGAGGTAAGGCTATGGATGACTTGCGTGAAAGGATTGCTTACCTGCAAGGATTGGCTGAGGGGTTAAAATTCGAGGAGGGGAAGGACGAGGCCCGCGTCCTCAAGCAGGTAATCGGTATTCTCGCCGACCTGATCGATAAAGTGGAGGAGGTCCAGGCTGCCCAGGAGGATCTGGAGGATTACCTGGAAAGCATCGATGAGGACCTGTACGGCGACGAGGACGAGGATGAGTTGGAAGATGATGAGGAATCCGGGACTGGACCTGCCGAAGGCGTGCCGGAGGTGGAGATCGAGATCGAGAATGAGGATGAGATCTCGGACAGCGACTCCGACGAGGATTTGAACTATGTAGAGGTGGAGTGCCAGAACTGTCACGACATCATCTGTTTTGAGGAAGATCTACTTGATGACGACGAGATCGTGGAGATCACGTGTCCTAACTGCAACCAGGTGGTGTTTGTCAACGACGGGTCGATGCCGGCCCCACAGGAATCCGGGAAAGCCAAGAAAAACCCTGCCAGGGCCGAGGAGACCGAAGACATCTAGCCGGTTTTTGGACGCCGGTGATCGGACAAGTTAAAAACGGGATCGGGACTATCAGGCCTTCCGCCACCAGCAGGAAGGCCTGATTATTTCATAAAGGTGGTAATGGAGCCATATCTATATAAGGACAGGGGGTATACGGATGCCTCTGGAAACAGCAGTTGATCTGCGCCTGGTGCTAGTCTATCTGCCGCCCTCGCTGAGAGAGATCCTGGAGCGTCTGCCGCCCTCGCTGACCGGAGCCCTTGAAGAGATCCGGGTGCGGCAGGGCCGCCCCCTGGCGATCAAGACAGACCGGCAGGACTGCTTTCTTGATCAGCGGGGCAATGTGACGGATTCGCCGACGGCGGCCTACCGGGTCTCGGCGGAAGATCTCTGGAAAACAGTGCAACTGATCAGCCAGAGTTCTGTCTATGCTTTTGAGGAAGAGTTCCGGCAGGGCTTTCTGACGCTTCCGGGTGGGCACCGGGTGGGGTTGGCGGGCAAGGCCGTACTGGATGGGGGTGTCCTTAAAACCCTGCGTGACATTGGCAGCCTCTGCTTCCGGATCGCCCGGGCGGTGCCGGGAGCGGCCAGGCGCCTCCTGCCGTACCTGATCAACCGCCAGGAAGGGCGGCCCTATCATACGCTGATCGTTTCTCCGCCCCGGGCGGGGAAGACCACCATCCTGCGGGATCTGGTGCGACAGCTCAGTTACGGCGTGGATGAGTTGAGGATTCCCGGTTATTCTCTGGGCGTCGTGGATGAGCGGGGGGAGATAGCCGCCAGCTATGAGGGCGTACCCCAGCATGACCTGGGCCCCCGGGTGGATGTCCTCGACCACTGCCCCAAGGCGATCGGGATGCTGATGCTGCTTCGTTCCATGTCTCCGCATGTGATCGCCACCGACGAGATCGGTCGCCAACAGGATGTCGATGCTGTCTGGGAGATGGTCTATACAGGAGTGAGCGTGCTGGCCACCGTGCATGCCGGCCGCTTCGAGGAACTGGAACGGCGCCCCTATCTTCGGGACCTGGTAGCGGAGAGGGTCTTCCAGCGCTATATCTTTCTGAGCAGGCGCAAGGGACCGGGGACGCTCGAGGGGATCTGGGACGAGCATCGGAAACTGCTGCTGCCGGGCCAGTGAAAGGGAGGGATGCGGCCACGCTGAAACTGATCGGTTCTTTGCTGATCATCTGCTCCGCAGGCCTCGCAGGCCTGCGGATTGGCGCCGTCTTTTCCCTGCGCACGCGCCAGTTGCGAGAACTGCAGGAAGCACTGCAGCTGCTGGACACGGAGATCATGTACGGGGCCACCCCGCTGCCGGCGGCCCTGCGTAAGATAGCGGCTGCAGCCGGAGGCTGCATCGGCCTGATATTTCGGGATACCGGCGCTCTGCTCGGCGCCGGCAAAGGCTACAGCGCCGGAGAGGCCTGGAGCCTGGCCCTTGAACGCAACTTCCGGCATACAGCCCTGAGGCAGGAGGACCTGGCTATTTTAAAAAGCTTTGGAGAGGCACTGGGTTCCTCGGACCGGAACGAGCAGCATAAGCATATCGAGCTGACTGCGTTCCACCTGCGCCAAGAATCGGATAAAGCCGAGACGGCCCGCCAGAAAAATGAACGGATCTGGCAGTATGGAGGATTTCTGGTGGGCATCAGCCTGGTGCTGTTGTTTATATAGGATAAAAAGGGGGCTGCCTGATGAACGTTGACCTGATCTTTAGAATTGCCGGACTCGGGATCCTGATCTCCGTGCTCCACATCATCCTGAAACAGGCAAACAAGGAGGAGCAGGCCCAGATGGTGACATTGGCCGGAGTGGTCGTCGTTCTGATCATGGTCGTACAGCTGATCAACCAGTTGTTTACCACGGTGCGTTCGGTATTTCATCTGTTCTGAGGCTGGCGTAAAGGGTGTTGAACCTTGGAGATTCTGCAGGTTGTAGCGCTAGGCCTGGTGGTGGCGGTTTTTGCGGTGCTGCTGCGCCGGGAACGCCCGGAGATGGCCATGCTGCTGGCTCTCGGTTTTGGCGTGATCGTTTTCCTGATGGTGCTGAACAAGCTGGGGACGATCATCACCGTGTTTCAGGATGTGACCCGGCGCGCCCAGGTGGACGAGCTCTATCTGGCCACCCTGCTAAAAATATTGGGGATTGCCTACATTGCCGAGTTTGGCGCCCAGGTGTGCAGGGACTCGGGTGAGGGCACGGTGGCCAATAAGATCGAAATGGCAGGCAAGGTCCTGATTATGATCCTCGCCCTCCCGATCTTTGCAGCCATCCTGGAAGTCATCATCCGCCTCCTCCCCTGAACGCGGGGACGGTTCTCGCGTTTCGCTCCTGTTTACTGCCGGTCATGATGGATGCAAGACGAGGATCTACGTTATTGTGGTGGCTTCGGTGATGAAGTGGTGTATGAGGTGCCGGTATGAAAGCAGTTTCCACTCGCTTTCCGGAAAGAACAGCAGAACCGTCCCCATGGTTAAGGGGATGGCGGGGACATTTATTTGATTCTGAAAGGCGTGGAACGCGGAGATGGTTCTCGCGTTTCACCAGTGTCTCATGGAAACGAACCGTTCCCATGTTGTGCTTGCTGGTATGCCTGTGGCTGCTGTTGCTGCCGGCGGTGGCTCGGGCGGCGCAACAGCCCGGGTCGGAGCCGGCAACTGCGTCTGTAGCACAGACGGCGTCCAGCTCCCAGGCAGTGCCGGATACGCAGGCCGTGCCCGCTGGTCAGGCTGCGCCGAACCCTGGCGATCTGATCGCCAGGCAGTTTGAGCAATTGAATTTGAAGGACCTGGAGGGATACATCAGACAGGTGGATCAGGACCTCCAGACCCAGCTGTCAGACTTCAGCCTGGTCAAGGCCCTGGAATCGATCCGGAATGGGCAATTGAAGCTGAATATCTCCAGTCTGCTCCAGGTGCTGGGCAAGGTCTTTTTCCAGGACCTCCTGACTCACACCGCCCTGCTTGGCAAGCTGCTGGTGCTGGGGGTGCTGCTGGCCCTGTTGGAGCACCTGGCCAGCGCTTTTGAGGAGAACACTGTTGCCAAATTGGCCCATGGTGTGGGGATTTTGGCCCTGCTCACGGTGGCCCTCAGTTCCTTCACACTGGCCGTGAACACCGGACGGGACGCCATCGGCAATATGGTCGGGCTGATGCAGTCGCTGCTGCCGGTGATCCTCACCCTGATGGCCGCCATGGGCAGTCTCACCACCGTATCCCTGATGCAGCCGGCGATCGTCATGGCGCTGGATATCCTGGGCACCCTGATCAGCAATGTAGTCTTCCCCCTGATCTTCTGCGCCGCCATCCTGGGCATTATCAACCAGCTTTCCGAGCGTATTCAGGTATCGCGGCTGGCGGGGTTTTTCCGGGACGGCAGCATCATCCTGCTCAGCCTGTTTATCACCGTGTTTTTAGGCCTGCTGTCGGTGCAGGGGGCTGCCGGTGCGATCACCGACGGGGTGGGAATCCGCACCGCCAGGTTCGCCACGGCGGTATTTGTGCCGGTGGTCGGTAAGATTCTGACCGACGCCGTGGATGTGGTGGTGGGCTGCTCTCTGTTCATGAAAAATGCCATCGGCATCATCGGGGCGGTGACCCTGGTTTTTCTGTGCGCCCTGCCGGTAATGAAGATTCTGTCGGCAGTGATCGTTTACCGGCTGGCAGCGGCCCTGATGCAGCCCCTGGGCGCCCAGGGGCTCGGCGATGCCCTGCACCTGCTGGGGAACTACCTTTTCATCGTGTTTGCCGCAGTGCTGGCTGTGGGACTGATGTTTTTTGTAACCATCACCATTGTGGTAGGGTTGGGCAATGTCACTGCCATGCTGCGCTGATCCGGAGAAAGTGAGCTGGAATGGAAACCATTCGCCTGCTGGTGCGAAACCTGGTATTTCTGGTGATGCTGGCGGCCTTCCTGGAGATGTTGCTGCCGCTGCAGGGAACGCGCCGCTTTGTCCAGGTGATCATCGGCCTGTTCGTTCTGCTGGCGGTGCTGGGGCCGATCGTGACCCTGTTCAAGCAGCAGCCGCCCCTGCACTTTGCCCTGCCCGCCACAGCCGGGGGCGGTGCAGCCCTGTCGCAGATTCTGGACCAGGGGCAGGACCTGCAGCAGGTGACCGCGGCGCAGGAACAGGCTGCCTATGTCCAGCGCCTGGAAGACCAGATCGAGGTCATGTGCCGACTCGTCCCGGGGGTCAAGTCGGCCAAAGCTGAGGTGGTGCTGACTCCCGCATCACCCCAGCAATCGCTGGGCACTGTTCAGAAGGTGGCTGTATCGCTGCAAACCGGCGAACAGCAAGTTGCCCGGCCGGTAGAGCCGGTCCGGATCGGGCAGGGCGCCCCGGCTGTATCGACTCCTGCGGTTGATCAACAGGGGATTGCCGTCCATGTGCAGGAAACTGTGTCCAGCCTGTTTGGACTGCAGAAAGAGCAGGTTACGGTTAATTTTGTTAATCAGAGGTAGGTGTTTGGCATGCCTGACAAATTGGAGGATATCTGGAGCGATCTCACGAAACGGTACCATTTTTTGCGGGGGCCACGGATGTGGCAGCTGCTGTTGGTGTTTGGGATCGGCTTGATGCTGCTGATTATTTCAGGACCATGGTTTGGCCAGCGCAGCAACCCAGCAGCCAGTGCACCGGCTGCTGGGTTGCAAGCTCAACCGGCGCCCAGTGATGATCTGACTTCCGTAGAGCAGGAACTTGAGGGCCGGCTGGCAGGGATCCTCAGCGCGGTGGAAGGGGCGGGAAGTGTCCAGGTGACAGTAACCCTCAAGGCCGGCGCGGAGCATGTCTACGCCCAGAACATCACCAAGCAGGACCAGACGATCCAGGAGAAGGACCAGAGCGGCGGCAACCGGACCACCAATGAGGCTAACGAGACCGACAACCTGGTGCTGTTGCAGGCAGCAAGCGGAGGCAAAGATGAGCCGGTAGTGGTCAAGGAGATGCATCCGGAGATCGCCGGCGTGTTGGTGCTGGCCGAGGGGGCCAGCAGCCCGAGCCTGCGCGAGCGGCTTATTCAGGCGGTCCAGACGGTGCTCGATGTCCCCTCATACCGGGTGATGGTATTGCCGAAAGGAAGGCGATAAACATGCGAGTGATGTATGTCAACAAGAGGTCGGTACTGTTTGGTCTGGTATTCCTCCTCCTCATGATGCTTGCCGGATACTCTCTGGTTGCCAATTTCAATTCCGCGCCTAGAAAAGCGGCTACCGCTGCGCCGATGAACGACCGATCGGCAAAGGCGGAACAGCAACCGGATCTGTTGCCGGCTTCGCCGGTTTTGCCCCCCTTGCCGGACATGAACGGGCAGGCGTTCTTTGTGGATTGCCGCCTGGCCCGCGACCGGATACGCAGCCAGCAGATGGAGACCCTCAAGGAGATTGCCGGCCAGTCCAACTCCAGCGGGGAGGTCCGGGACAGCGCCCAGCGGTCGCTGATGCAGCTGGCTGATAATATGTCCAGAGAGACCGAACTGGAGAGACTGGTGATGGCCAGGGGTTACCAGGATGCCGCAGTGATGATCCTGCCCCGCTCGGCCACTGTCGTTGTCCAGGCGTCATCAGTTACGCCTGCCGCCGTGGAGCAGATCAGGGCGCTGGTAGTCAAGGCTACTGACCTTGCTGCCGCCAATGTTCTTGTCATTCCCAGGCCCTGATTGCTGCGGCTGTTTGACGGGGAGCGTGCGGCAGAGAGCCGTTTCCCGACGCACTGTGGGATACTGTATACTTGGATACCGCTGGTTGCAAAGTCAGCTGTTCTAGGATACAATTTACAATAACTTGTGCCAAGGGCACGGTTTCCTGGTGATGCGAGGAGGAGCCGGTAGTGAGGCCAAGAATCACTGATACGACGCTGCGCGATGCGCATCAGAGCCTATGGGCCACACGAATGCGTACCGAGGATATGGTACCCATTCTGGAAGAACTTGACAAAGTAGGCTACTGGTCCCTGGAGATGTGGGGCGGGGCCACCTTCGATGTCTGCATCCGCTATCTGAATGAAGACCCCTGGGAGCGGATCAGAGTCATCAAGTCCCACGTCAAGAACACGCCGCTGCAGATGTTGCTCCGCGGCCAGAATGTGGTCGGCTATACTAACTATGCCGATGATGTTGTCCATGCTTTTGTGGATAAATCAGCCGAGTGCGGTATTGATGTCTTTCGAATTTTCGACGCCTTGAACGATACCCGCAACCTGGAAGTACCGATGAAAGCGGTCAAGAAGACGGGCATGCACGCTCAGGCCAGCGTGGTCTATACCCTGAGCCCGGTGCACACCAATGAGCGCTACCTGGAGAATGCCCTGAGGCTGCAGGACCTGGGGGCGGATTCCATCTGCATCAAGGACATGGCCGGGATGATCTCTCCCTATGTTTCCTATGAGTTGGTGTCGCTATTCAAGGAAAAACTCGACGTGCCTATCCATCTGCACACCCACTACATCGGCGGCATGGCCATCGGCGCCTGTCTGAAGGCAGTGGAGGCGGGGGTGGATATCTTTGATGCCTGTTCCGGGCCCCTGGCCTTCGGCTCATCCCAACCTCCGGTGGAGACCCTGGTCCGGGCGTTGCAGGGCACCGAGCACGACACCGGCCTGGATCTGCACCATCTGTTCGAGATCGCCAACTACTGGGAGGATGTCCGGCGCCGGCGCGGCTATGAGCGCGGTGTCACCCGGCTCAGCGCCATGCAGGTTTTCGACCACCAGGTGCCGGGGGGCATGATCACCAACCTGGTCAGCCAACTGGAGGAGCAAAAAGCCCTGTTTCGGATGAAGGATGTGCTCGAGGAGGTCCCCCGGGTGCGTGCCGAACTTGGCTATCCACCGCTGGTCACACCGACCAGCCAGGTGGTGGGGGGCCAGTCTGTATGGAACGTGCTGCTGGGCGAGCGCTATAAGATAGTCCCCCAGGAGGTCAAGGCCTATGTCCGCGGTTATTACGGCCAGTCGCCCGCCCCGATCGATCAGGCCATTCAGCACCTGATCATCGGAGACGAGGAGCCGATCACCTGCCGGCCGGCCGACCTGTTGGAGAACAGGTTCGGCAGAACGAAAGAGGAGATCGCCGATCTGGCGGAGTCTGAAGAGGATTATCTGACCTATGTCATGTTCCCCCAGACAGCCAGAAAGTTCTTCGAGCACCGGAAGAAGATGCGGGATGGCGAGGGGCAGGCACCGCTAGAAGGCCTGCAGGAAGAGGAAAGACTACCGAGACCGGCGCCAAAACCGGCTGCTAACCAGGCTACACCCGGCGCCGGAGCGATAAGGATGCCAAAAGCTCATCCCTCTCAGGCATCCAGAGAGGACGAAGAGATGAACCTCGAAGACGTGAAAGAATTTATCAGGCTGATCAGCGAGAGCGAAGTCAACGAACTGCATATAGAAACAGCCGAGATGAAGGTAAAGATCAAGAAGGGAACCGCCGGGGAGGACAATCCGTTTAAGACCGCAGGCAAGTCCAGGCCTGGCACGGTGGAAGCTGATGCAGTCGAGACCGCCCCGGCAGTTTCTGATCGCTTGGACGTTGCCGCGGCTGGCAGCATGGCCAACCTCGTGGAGGTGGTGGCGCCCATGGTGGGTACCTTCTACCAATCGCCGGCCCCTGACGCTCCGCCTTTTGTCGAGGTGGGCAGCAGGGTAAAGGAAGGCCAGGCCCTCTGTATTATCGAAGCCATGAAGCTGATGAACGAGATCGAGGCCGAGAGCCCGGGTGAGATTATAAAGATCCTGGTGGAGAACGGCCAACCGGTGGAGTACGGGCAGGTTCTGTTCCTGATCGCCCCGGAGGCCTAGTTATGCCGTTAACGGGGTTCATTTCGACCGCATGTGCGACCAGCATGCGGTATTCATTTCTTAGGGAGGCTGTTCAGTGTTCAAAAAAATCCTTGTAGCCAACCGCGGCGAGATCGCCGTGCGGATTATTCGCAGTTGCCGGGAAATGAATATCCGGACCGTTGCTGTCTATTCGGAGGCGGACCGTGATGCCCTGCATGTGCAGATGGCGGATGAGGCGGTGTGCATCGGCGCCCCGCAACCGTCCCGCAGCTATCTGAATATTCCCAACATCATCAGCGCTGCTGTCAGCAGAGGGGCTGAAGCGATCCACCCAGGCTATGGTTTTTTGGCGGAGAACCCCTATTTTGCTGAAATCTGCGAGACATCCGGGATCGTGTTCATCGGCCCTCCTGCCTCTGCGATCGAGTCGATGGGGGCCAAAGCCCGGGCCCGGGAGTTGATGGCTGCTGCCGGTGTGCCCGTGGTGCCGGGATCTCCGGGGTTGTTGACCAAGGATAGCAAGATCGCCGACATTGCCGGTGACATCGGTTATCCGGTGATCGTCAAGGCCTCTGCAGGCGGCGGGGGCCGGGGGATGCGAATCGCCAACGACCAGACCGAACTGGAGAAGGCCGTGATCGCTGCGCGCACCGAAGCCGAGGCCGCCTTCGGCGATGGCGGCGTTTACCTGGAGAAGTATTTGCAGGAACCCCGGCATGTAGAGATTCAGGTGTTGGCGGATCAGCACGGCCAGGCGGTCTACCTGGGGGAGAGAGACTGTTCTATCCAGCGGAGGCACCAGAAACTGGTCGAGGAGACCCCCTGTCCGGTGCTGACCGAAGAACTCCGGCAGCAGATGGGCGAGACTGCAGTCCGGGCTGCCCAGTCTGTGCATTATGCCGGCGCCGGGACCGTGGAGTTTATGCTGGACAAGTCCGGCGCCTACTATTTCATTGAAATGAACACCAGGATTCAGGTAGAGCATCCGGTCACCGAATGGGTGACCGGTATCGACCTGGTGGCCGCCATGATCGAAGTGGCCGCCGGGGCGCCGCTGCCATACCGCCAGGATAGGATCGGACTGCAGGGAGCGGCGATCGAATGCCGCATCAATGCCGAGGACCCGGCCTACGACTTCCGTCCCTGTCCGAGCCGGGTGACCGATTATCTGCCTCCGGGCGGATTCGGGGTGCGCGTTGACAGCGGCATCTATGTTGGCTACAACATTCCCCACTATTACGATTCGTTGATCGCCAAGCTGATCACCTGGGGAAACGACCGCCAGGAGGCGATCGGGCGTATGCAGCGCGCTCTGGGCGAATTCCGGATCACCGGGGTGGTCACTACTATTCCCTTCCTGCAGCGCATCATGAGCGATGAGTATTTCCTGCGCGGCGAGACCTATACCAATTTTATACAGCAGCACCTGTCAGATAGGTGATCTGCCTTGCAATTCCATTTTTGTTTGGTATAATGATGCTGGTAGTGGAAATAATTTGTATACCGAACAGATCGGGGGTGGCGAAGCATGGTTGACAGCAATATGATCGAGGAGACAAGCCGTACCGCTCTGGGGGCAATTCGCATTGCCAATGACGTGGTGGCAGTCATTGCCGGACTGGCAGCTACGGAGATCGACGGGATTACAGGCATGAGTGGCAGCGTGGCCGGAGGCATCGCGGAAATGTTGGGCCGGCGCAACCTGTCCAGGGGTGTCAAGGTTGAGGTGGGAGAGCGCGAGGCCGCGGTGGACCTTTTTGTCATTGTGGACTTTGGCGTACGTATCCCGGATGTGGCCTTGCGCGTCCAGGAGAATGTCAAGCAGGCAATTGAGAGCATGACCGGCCTGGCGGTGATCGAGGTCAACGTTCATGTACAGGGCGTTTCCTTTGCCGAGGGGCAGGATGAGCAGCAGCGAGTCAAATAGTTTTACGCAAGGAAGGGAGAGGGCACATACTGATGCAGCCAGGTCACCGTTTTCTGTCATCAATATTTGCCATTCTGACGATCATATTTGCGGGCATCGTGTTGGCGCTAGCCCTGGGATGGGTGATCCCCCAGGAATACCTGCAATCGGTCCTGTCCATTTCAGATAATCGCTGGATCATCGGTGTCGTCAGCGGCCTGGTGATCTTGCTGGCTCTGTACATGATTGTGGTTGCCAGCCGGGGGACAGGACAGCACCGTGAATTGATGATTCAGGATACCAGCCTGGGGCGGGTGGATATCTCGGTGCCGGCCCTGGAAGACCTGATCCGCAGAGCATCCCGCCAGGTGCGGGAGATCCGGGAGATCAGGCCGGTGCTACAGTATGAAAAAGACGGCGTGGTTGTGGTTCTGCACCTGAATGTGAGTCCGGATGCCAATATCCCGGTGATTACCCAGGAGGTTCAAGAGGCAGTTAAGAACTACCTGGAGGAAAAGGCGGGTATCCGCGTGCTGCAGGTGCAGGTATTGGTTGCCAGCGTCTCCTTTGAATCCCGTGCCAGGGTCGAGTAACGGGTTGACGCCAGAAAGAAGGAGATTTACATGTGGGGTGGCCGGTCTTTTTATGAGGTCTTTCTGGATCTGCTGGATGGACACCGGGGAAAAGTGATCGGTATCATCCTCGGGTTGCTGGCGGGCCTGCTGATCATCATCTTCGGTTTCTGGAAGACGGTATTTATTGCGATCTGCATAGTGGTCGGTTATATCGTCGGCAAGAGCTTTGATGACGGTAGCAGCCTGAACGCTTTATGGAGGCGTCTGTTCGGCGAACGCTGAGACCCGAAGCAGTAGGATCAGGGAGGGTTATTTTTGGGTAGGCGGCGGGCCCGTGAGTTAGCTTTACAGGTTCTGTTCCAGATCGATGTGGGCAAGGCCCAGCCGGAAGGCGCCCTGGCCTACATGCTGAAAGAGTCCCGGGTTACCGGTGAGACGGCAGGTTTTTCCCGCACCCTGGTAGAGGGAACACTGAAACACCAGCATCAGATCGATGATTACCTCGTACGCTACGCCACTGACTGGGATCTGCCCAGGATGGCCAATGTGGATCGCAACATCCTGAGGATGAGCCTGTTTGAGATGTTGTATTATCCTGCCACTCCGGTCAACGTGGCCATCGACGAGGCCCTCGAACTGGCTAAAATTTTCAGCCACAAAGATGCTCCCCGCTTTATAAATGGAATTCTTGGCCGCATTGCCAAGGAAGTCACCGTAGAATCTGGCTGATCACAGCCAGTTTTTTTGTTTTTAGGCTTCACAAGGCAACAGCGTTCGAATAGTGCTTTAGGGCGCGCCTTATCCGATAGCTAACCGCCCCTAATCCCTCTGGGATAAAGGGCGCTAAGCCGGGTGCCCCGACCGGGGCGGGATCGGCTCAACTAGAGATCAGAGGGGTTTTTAACCCCTCTGATCTAAGTTTCGCTTTATGAGAATATAGAAAGTTTTTAGGGTCCAGGCAGGAATTTGAGCGCTATTTACGAATAGATCATGTCAATAGCTGATATTTTATCAGGTTATTTTAATAACAGTCGGTCTTTTCATGAAGCTGCCGGCTTTGTTTGGGTGATTGTTACCGGAGCTTCTAAGGTGAATGGGGAAAGTTCGTACTGATGGAGGAGGTGTAGACAGGCTTTTTTGCGTTCACTCAGATTACAGAAAATATATTTAGGGAGGAAAAGCAATGGCTGCACAATTATTGTTAGGAAAACCGCTGGCGGAAAAAATTAAGGCTGAAGTTTCTGCTGAAGTAGGAGCCTTAAAGGCTAAAGGAGTTTCACCGAGCCTGGTCGCCGTTCAAGTGGGGCAGAACGATGCCTCGCGCGTATACACCAACGCCCAGCGCAAGGTTGCCGATGCTGTCGGCATCAAGTATGAGCTGCAGGAACTGCCTGCGGACCTGACCCAGGACCAGCTGCTGAAACACATCGCCGGCCTCAACGCCGACGCGGGTGTCACCGGCATCATTCTGCAGACCCCCCTGCCGGCTCAGATCGACGCCAAGGTCTGCCAGTGGAGCATCGCCTACGAGAAGGACGTCGAGGGCATGACTCCCACCAACATGGGCCTGGTCACCTTCGGCAAGCCACGCCTGGTTCCCTGCACCGCTCTGGGCGCTTTCGAGCTGGTAAAATCCACCGGAGTAGACATCTACGGCAAGGAGGTAGTGATTGTCGGCCACAGCGACATCGTGGGCAAACCGGCAGGACTGCTGTTCCTGAATGCCTTCGGCACTGTTACCATCAGCCATATCGCCACCGGCCAGCGCGGTCTGTCCGAGTCTCACGTCAGAAGGGCGGAGATCCTGGTTGTGGCCGTGGGCGTGCCTCACCTGATCAAGGGCGATTGGATCAAAGAGGGCGCCATCGTCGTCGATGTCGGCATCAACGCCACCAAGGACGGGAAGATCGTCGGTGATGTGGAGACCGAGATCGCTGCCGAGAAGGCAGCCTGGATCACCCCGGTTCCGGGCGGCGCCGGCACTGCCACTACTGCCATCCTGATGAAGAACACGATTGAAGCAGCCAAGTGGCAGCTCGAGAAAAAGGGTTAGATCAATAGCCGTCTACATCGGAGAACTGGATGCTGCAAGGGGTCCAGTTCTCCTTTCCTTATCAGGCTGGCCAAGTTGAATTGAAGAACTTATTTGAGGAGGGTTATGCGAATGGCAGCAGTACGTATTGTGGGAAAAGAGATCGCCGAGGAGATCAGGCAACAGTTGACCCAGGAGACCGCAGATCTCAAGCAGAAGGGGATCACCCCCAGCATGTCCCTGATCCTGGTCGGAGGCGCCCAGGATTCCGCCCTGTATGTCCGCACCAAGGCCAAGGCGGCCGAGAGCGTGGGTGCTTTTGCGGAGACCCACCACCTTCCCGAGGATACCGACATCGAGCAGTTGCTGGCCCTGATCGATAAACTGAACCGGGATGACGGCGTGCACGGGATCCTGGTTCAGCTTCCACTGCCGCATCATCTGCACCAGTATGAGAACCAGGTCCTGGATGCCATTCTGCCGGTGAAGGACATCGATGCCCTGCACCCGGTCAATCTTGGGAATCTGTTGATTGGCAACAAGTGTTACTGGGGAGTTACCGCCAATGCCTGCATCAAGATCCTGGAAAAGCAGGGGATCGATTTCAAAGGCAAGCATGCCGTGGTAGTTGGCTTCGGCATCGAGGTCGGCAAGCCGATCACCTTGATGCTGTTCGAGAAGGGCGCCATCGTGACCCTGGTCAACCCTGCCGAGGATTTTACCCCCTACACCAAGCAAGCGGACATCGTGGTCACCGAAGTCGCCAGGCCGCGGGCGATCACCGGTGACATGCTAAAACCGGGGGCGATCGTCATCGATACCGGTTCCAACTGGGTGGACGGCAAGTCGGTCGGCGATGTGGACTACGACAGCGCCGTGGAAGTGGCCGGAGCGATCACCCCGGTACCGGGTGGATTGGGGCCGGTCCGGATTATCATGCTCATCTACAATTTACTCATCGCCGCCAAGGATACGGCTGAGGCGTAGCGGTGGTGATTCGCAGGATCTACAGCGTGGGGGAGGCGACCGGTTACCTGAGGGATCTGCTGGAGGCGGATGCGCTGCTGAACAGCATCTGGATCCGCGGCGAGATCTCCAACTGCAAGCATCATACCTCCGGCCACCTCTACTTCACCTTGAAAGATGCTGCCAGCAGTATGCGTTGCGTCATGTTCCGCTCCCGCTGCAGCCAGTTGAATTTCTTGCCGTCCAATGGAATGGGCGTGATCGTACGTGGCCGTATCAGTATCTATGAACGGGATGGGCAGTATCAGCTATACGCCGAAGAACTGGCGTCGGACGGCATGGGGGCCCTCTACGCTGCCTATTGCCGGCTCAAGGAGCAGTTGCAGGCTGAGGGCTTGTTTGAGCAGGAGCATAAGAAACCGCTGCCTCATTTGCCGCGTAAAGTAGGCGTGGTCACTTCACAGAACGGAGCGGCGTGGCATGACCTGGTAACCGTCATGCGGCGTCGCTTTCCTGGTATGGCCATCGTGCTGGCTCCAGCCGCCGTGCAGGGAGAACAGGCCCCGCGGGAGATCTGCTCCGCTCTGGAGGCCCTGGATCAGCGGCCCGATATCGACGTGATCATTGTCGGGCGGGGCGGGGGTTCCCTGGAAGAGCTGTGGGCATTTAACACGGTGGAGGTGGCCCGGGCGATTTTCCACTTACACCATCCGGTGGTGAGCGCCGTTGGCCACGAGACCGACTACTCCATTGCCGATCTGGTTGCTGACGTCAGGGCCGCTACCCCTTCTGCGGCCGCTGAACTGGTGGCGCCCTCGCACCTGGAACTGGAGCACCGGGTGCGACAGTTGCAGGACCGCCTGATCCTGTCCGCAGTGCAGGGGATATTAAGACAGAAACAGCGGCAGTTGCAGGAGATCGGCGAACGGGACCTGGGGCGTTATCCTAAACAGTTGCTGTTCCAGCATAAACAGGAGCTAAGGCTATTGCACCTGCAACTGACCAATAAAATGCAGCTATTGCGTGATCAGGCTAGCCACCGGAAGCAGGTGCTGGCAGAGAAGCTGGACAGCCTGAGCCCCCTGGCGATATTGCGGCGCGGCTACAGTATCTGCCGGGACCCGGTCAGCGGCAGGTTGATCCAGAGCAGCCTCCTTGTCAAAGAAGGCGATCCCCTGGAAGTGATCCTCAGCGAGGGAAGCTTGCGCTGCAAAGTTGAAGAGACGAAACGCGGGGACGGTTCTGGCGTTTCATAACATGGCATCTAAACGCCAGAACCGCCCCCGCGTTCACGGTTATAGGAGGAAGCGTTATGGATCAAGCAAGCGAACAGCCCCAGCCACCGGCCATAACCTTTGAGGATGCTCTCGCCCGTCTGGAGGCGGTGGTTGACGAATTGGAAAAAGGGGATCTGACCCTGGCGGCAGCCCTGGATGCATTCAAGGATGGCATCAGCAACCTGAGTATCTGCGTCCAAGACCTGAATGCTTTTGAGGAACAGATAGAAGTGCTGTTGTCGGAATACTACGCTTCGGCTCCCGCTTGGCTGGGAGGCCTTGAGCCGGGTGGCCGGGCGAAATGAGCTGGGAGCAAGAGCTAAGCGCCAAGGCTGCCATGATCAATGAGTCCCTGGATCGCTGCCTGCCAGGCGCTGATAGTCATCCGGCCTCCATCCATCAGGCCATGCGCTACAGTATCTTTGCCGGGGGCAAGCGGCTGCGCGGGGCTTTCGTACTGGCTGCCGCCGCAGCCCTGGGGCGGCCCCAGGCGCCGCTGTTGCCAGCCGCGGCAGCCCTGGAGATGATCCACGCCTATTCCCTGATTCACGATGACCTGCCGGCCATGGACAACGACGACCTGCGCCGGGGCAAGCCGACCTGCCACCGGGTATATGGCGAGGCGATGGCTATCCTGGCGGGCGACGCCCTGCTGACCCTGGCTTTTACAACCTTGTACAGTCTGCATCCAGCGGGTTTTGACGCCGGAGCGGTTGCCAGGGTGATCGGCGAAGTGGCAGGTGCGGCGGGCACTGACGGGCTGATCGGCGGACAGGTGGTCGACCTGGAGTCCGAGGGCCGGGCGATCGATCCTCAGCAACTGGAATACATCCACCTCCACAAAACCGCTGCCCTGTTTGCCGCCGCTCTCAGGACCGGCGCCATCCTGGCAGGCGCTGAGCAACAGGACCTGCAGGCTCTGACGGAGTTTGGCCTAAATTTCGGCCTGGCTTTCCAGATCACTGACGATATCCTGGATCTGACAGGGGACGAAGACTTGCTCGGCAAACCCCTCAACAGCGACCTGACCAACCAGAAAGCGACCTATCCCGCCCTGTACGGACTGGAACAGGCGCGCCGGCTGGCTGCTGTGCAGGTGAACAAAGCCCTGCAAAGCATTGATCGGCTGGGAGCCGGAGCGGCCTTTATGATTGGCGCCGCCCAGCACCTATTAGACCGTCAATCCTGATAGAAACGCATATTTGTTTGTATTTGGCCGTTATGTTATAATGAAACAGCATTAAAGCGAAACTTGTATCAGATGGGGTTTTAATCCCACCTGATACTTAGTTGAGCAGATCCAGGAGCTTAGCGCCCTTTATGCCACCGCTTACAAAAGCGGGGGTATTAGGGGCGGTTGGCTATCGGATAAAACCGGTTTCGTCCGGTAAATATTGGAGAGGAACGGGTGGCGCAGTATTCTAGTCGGGGTAGCTGGTTTCAAAGGCGGGCCTAAAAATCCGTCGCCGGCACATCGATGAAGTTCCTGGTGCAGGCTTTTGACGCCCAGTCGGGGGCTTGTGCTGGGAGATAAGAAGGAAGGGCGATCTACAATGGCATGTGGGCGTTGACCCTTCCTTCGCGGAGGTCCTAGTACGTGGGAGAGACTACGGCTAGGGTTTGACCTGCTTGCGGTACCAGTTAGTGCTGTGTGCAGTGTAGCCTGCCTTGAGTGGGGTTGGTGGATGGCGGTCAACGCTGCCGGCTTGCAAAGGCTGGCAGATGACTCCGAAACCTGCTCTGCAAAAGAGGCTAGAAATCGGTTACAACGCCGAGGAAAACTCCTAGACTGCCTGCTGACCCAGAACCTGTCAGGGATTAAAGTGTGGACTAAGTGGTAATCTGGCCCTGCTTTCGGTGACGAGAGCAGAACAGGGCATAATGGGGAACCACCAAAACGGCGACGTTTTGGCGCTCTGTTGGGAAAACCTGCTAGACCTAAGCCACAATATTTACCTGCCAGGTGTCCACCCGCTTCCACTCTGATAATGATAAAATTTGTGATGTCCAAAAATATGAATAGATGAGAACCGCTGATGGGTGACTCGTAATTATGCCGGAGCGAACCAAGTGGCTGCGCAGGGGATTGGGCAACGCCCTACTCACCTTTTTTCTCAGCCTGATTCTTACTTATGTGGCCGATGTTTTCCTGCGGCAGATAATTGTGTATTTTTTCATGTTTGTGATGCTGCTGTTCGTCATTTTGTTAGGAGTAATGGTAGATATGATCGGTTTCGCGGCTGCTGCGGCGGATGCCACTCCGTTGAATGCAAAGGCCGCGAATAAAGTTTTAGGGGCACGCCAGGCGGTCAGGCTGGTCAAGAATGCCGACCAGGTGGCCGTCTTCTGCAGCGACGTGATGGGGGATATCTCCAGCACCCTGGCCGGAGCCATGGGCGCTACAATTATTTTCCGGCTGATCACGCAATACCAACTGATCTCTAATTGGTATACGATTGTGATGACCGCCCTGGTGGCAGCGGTGACTGTGGGTGGCAAGGCTCTAGGAAAAGGTATTGCCATGCAGGAGGCCGATGAGATCATGCTCCGGCTGGGGCAGGTGGTGGCTTGGGTGGAGCGCATGACCGGTTACGAATTATTTGCTCCGGCAAGCCCGAGAAGGGCGAAAAGGTGAATACGAGGATCATCGATAAAATCGAGCAACCAGCGGATCTGAGCGGGCTTTCCCCTATCGAGTTGGAGACCCTGGCCCGAGAGATCAGGGAAATACTGATAGAGACCGTGTCGCATACCGGTGGGCATCTGGCTCCGAATCTGGGCGTGGTGGAGTTGACCATCGCCCTGCACCTGGTTTTTCATACCCCTGAAGACAAGATTGTCTGGGATGTTGGCCACCAGAGCTACGTCCACAAAATACTCACCGGCCGCCGGGAACAATTTGCCACCATCAGGCAATATGGCGGCTTAAGCGGTTTTCCGAAGACCCGGGAAAGCGTGCACGACTGCTTCGAAACCGGTCACAGCAGTACATCGATCTCTGCTGCTCTCGGGCTGGCGCTGGCCCGGGACCTGAATAAGGAAAAACACGCGGTGGTGGCGGTGATCGGAGACGGCGCCCTGACCGGGGGCATGTCCTTCGAGGCCATGAACCATGCTGGGCATGTGGGAACCCGCCTGGTCGTTGTTTTGAACGACAACGAAATGTCCATCGACTCCAATGTGGGCGCACTGTCCGGATATCTGAGCAAATTGCGCACCGATCCGCGCTACTATAAGAGCAAGGGTGAGATCGAAGAGTTTCTGCGGCGCATCCCCAGCCTGGGCCCCAAGATGGTCAGGACGGTAGAGCGTTTCAAGGATAGCCTGAAATATCTCCTGATGTCCGGCATCTTCTTTGAGGAATTGGGATTTACCTATTTAGGCCCGGTTGACGGGCATAACCTGCAGGCGCTCAGGCAGGTGTTGGAGCGCGCCCGCGGAGTCAAGGGGCCGGTCCTGGTTCACGTGTATACGCAGAAAGGAAAAGGTTATCGGCCAGCGGAGAAGAACCCGGACACCTTTCACGGCATTGGACAGTTTGACATCAAAACAGGCGAGCCCATAGCTAAAGAGGGCAACCCCACCTTCACCAGGGTGTTCGGAGACTGCATGATCAGGCTCGGTGAGGAGCACCCCAAGCTGGTGGCCATTTCGGCAGCGATGTCCGACGGGACCGGGCTCAAGTGCTTTGCTAAAAAATTTCCCGATCGTTTCTTCGATGTGGGGATTGCCGAACAGCACGCCGTCACCATGGCTGCAGGTCTGGCGAGATCCGGATACCTTCCCGTGGTGGCCATTTATTCCACTTTTCTGCAGCGCGCCTACGACCAGATTGTCCACGACGTGGCCCTTCAGGAATTGCCGGTGATCTTTGCGGTTGACCGGGCGGGCATCGTGGGGGAAGACGGCGAAACGCATCAGGGCATCTTCGACCTCTCATACCTGCGCCACATACCGGGCATGATCTTGATGGCCCCCAAAGATCAGAACGAGTTGGCGGCCATGCTCGGCAGCGCCATTGGCTATGGGCGGCCTACAGCTATTCGTTACCCCCGCGGGTCAGGGATGTCGGATGTTATTGACGAGAAGCACTCGCCACTGGAGTTGGGCCGGGGTGAATTGTTGCGCCAGGGTAAAGACCTGACGATACTGGCTATCGGGCCGACTGTATATTCGGCCCTGGAAGCGGCGGAAATACTGGCAAAACGAGGGAGACAGGCGGCGGTAGTCAACTGCCGGTTCGTCAAACCCCTTGACGAACCGTTGATCATGACCTGGGCCGAGCGGACCGGGCGCCTGTTGACCATAGAGGACAATACGATCGCCGGGGGCTTTGGCAGCAGCGTTTTAGAACTGTTGTCCCGGCGTGGCTGGCGTGGCGAGTGTTATTGCCTGGGTGTCTCCGATTGCTTCGTCCCGCATGGCAAGCGAGAGCTGTTATGCAGCGCATACGGACTCGATGCCGGCGGTATCACCGATTTTATTCAGTCGAAAGGCTGGTAACAGATGTCCATATCAGGACGGGGCAGTAAAATGCGGATCGATCTGCTGCTGGTGGATCAGGGATTCTTCTCCAGCCGGGAGCAGGCGCAGCGGGCAGTGATGGCTGGGAGCGTCTACTACAACGGCAGCCTGATCGACAAGGCCGGCACTGCAGTGCTGCCGGAGGGAACGATCCTGGTCAAGGGGGACCCCTGCCCTTTCGTGAGCCGGGGTGGGCTGAAATTGGAGTCCGCCTTGGAGGAATTTGGCATGGAGGTGGCCGGCAAGGTGGCCCTGGATGCCGGCGCTTCCACCGGCGGTTTCACCCAGTGCCTGCTACAGCATGGCGCCAGCCGAATTTATGCGGTCGATGTCGGTTATGGGCAGCTGGCCTGGAACCTGCGCCAGGATGAGCGGGTGCAGGTGTTGGAGCGAACCAATCTGCGTTATCTGACCCCCGGGGAGTTGGGGGCGCAGGTGGATCTGGTCACCCTGGACCTGTCTTTCATCTCCCTGCTCAAGGTGCTGCCTGCGGTCAAGGCGTTGTTGAAGCCTGGCGGTGAGGTGCTTGCTTTGGTCAAGCCCCAGTTTGAGGCTGGACGGCAGCATGTGGGCAAGGGGGGCATCGTCAAAGACCCGGCAGTGCAGCGCTCAGTCCTGGAACAGGTTGCTGCCGGGGCTTGCCAACTGGGGTTTCAAGTCCGGGGGGCTACCTATTCCACCGTCCCGGGCGCTGACGGCAACATAGAATATTTTATCTGGTTGGGCAGTGATTCGGAGGCTGATTGCACACCTCTTTCGACATTTCAGGTGGAGCAGATCGTGCGGACAGCCCATGCCCAGCTTAAAAATTAACAATGAATGAGCAATAGCCAGAGTTCAACTTCCGGAGGTCTCCATGAAACACGTCGGTCTGGTGGTGCACTCTGCCAAGGTCAGGGATCAACAGTACCTTGACGACCTGGCAGCATGGTTTGCCGGAAAAAATATCCAGGTAACCCGCTATCAATGTGTTGCCGAGGAGGATCGGTGCGGTTTCCCGGATAGTATCGGCACTGTCGATCTGATCGTCGTGCTGGGCGGTGACGGGACGCTGCTCAGCACCGCCCGCCGTACCGCCGGTTTGAGAATACCGATTTTGGGAGTCAACATGGGCCACCTGGGCTTCATCACCGACATGGAGATGCAGGATCTATTTCCCAGACTGGACCAGCTGGTCAGGGGAGATTATCTGGTGGAGCCGCGCATGATGCTGGATGCCGAGGTGAGGCGTGATGGCCGGTCTGTGGCTAGATTCCTGGCGCTCAACGATGCGGTCGTCACCAAGGGCCCCCTTTCCCGGATGATCACCCTGGAGGCCTATGTCGGCAACGAGTATCTGGCCGCTTACCGGGCAGATGGCATTATCATCTCCACTGCAACGGGATCCACCGCCTATTCCATGTCTGCCGGGGGGCCTATCGTCAGCCCGGAACTCGATCTCATGATCGTGACGCCTATCTGTCCGCATACCCTCTCTGCCCGGCCAATCATCACTTCAGACCGCCATGCCATCAGAATCGTGTTGAAATCGGATCCCCTGGATGTCATGCTGACCATTGACGGGCAGACCGGTTTTGCATTGCAAAAGGATGACGAGGTTCTGGTCGTAAGGGCTGTTGCTGCGGCTAATCTGGTGCGATTGCGCGGCAGGCCGTTCTTTGAGATCGTGCGTTTGAAGCTTCGGGAGGGAGATTCAGAAGTCTTCAGACAGGACGGATGTGTGGAACCGGATAGCAGGAGGTGGACCTGTTGAAATTACGCCGCCAGCAACTGATATTGGAGATTATCAACGAACAGCCGATCATGACCCAGGAGGATCTGGCCGCCGCCCTGAGGGCGAAGGGGATACGCACCACCCAGGCCACCATCTCACGGGACATTAAAGAGCTACAACTGGTCAAGACGCCGGTAGGCGGCGATACTTACCGTTACACCAAGCCGCAGGGCGGACAGCCTGACCTGTCAAGACTTTACGAGCGCCTGCGCCGACTGTTTCAGGAGTCCGTGGTAAAGTACGATGCGAGCGATAATCTGATCGTCATCCATACGCTGCCGGGCGCTGCCCAGGGCGTGGCTTCAGCCCTGGACCAGAGCGGTTGGCGCGAGATCATCGGCACCGTGGCCGGAGACGATGCCATCCTGGTGGTGGTCAAACCTAGAGAGGCTGTGCAGGAGCTTTTACAACGGTTTGAGTCCCTCCTGAAATGAGGCGGAGCCAATGCTGATCCAGCTAACAATCGAGAATCTGGCCTTGATCGAGCAGGTAAGCGTGGAACTGGGCGCCGGATTGAATATCCTGACCGGCGAGACCGGGGCCGGCAAGTCGATCCTGGTCGATGCCATGGATATCCTGACCGGTGGGCGGGCTTCCAGCGACTTGGTGCGGGCTGCGGCCGGGAGGGCTGTTGTCGAGGGGCTGTTCGATTGCAGCGAACTGTCGCCGGTGACTGAGAAAATGACCGAATACGGCCTGCCCGTCAGCGAGGATTATTCACTGCTGTTATCAAGGGAGATCATGGCTGGCGGCCGGAGCACCTGCCGGGTCAATGGGAGGGTTGTGCCATTGGCCATGTACCGCACGCTGGGCGAGATGCTGGTAGACCTGCACGGCCAGCATGAACACCAGTCCTTGCTGAAAGTGGACAAGCACCGGGAACTTTTTGACCGCTTCGGAGGCGATGAGATTGAGCGCCAGCGGTTGTTGGTGGCATCGCTCTATACCCGACTCTGCGATCTGGCAGCGGAACGTTCTGCGGGCAGCGCCAGGGAGCAGAGCGTGACTGAACGGATCGGCTATCTGGCCCGGTCAGTGGAGGAGATTGGACGGTTAAAACCGATTCCGGGAGAGGATGAGACGCTACAGCAGGAAACTGAGCGTTTGCGCCACGCTGCCCGGCTGACCGAGTTGGCCAAGCAGGCGGCGGTAGCGATCTACGAGGGAGAAGGCCGCCAATTGGCAGCCTATGACCTTCTGAGCCAGGCTGAGTCCAATCTGGCGGAGATGTCACGGTACGATACCTCGGTGCAGGAGATCTCCTCCCTGATGGCAGACTTGCGGTACCGCCTGGAGGACCTGGTGGAAGGACTGAGGCGCTACCAGGACCTGTTGGAGTTCGATCCGGCCCGGGCCCAGGAGGCGGAAGAACGGCTGCATGCCTTGCGTACTCTGGTCCGCAAGTATGGGCCCTCTCTGGAAGAGGTGATCGCCTTCAGGGATGACGCTGATGCTGAGCTGAGATCCCTGGAGCAGCGCCAGTCCCGCTCCCGGGAACTGGAGACCGAATATCAGCAGATGTTGCAGTCATACGATGCTGCAGCCAGGAGATTGTCTGAACTGCGGCACCTGCAGGCAGCCACTTTTACCTCGGCCATAGTCAGCGAACTGCAGGGACTGGGCATGGAGAAGGCCCGGTTTGACATCAGATGGGAGACCGTAACGTCACCGGCGCCCTGGGGCTACGACCTGCTGGAATTCATGTTCAGCGCCAATCCCGGCGAACCGCTCAAGCCTCTGGCCAAGATCGCTTCCGGTGGGGAGATGTCCCGGGTGATGCTGGCCCTCAAGGTGATCTTTGCAGCCAACGATGAGATTCCCACCCTGATCTTCGATGAGATCGACGCCGGCATCGGCGGCAGGACTCTGCAGATCGTCGGCGAACGCCTGGCCACCCTGGCCAAACTCAAGCAGGTCTTGTGCGTCACCCATTCCCCGCATATTGCCGGTAGGGGCAACAGGCATTTCTATATTGAAAAAGTGATCACCGGAGAACTGACCCGGACGGTGGTCAGCCCGCTGGATTACCAGTCGAGGGTATTGGAACTGGTCAGGATGCTCGGTGGCGCTGAAGATGAGGAGATCACCCGCATCCATGCGGAAAAGATTCTCAAGCAGGGTTGACCCTGTTCTTTTAACTCGCCGCGTCTGCGATCCGGCAGGGCGGATCTGCCATGAAAAGTGTGCATAAAAGCTCTGGGAAGGGGATAACTTAACCATCACGGGGGACAGGCCAAGAGAGGACAAAGGGATGATTGGAATTGAGCAAGCGAAGGCTTCACAGTCTTCTCTCGGCATTATTTTTGGCAGCCTGCATTTATACCATATTTTTTCAGTCCTTCAACCTGATCCCCTCTCACTACCGGGTTAACGTGGGGGATCAGGTCTTTTTCGGAAACATTTTTCCTCCCCGGCTCTCCGAGCGGATTGTGGCTTTCGTCTCCAATGAAAGCGAGGAGAGGCTGAATTGGCAGACAGGGCAGGTAGTGGCGCAGGGGTTTCTGCCCTTTCAGGGGCGGGCGCCGGTGGCGGCCAGGCCCGGAAACGTCGATCTGGACCTGCGCCTATTCGGCGTTCTGCCCCTTAAGCATGTCACCCTGCAAGTTGTGCCGCCTGTTCAGGTGATGGTGGGGGGGCAGTCCATCGGCGTGTTCCTGCACTCAGAGGGAGTGATCGTGGCCGGATTTTCCGATATTACATCCACTGACGGAAAAACCTATTGCCCGGCTCGCCAGGCAGGCATCGTGGCCGGAGACCTGATCCTCAGCATCCAGGGTGTGAAGATCCGGAGCGATGCCGAGGTGAGCCTGCTCATAGACCAGTTTGCCCGTCGCCAGGATACGGTCAGTCTTCAGGTAAAACACCGGGAGACGGTCAAAAATTATCAGATCAAGCCAGTCTTCTGCCGTGAAACCAAGCGCTACCGGATCGGACTTTTTGTCAGAGATGGGGCTGCCGGCGTGGGGACACTCACATTTTTCGATCCGGTGACTAAAAGGTATGGCGCCTTGGGACATGTGATCACAAATTCCGAGACCAGTGAATTATTGGACCTGAAAGAGGGAAAGATTGTCGGCGCTGCCGTTGAAGGAATTCAGAAGGGGCAGCGAGGAAAGATCGGGGAAAAGATCGGTTTGTTTCTAAACGATCAAAAAACATCCGGCAACATCGATAAAAATACGACCTACGGAATTTATGGAGTGCTACAGAATAACCTGGTCAACCAATTGTACCCGCAGCCTGTTCCGGTTGCTGTCGGCGGCCAGATCAAAGAGGGCCCGGCGCAGATGCTGACTGTATTGAACGGCGAAAATGTCGAGGCCTTCAATATCGACATTCAAACCGTATTTCCCCAACCCCGCCCTGACGGCAAGAGCTTTATCGTCAAGGTGGTCGATCCCCGGATTCTCAACCGTGCCGGAGGCATTATCCAGGGGATGAGCGGCAGCCCGATCATCCAGAACGGCAAACTGATCGGGGCGGTTACCCATGTTTTTATCAACGATCCCACCCTGGGCTACGGTATTGCCGCTGAACTGATGCTGGATGAGGCTGGATTATTTCCTGGAAAACAACCCCAGAATCAAATCTCTTGGATTGGTCAGGAAATTCCGGATCAAGCAGCGTAGCCTGGCACTGTAAAGACTTGCTATCAACCCGTATCGCGACAATTATTCCCGCCTTTCCCTCTGGCACATAAACGCTGTAGTTTTTAGGCATATTATTCTTATGCCGGTCCCCTCCTGGCGTCAGGAAGACCCAGCATATGTCATAATTCGTTGCAGGAACTAAAATGAGGGTGTCGAATCTATAATCTACATGAAATAGAAATACAAGGAATTATTATTCTAGGGGGTGAAAGGGATTGGAAAATTCAATAAAAGTGTTGTTAGTGGATGATAACAGGGAATTTTGCGAGATATTAAAGGATTATTTCGAAGGGCAGGATGACTGTGCCATTTCAGGTATCGCTCACAATGGTCATGAAGCCCTGAAGATGCTGGATCAGGACATTCCTGACGTGATGATACTCGATCTGATCATGCCCCAGCTTGATGGGATCGGGGTACTGGAGCAGCTTAACACCGAATACGAGGAGCGCCCCAAGGTGATCATCCTGACTGCCTTCGGGCAGGAGGAGACAACCAGGAGAGCGGTGGAACTCGGAGCCAACTATTATATATTGAAACCCTTCGATCTGGAGGTGCTGGGCAATCGTGTGCGGCAGCTGGCCAACGGCACTACAGGCGCCCAGATCCTGAACTTTCATCCGAGAACACGCAACCTGGACGTGGAAGTGACCAACCTGATCCACCAGATGGGAGTGCCTGCGCACGTACGGGGATATCAGTACCTGCGCGATGCGATCATCTTTGTGATCAAAGAGATGACGCTGCTGGGAGCGGTGACCAAAGAACTGTATCCGATGATCGCCGAGAAGTACAACACCACGCCAAGCAGAGTGGAACGGGCGATCCGTCATGCCATCGAACTGGCCTGGGACCGGGGGAACGTGGAACTGATGAACAAGGTGTTCGGTTACACTATCGATGTCGAGCGTGGCAAGCCGACCAATTCTGAATTTATCGCCATGGTAGCCGACCGGTTGCGGGTGGGGGTTAAGGTTAGCTAGATATTTCCCTGCTCCGTAACCAGTTCAGTTGAAATCTCGTAGAGAAGGTTGCGGAGCCTGTGAAGAATGTCGTCAGGGGCAAAGCCAGGGTGGACGGGCGCACCAAGAGCCTGGTCAAACGCCTGTCCTCATGCGATATAGCGATCATTGATCATGCGGACCTGGATCAATTGGCTGCGGAGAGCCTGATCAGCTGTCGCCCGCGGGCGGTGGTCAACTGCAGCGCTTCCATAACCGGAAGATATCCCAATACCGGACCCCTATCCCTGATCAGGGCAGGGGTCCCTATTATTGAGGCCTCCGGTTCCTTGGTGATGCAGGAGATCCGCGACGGAGACTCCGTCCTGATCACCCGGGATGCCATCTACCGGAACGGGAACCTGGTATCTGCAGTCATCTGGCTTGATGAGGATACCATTTTAGCCAAACTGGCCCTGGCCCAGGACCGTTTGAAGCTGGAACTGGCCAGTTTTGTGGACAACACCCTGGTCTATGCCAAACAGGAACAAGGGCTGATCCTTGGCGGCTACCCCGCCCCTGCCATCCGTACCAATATTAAAGGCCGCCAGGCCCTGGTGGTAGTGCGCGGGCATCATCACCGCCAGGATATCCAGGCGATCAGGACTTATATCCAGGAAGTGAAACCGGTGCTGATCGGTGTCGATGGCGGCGCTGACGCCCTGCTGGAGTTGGGTATGAGACCCGATCTGATCGTCGGCGATATGGATAGCGTTTCCGACAGCGCCCTGCAAACGGGCGCTGAAATTGTTGTGCATGCCTATACTGATGGAACAGCGCCGGGAGCCGCCAGGATCGAGAGGCTTGGTTTGCCGGCGGTGTTCTGGCCGGCGCCAGGCACCAGCGAGGATATTGCCCTGCTTCTAGCCTATGACCAGGGCGCTGAGGTGATCGTGGCGGTGGGGACGCATTCCAACATGCTCGATTTTTTGGAAAAGGGCCGTCAGGGTATGGCCAGTACCTTTCTGGTGCGTCTGAAGGTGGGCTCCAGGCTGGTTGACGCCAGGGGAGTGAGCAGGCTTTACCACCAGAGTTTGCATTGGAGCCACCTGGCCGGTATCTTTGCCGCTGCCCTGATTCCCCTGGTGATGGTGCTTACCGCCTCTCCCGCCAGCAGGCATTATTTTCAGCTGTTAATGGTTCATCTGCTGCTGCTGTTGCAGATCTAGCCGTAAAGGAGACCCGAACTGCTTGATCATCAACCTGAAGTACCATGTTGCCTCGCTGGCTGCAGTCTTTTTTGCCCTGGGGATCGGCGTGCTGGCGGGAGCCGCCATGGCCGGCAACGACTTCTTTCTATCCAGGCAGGAGCAATTGATCAGGGATATTCAGGCTCAGGTCTCCTCCCAGCAGGAGGCCAACCGGCGCACGACACGGGCTTTAACCGCGATGGAGCAGGACTCCGCCTTCCAGAAGCAGTTCAATCAGGTTGCCCTGCCGATCTTAATACGGGACAGGCTGCAGGGGCGGACCGTAGCCATTATCGACCTGGATTACCAGAAGGAGCATGAGAGGCTGGCAGCGGCTTTGCGCACTGCCGGAGCCTTGATTCAATCGACTACCGTAGTTAATCTGGGCGTGCTCAAGGATGTTGAAGTGAACAGGAGGCTGGCGTTTTATTTCGGTAAGGAACCAGGCGCAGCCCCTGAAAAATATCTGCCCGACCTGGCACGTTCGCTGGCATCGGCGATAGCGATAGGGCGCCCCGACAATCTTGCACAATCTCTGCGAGAGTTGGAAATAATAAAGGCAACCGTAAATACGGGCGCCCCTCCGCAGGACATCATCCTGATCGGAGGCAGCAACGGAAGAGAGCTTGATTATGCCAGGTATTTCGATCTGATCATGATCAAAACCTGGAAAACAGAAGGGGCGCGGGTTTTTGGAACTGAGGACAGCATGGCGCCGGTTTCGTATGTGCGGTATTACGAACAGGCGGGTATCGCCACCATCGACGACATCGACACTGCCTACGGGCAGGTAGCCCTGGTGGGGGCGATGGCGGGACATCCCGGACATTACGGGATCAAGCAGACAGCCGAGTCCTTTATTCCGCCGCTGCTGTAGCCGGAGGCGCTTTCGTTTGATTTCTGTGATCATTCCCGCCTATAATGAGGGAGAATCAATCGCTGCCACCATTGCCGCAATTTGGACGGTACCGGAAGTTGGGCAGCTGTTGGTGGTGGATGACGGTTCAGAGGACGAAACCGCCTTCCAGGCGGCAGACGCCGGGGCGCAGGTGCTGCGGCTGCCTCGCAACATGGGCAAGGGAGCTGCTTTGAACCGGGGGGCCGGCATGGTGACGGAGTCCTACATTGCCCTGCTGGACGGTGAATTGGGTGCCAGCGCCGGGCAATTGGGCAGTTTGGCGCAGCCGGTGCTGAACGGTACGGCTGATCTGGCGATTGCTAAATTCCCTACCGTAAAAGGGTCGGGCGGTTTGGGCCTGCTCAAGGGGCTATCCGGGTGCGGGATCTGGTTGACTACCGGTTTGCGCCTGGCTTCACCCCTCTCCGGGCAGCGGGTGATGACCCGGCGGACAATGGAGCTGTTGATGCCTTTCGCTGAAGGTTATGGAGTAGAAGTGGTCATGACTATAGAGGCAGCGAGGCGGGGTCTGCGAGTCCTGGAGGTGCCGACGGGGATGGTTCATCGCACTACCGGCCGTGACTGGGCGGGATTTAAACACCGGGGCCGGCAATTCGTGGAGATATCCCGGGCGCTGATGCAGTTATGCAGGCAGGAGTGATTTTAGGTATGGAAAGGGCGTTGCCTGTGATCGCAGTTGGCTTGAGTATTATTTTGACCTACATGCTGCTGCCATCGCTCAATCGCCTGTTTATCGCCTCCGGTCTGTCCAGGGTCAACTTTGGCGAATGCCGGATCCCCACCGCCATGGGCGTTCTACTGCTCTTTGTCTATCTGTCGACTGCCCTGATCCTGTTTCATTGGTTTTCTGATCGCTTTTCAGTGATCTTCATGCTAGGCCTGGTCTGGTTCGGATTGCTGGGATTTCTGGACGATCTGCTTGGCTCTCCAAACAGGCGCGGGCTACGCGGCCATTTACAGGCGCTCAGTCAGGGCGAACTGACCACCGGCGGCATCAAGGCCCTGGGAGGGGTAGGCGGAGCCTTGTTCCTGTCCATGCTGGCCTGGCCCGGACGCTTCTGGTGGGAACTGGTGATCAGCGTCTTGCTCATCGCTCTGACCGCCAATACGATCAATCTCTTTGATCTGCGTCCCGGCAGGGCAGCCAAGTTGTTTCTGGTCTGGGATCTGTTGCTTCTGATACCACCCGGGGGAAGGGGCCTGGCCTATGCCCTGGCGCCACTGGCAGGCGGTATCCTGGCCTATCTGCCCTTCGATCTGGGGGCCGCGGTGATGCTTGGGGATACAGGGGCCAACCTGCTAGGTTATGCTCTGGGAATGGTCATGTCGGGCAGCCTGGCAGCAACCGCCCAAGTAGCGGTAGTGAGCATTTTGATATTGCTGCATATAATTTCTGAGCAACATTCTCTGACCGGCATTATCGAGGGCAACAGTTTTTTACGATACATCGACAACCTCGGTCGAGCGGGCATCAGGTAACACCCTGTACTCCCGATGTTCGCTATGACCATTAATAACGTAGAGGAGGGGATTATCTTTGAGCAGAAATGTGGAGGATGTCAACGAAGATCGCATTGCCCGGGAGTTTATCAGACTGGCGGAGATCGCCTCGCCATCCTTCCGGGAAAGGGAGGTGGCCGATTACGTCAAGTATCGCTTCGATCAACTCGGCCTCGAAGTAATGGAGGATGATACGGGAGACAAGATCGGCGGCGATTGCGGGAACATCTATGCCCGGTTGCCTGGAGAAAAGAACAGGCCCGCCTTTTTTCTCTGTTCTCACATGGATACGGTAAACCCGGCGAACGGGGTCAAGGTGGAGTTCAAAGAGGGTGTTTTTCGCAGCGAGGGGAGCACGATTCTGGGCGGAGACGACAAGGGAGGTATCGCTGCCATCCTCGAAATGCTGGAGATGCTGCGGCATCAGCCGCTGGCTCACGGCGACCTGGAGATACTGCTGACGGTGGCAGAGGAGCGGGGATTGCTAGGCAGCAAAAACTTTGACTGCGACCGGTTGCAGTCAAAGTTCGGATACGTGCTGGATAGCAGCGGCAATCCGGGTACCATGGTCGTTGCGGCGCCCGCCCAGAACCTGATGGATATCATTGTCAGGGGCCGTGCCGCTCATGCCGGTATCGAACCGGAACGGGGGATCAACGCTATTCAGGTAGCCGGCCAGGCTCTGGCACAGTTGACCCTCGGCCGGATTGACGCTGAAACCACCGCCAACATGGGCGTCATTGAGGGCGGCAAGGCGACCAACATCATTCCCGATTCCTGCTTTATTCAGGGTGAGGTGAGAAGCCTCGACCGGAAGAAGATGGACAGCCTGACCACCCAGATCACCTCCGAATTTACCAGGGTGGCAGAGGCTGCAGGCGCCAGGAGCGAGGTCCGGGTTACCTTCCAATATCCGGAATTCCGCCTGAATAAAAGCCTGAAGGCCTTCAAGATCGCTGCCAAGGCTGCGGGAAAGGCTGGTTTGAAAATAAGCTACGAGACCAGCGGTGGCGGCAGCGACGCCAATATTATCAACGCATCCGGAAAAACCGCCGCCAATCTGGGCATCGGCATGAAGCAGGTGCATACCACCGAGGAGTTCCTCATCTTGAGCGACCTGGCAGCTGATGCCCGCTGGCTCTGGGAGATCGTCAGACTCAACGCCGGCCTGTCATAAGTCTTAATGGAGGCATGATGATGATTGCCTGGCGCAAGGCCAAGGTGTGGCGCGTGATCCAGAACGAACCGGACTTGCAGGAGCTTGAAGTGTCCGTTGACGGCGCTCCAGGCCTGGCCTGGAATTTACCCCTGTTGACCGGTAGGGTGGAGGTCGGGGATGAGGTATATCTCAATACCACCGCTGTCAGCATCGGTTTGGGCAGCGGTGGCTACGACTTTGTGCTGGCGAACCTGACCCGGATACCGGATGATTCTGCTCCTGCTCAGGGCCATATCATGAAACTGCGCTACACACCGCTGCAGGTGAGCGTCCTGGCCGTGGAGGAGGAGACCAGCCCTCATCATCCAGCACTGGCGGAACTTTCCTCCCTTGAAGGAACCCCGGTGATCGCGGGGACGCTGCACAGCCAACTAGCACCTGCAGTGGCCGGCTGCCTGGCGGCTGACCATGGCTGGAGAATTGCTTACGTGATGAGTGATGGCGCTGCCTTGCCGCTGGCTCTCAGCCGTATCGTGCGCAGACTTAATGATGATGGGCTGCTAGCCGGGACAGTCACGGTCGGCCACTCCTTCGGCGGCGACCTGGAAGCGGTGAATATCTATTCAGGGCTCGTTGCCGCACGGCAGGTTTTAAAAGCCGACCTGATCATCGTGACCATGGGCCCCGGGATCGTCGGCACCGGCACCAGGTGGGGTACCACGGCCCTGGAGCAGGGGGAGATCATCAATGCGATCAACATTCTTGGAGGGGTGGCCATTGCCATTCCCCGGATCAGTTTTGCAGATCCCCGGCAACGGCATCACGGGGTGAGCCATCATACGCTGACGGCGCTAGGGATGGTGGCCCTATCCTCTGCTGCCATTGCCTGCCCGGTGCTGCCTGCCGACCAGTGGCAAGTGGTACAGGAGCAGCTTTTACGGAGTGGCATCCTGGACCGGCACAGATTGCTGGTGCGAGATGGATGGCCGGCCCTGCGTTTATTGGAACAGCGGGCGATACCGGTTGATAGCATGGGACGGGGGATTGACGATGACCCAGCCTGTTTTCTGTCCGCCGGTGCTGCCGGAATGATCGCGGATGAGATGCTGTCGGGCAATCAGACATGATAAGGCAGAGAAGGCCGGCCAGAAGCGATGCTGGTCCCGGTAAAATGACTATTATTACTATTGTTAAAGAAGAGGAGAAATGAGATGGACACAAAAACTGACAGTATGCTCGAGGAGACAGCTATCGGCACCGAGCGGATATTCGAAGGCAAGATGATCAATCTGCGGGTGGACACCGTCCGCCTTCCGAACGGAGAAACAGCCACCCGGGAGGTGATCGAGCACCCGGGCGCCGTTGCGGTGATTGCCCTCACAGACAAGGACGAGTTGCTCATGGTGCGCCAGTACCGCCATCCTACCGGTGAAATATTACTGGAGATCCCGGCCGGGAAGAGGGATCGGGGAGAGAGCCCGCTGGTCTGCGCCCGCCGTGAACTGGAAGAGGAGACGGGGTACGGCGCCGAGCAGTGGGAGCCGCTTTTTTCTTATTATTCCACTCCGGGTTTCAGCGACGAACTGTTGTATATCCTCAAAGCCTCCGGACTGAAGCAGGGTCAGGCTCATACCGATGAGGAAGAATTTATCGAAGTAGTCACTGTTCCGGTCGACGAGGCGTTGTGCATGGTTTCCCGGGGGGAGATCAGGGATGCCAAAACGATTATCGGTATTCTGACCGTCAACCGGATACAGGATGGACGATCTGATCGCTGATCGACATGATCTGGTTGTTCAACGGGAGGCGTACGTGAACGATATGAATGGAGCGATCAGCTTTACCGTCGCTGCCGATGCCAGTGGGGCTTATGAGGCTGCTCTGGCTGGCAAGGTGGTGCTGGTGGTCGATCTGATAGACATGAGCACAACCATGGAGGCTGCCCTGCAATCGGGGGCGCGCCTGGTTCTGGGCGCCAGCCCCGTTCCCTGCAAGGCCAATGTGCCGGTATCGCCCGAGTCAGTGGGCCGATATGCGGCGGAGGCTGCGGCAGCTTTCGGCAGTGAGGTGGTGCTGGTTGCTGAGCCGCGGACAGGTAGCCCAGAGGAGCGCCGCCAGCGGGCATCGGCGGTATTGCAAGGGCTGCGGGCTGTTGGCGTCAAGATAGCAGAGATCTATCCCAACCTCGGCGCGGAGACGGTCAAGCTGGTGGATGTCCGGGGACGGGTGGTGGTGGCGATCTCTGATTGCGGAGGCACTGCCTTTGATACGGCCTGGCACGCTGGCGCTCCCGTGACCACCGGCACGGTTGCCCGTACTTACGGACGTACGGGTTGGGATAATGCTGAACGGGCCATTGACAGAGCACTGTATCTAGCATCAGCGCAGCAGCGTGATATCTGCCTTCTGGCTGCCAGCGGCAAGGCTGCCGAGGATGTGTTAGCGGTGCGCTACCTGGCCGGCCGTATGCTGGAACTGGGGTATCTCCGCAAACAGGGCCCGCCAGACGATGAATGCTGTTCCCTACCTGGAAATCTCAAAGCGGATACAAGTTTGTACTTGCTTTCCTGAAGCTGGCATAAAATCTCTCAAGAGGTATTTTATTGAACGGCGATCAATTCAATGCCTACAGGTGAGAGATATGATGCAGGCTATGCCGCGCTTCCGGTTGAGCCAACAGAAGGAGTTGCTCGTCCCTGCTGCCTATGTGGCCGGTGCTTTTATAGTGGGCCTGATCAGCGGGGCTTCGATCCTTCGCACCCTGACTCCATCCCAGTTGGCTGAACTGAGGCAATATCTGGACAGTTTCCTGAGCAACATGAGTGCCCTGGCCCAGAATGGCCAGTTTCCAGTCATCAAGACCTGGGTAGACAGCCTCCGGGGACAGTTGCTTGCGCTGGTCATCATGTGGCTTATGGGACTCACTGCGGTTGGCGCCCCGTTGGTTATCCTGCTAACCGGCGCCCGTGGATTTATTTTAGGTTTTACAATCGGTTTTCTGGTTCAAGAAAAGGCTGGCCAGGGGTTACTGCTGGCCCTGGTTGCAGTATTGCCCCAGAACTTGTGTTATGTGCCGGGGCTATTTGTGGCGGGAACCCTGGCTCTTTACTTTTCCCTGTCCCTCTTTAAGCAATCCCATGAGACCACGGTGTTTACCGGCATACTGACCTACACCCTGCTCTTTGTGGCGTGTGCGTTACTGATCCTGCTGGGGAGCTGGATTGAAGCCTACCTCGTGCCGGGCATCATCCGGTTGTCCATGCTGATCGGCTAATGCTTATATGTGGGTAAAATGTTCTAAAATACCATGAGAAAAGCATATTATAAAAAAACCCTAATCTGGAGGGGAGCCTATGTTTTTGATCACAGTCACCAACTGGAGGCATAAGGCGGGTGTCATTGTCCGGCTGCTGCTGTTTTTACTGTTGATTGTACTGATCACTCCCCAGTTTTTAAGTCTGGTATTCGGGAGCATTGCCAGTTTTAAGAATCGTTACCGGGAGAGTCAGCCTCCCGCGGTCAGGGCCGAGCATCAGGCTGGCATTCAGCAGCAGCCTGGTCTGAATCAGGGTGATCTGTTTCTGGAAAAGCTGCAGCAATATTATTTTGGTACCGGCAAGCAGGCGCCGCCTGATTCTGATTAGGTTGAAAGTTCTGGCCAATTATGGCGTAAAAAGTATAGAGCGAATATAAAATGTTCATGAATAAAAAATAAAACATCCTGTTTTGGTGCGTAGCAACATATCAGCTGAACTCATTCTGTTCAGTTGATATGTTGCTTTTTGACTTCAGACCGGAACAAGACCGGATGATCCTTGCAAATAAGGAACTAGCGGGATCTATGCTTTTATGGCATGAAATTTGCGCTAGCATAAAACAAGGAATCAAAACTATTATTGTTTGGTTTTGATTCGTAAATGAAACTGTCAAGCAGGGGTTGCTTGGAGAAAAGGAGGGCAGAAGGGGGTCGGGAAGATAGCTTTAGCTGTTGGACGTAAAAGTAGGTTTTTATGAAAAAAAGGATGTGCATTGAAAAATAAGAAGAGGAGGAAAACGGATGTCAGTGATCAACTCCACAGTAGAACTACGCGCCAAGGCACAGCAAAAAGCTCTTGATCTGCGAGTATCGCACGCCAAGCAAGGTTTGGTATGGGCTCTTGGATCCGGTATCACATGGGGAATGAACGGTATCATCCTGGGTATTGCCCTGGCAATGGCGCCTTTTGTCGGAGTGGTTTCGCTTTACGCTGCGCCTCTCGTTGGGGCCACCTTAAACGAGGGCGGCGGCAGTCTGCTCTTATTTTTCTACAACCTGTTCAGTGGTAAATTCTTGGAATACGGGCGGACATTGCGCACAAAACCCGGCATGCTGGTCTGTCTGGGAGCACTATGCGCCGGGCCGATCGCCATGTCCGGTTACCTGGTGGGGATCAACATGGCCGGCCCCATGTACACACTGGCAATCACAACCGCTTTTCCTGCAGTAGGCGCTATCTTTGCCGCAATCTTCCTGAAGGAAAAGATCATGTCCCGCGTATGGTTTGGCATCATCTTGACAGTTGTAGGCGCCATCGTGGTGGGATATGCACCGCCCACCGGCAACTTTCCACACTTTTACTTGGGTCTGATCTTTGCAACGCTGGCAACCTTTGGCTGGGCGGCTGAAGGCGTGATCGCCACCTACGGCATGGATATGGTCGACCCGGAAGTGAGTTCCGGCATCCGTGAGGCCACTTCCTTTGTGGTTTACCTGGTGGCGATCATCCCCCTGTTCGGTGCCCTGTCGCTCTTTGGCCGAGTCTTCGTGCACGCCAGTCTGTGGTGGCTGCTGCTGGCAGGCGTTATCTCAGGAATGTCTTACCTATGCTATTATAAAGGGCTCAATATGACCGGAGCGGCCCGCACAACCGGATTGAACATCACCTATGCTCTCTGGGGCGTCTTTTTTGGCTGGCTAATCATGCATTCGCCGATGACTCCGACCCTGATCGCCGGCTCGGTGATCATCACGCTTGGTGCTGTTCTAATCGTGGCTAATCCTAAAGAGCTTATCAACATCAGAGAAGTCTGAGGAAAGGGTGAAGGACATGAAACTGCCCATGAGGTTCCGGGTCTTGACGTTGATGGATGAACACGAGGCGCTCTCGGATCAAGAGGTCTTCGATATCCTGAAGAAAGAGTACGGCAATGAGGGGCAATACCGGATGTCGACGATCAAGCTGCACCTTCATTCCATGCAGGCATCAGGCTTGCTTTGTGCGTCCGACATGACGCTCGATGAGCAGGGAGAACTGATTGAAACCTTTAAAATAACGGATTTTGGAAGAAGCAGACTGAGTTTATTACCTAAAAACTGGGATCCAAAAATAATTGGCTAGCAATCCGCGATCCAAAACATGATCGAGCTAACATGCCCGCCGTGAGCCCGTTGGATCAAAGACGGGGGAAGCGGCGGGCATACGCCTCTCCGCTTCCCCCGTCTTTGGGCAATCAATTTATCCGATAGCTAACCGCCGCTAAGACTCCCGCTTCTTGAAGCGGGAGCGCCGTATCCGGGCTGACGCCCGGCCTGAAGGCAGCCCGACCCACCAAAGGTGGGTACCCCGACTTCGTCTCAGCCTCAAAGGACGGCTGCACGTCAGAAAACGGCACAGGCAAGCGGCGCTAAGCTCCTGGATAACATCCTCTAAGATTCAGGTGTGGTTAAAACCACACCTGAATCAAGAATTGTTTATTATTTTAAATCTCCTGATTCTATAATGTAAGTTCTGTCTCAATACGCCCAAGTCTTCGGCAGTCTTAGTAACATTGCCCTCATTTTTTTGCAGGGCAGCTACGATAATGTTTTTCTCCACTTCCATCAGAGTGGTTCGAAGAGTTCCTTTAATATTAGGGACCGCCTGTTGGTTGTGCGTGGCGTTCAGCAGTCTTGATCTAAAATATTCGGGCAAGTGACCCAGCGCCAGCACCTTTTCCTCAATCTCCACAAAATTCAGGGCGCTTTCAATGATGTTTTCCAACTCTCTAATATTTCCCGGCCAATCGTACCGGTTAAAAAGAGTTTCTAATTCGGGGGAAATATTATTAATAAACAAGCCAAATTTGGCATTGTATTTTTTTATAAAATGCCTGGTGAGAACTTGAATATCCTCTTTTCTTTCTCTGAGCGGTGGAATATTGATAGCAACAGTTGCCAACCGGAAAAGCAGGTCTGGACGAATTACCGGTTCCTTAACTGATATAAAAGGGTCCACATTGGTAGCGCTGATGATTCTGCAGTTGATCGGTATTTCACCCTTGCTTCCGATTCTTCTGACCACTTTGTCTTGCAGGACTCGCAAGAGTTTGGCTTGAAGGGGAGACTGCATGGAATTGATCTCATCCAAGAAAATAGTCCCGTCTTCTGCCTGTTCAAATAGGCCAGGCATATCAACGGCTCCGGTAAAAGCGCCTTTTACGGTGCCAAAGAGTAAGCTCTCAAGCAGCGTTTCTGGAATGGCCGCACAGTTGATGGGAACAAACGGACCCTTGGAATATAAGCTGGCATTATGAATCCCATGCGCAAAAAGCTCTTTTCCGGTGCCAGTTTCTCCAATAATTAAAACAGGTGAATTATGACCGGATATTTTTCTGGCCGATAACACCGTTTCACGATGTTTGACGCTGGCGCCGACTATGTCGTCAAGAAGATAGGTGGCGCCATTATGATGATGATGATGATGGTCATCCTTGATGGATTTTTTTTGCATTTCTAAGGTATATGCGATAAATTCGCCGATCTGATTCATATTTCTGGCGATAGTGTAGATAGCAGCCAGCTTGCCCTGATAATAAAAAGGAAAGGTGCTAAAGATAATATCGACTTTACGCCCACCGGGGAGTGAATATTTGTAAGGCTGTTCAATGATCGGTTTGCCTGTTTTGATCACCCTGTTTGTCACGTCCTCTGACCAGGCATAGTCAGGGTACACCTCATTCTCCGCTTTACCCAAGACATCTTTTTTATTCATGCCCTCGATTCTTTCGGTCTCGCGATTATATAGAGTTACTGTGCTTTTTTCATCGACGACAAAGACTGATTCATGAATCTTTTCAATTATATCCTTAAGCAATTGGTTTTCCTGTTCGAGCGACGCGTATTTATTTTCCAGTTCACGGAGTTGATCGGCGATATTGAGCATATAAATACCCCCCCAGACAATTATGTATATTTCATAAATATGCCAATAACGGAGTCATCTGGATGTTTTAATTATGATATTTTTATGGACGACCAGAATAAATCCCAGGCATCCCCGACAATTTTTTTATAGGCAGCCATTTCGTAATAATGTGACAAAACGTACAGCCCATCCGCAAGGCAATAAAATGCTGCTAGTAATTTGGAAACAGCTTCATTTTTAATTGCCCCCTGCTGCACACCGTTGGAAAAAGCGGGTATCAACAATGCTGAATATCTCTCTTCGTAAGATTTTAATATTTTACGGGTTTTTTCTTTTAAATTATCTGGAGGAAACAGGCTATTTCTTCGGAAAAAGACTGCTTTATCGCGAGCGGTCTCAATCTGTAACAGGTGATCTGCTAAAATAGCCTGCAGCAGTTCTTCAATCCCTTTATTTTCAGTTTGATTTCTGATCTCTTCAAGCTTATCCAGTTTCTCGTCCAATACATCCTGAAAAATAGTCATGAATAAGGCTTCTTTGCTTTCGAAATGAGCATAGATCGACGGAGCTCTGATATTTACATTAATGGCAATACTAGATATGGATGTCCCCGCATAACCATTTTTAACAAAGAGGGCAAGCGCTTCTTGCTTGATCCTTTGTTTTGTCACCTGACCACGACCTTCCTAACTAACGTTCGTTAGGTATATTATATAACATTATCGATCTCTGTCCATACGCCAGTGAATAAAAAATGTTCATGAATAATAGAGATTCCCCCTGGCCTAGTACCTGGCAGCATATTAATAGAACAGGGTAGAACAAATTATGTTCTTCCTATGTATTACCTGTGGAGACTCTCATAGCGTTTTAAACTTAAAACCCTTGCAGTGCAAGGGTTTATTATCGCCTTTTATGATGGCATAGAAATTGCTCTTCAGTTGAGTAAGCGAATGATTGTGTTTAGGAAAACTATTTTGTAACTCTGGGAGAATCATGCGAAGGAGTGATGCGAATAGGGATATGGCAGGAGCGGACGCACCCCGGACATGCTTGCATCGAGGTAATAATAATCGATTAAATGGAAGTATAATTCTACTAAATTTACAACAACCGTTAATTGAAAGGGAGGAATATGGTTTGGATACCAGTAAAATGCTTCACGTAAAACATCTGGGTGCAGACACGATTCTAAATATGCTGATCCAAAACAAGAGCATGGGCAGGGTGGCCAGAGATGCGGAGGAAACCCTGGAACTGGGATACCTGTATCTCCAGATTAAAAGCGTGGTCGAGAATAACTATGACATTGGCACGGTAACTGATGTTTACGAGATGTTTGGCGGCTATATCAATAGGAGCTTCGCCTTTTACACTGAAAAGGACGGCAAGAAATACGTCTACTTTATAAGGAAATACAGTAAGGGCAAAGTCGAGAAGGAGATTTATCTGGAACACAACTTGCTGGCCTACGCCAAGAAGAATGGCGCCAAAGAGGTGGCCAATACCATCTCCGCTCGTAACGGTAAAAGCTTCGTCGTGGCGTCTGAGGGTACGGGCGAGGACCAGCTTAACTATTATTTTGCGGTCTACGAGTTTTTAGAAGGCGAGGACAAGTATAACTGGGTTGAAAATGAATTGACAAACGGGGAGCTTGCCAGCGTTGCTGAAGTCATGGCTACCTTCCATAACGCAGTGAAGGATTTCGATCCTAAAGGATGGGCAAGGCAGGAGCTGGAGATCCTGGACCTGCTGCCCACGCTTCCCGGAAGATTTACAGAATGGGCCGCAGTGGACGTTAATAACATGTTTACCGACTATTATAGAAAGAATCTTCCCAGGATTATAGAGGTGATTGGCAAACTCACAATTTCCAGGGAAGACAGGGCCAAGCTGCCCTTGAATCCGATTCAATGCGACTGCCACCCCGGCAACATGAAGTTCCATGACAACAAGGTAGTCGGCGTCTTCGACTTTGATTGGTCGAAGGTCGACCTGCGGGTCTTTGAAATCGGTCTCGCCCTCGTTTACTTCTGCGCTTCCTGGATAAGTGAACTGGACGGAGTCCTGCACCTGGATCGCTGCAAGGTTTTCCTGGAGGCCTACCAGAACAGACTCAAGGATCTGGGAGGGCTGTCCCCGCTCAACGAAACAGAGAAGCGCTATCTGCCCGAGATGCTCAATGCCGGAAACATATACCTGGTCTTGTGGTGCATCCGGGCCTATTACGACGACGTGACCCTGAACGTGTACGAATACCTTTTCTATCTGCAGCATCAGGTGAAGTGCATGAACTGGGTGGACAAACATCGGGAAGCGATCGTGAAGATGATTGGGGAAATCTAATCCTGCAGAGTTTTATCACTAGCTGGTTTGAGATTGATAAAAAATTATGGTGATAATAATTGCTGAGGAGGGGCTATCGTGGCAGTAAATTACAGAATTGAAGTGTTGACCAAAGAGGATTGCGTCAGGGTTCATGAGGCCAGTCTCAAGATTTTGCAAGAGACGGGAGTCGTGTTTCATGGTGAAGAAGCGCTGAGCATCTTCAAGGAGCATGGCGCAAAAGTTGAGGGGAAAACAGTTTATTTAACTCGCCAACTGGTAGAGGATTCTCTGAAGAAATGCCCCGGCAAGTTTAAGCTGAGGGCCCGTAATGACCAGCGGTCCGTAATAGTGGGTGAAGGCCTGCTGATCCATCCTCCAGGAGGAGAGATCTATGTCACCGACATGGACAACGGGCGCAGGAGCGGTACCATCAATGATTTCGTGAAGCTGCAGAAGCTGTTTCAGGCCTGTGATGACATAGATATCGCGGGATTTGAGCCAATTAGCCCCCAAGATGTTAAGCAGAGACTCAGGGGGGTATACATGACCTATGAATCGATCAGGAACTCAGATAAACCCCTGCTTGCCCCTATGGAATTAGATGATACCCAACAAAAGCGTGAGTCTCTTGAAATGATGGAGATCTCTTTTGGAAAAAAGGGATTCCTGAAGGATAATTACGTAACCTGGCATGCAGTATGTCCGAACAGCCCACTGGTTTATTCGGATTATGCGTGTGATGGCATCATCGAGTATGCCAGATGGAATCAGCCGGTTCTTGTAGTCACGGCTCCGATGTCCGGAATTACTGCTCCTGTCAGCATTCTGGGAACAGTGGTCCTAGAGAATACCGAGATGCTAGCGGGACTTGTTCTCGCTCAACTGGTCAATCCGGGAGTTCCCTTCATACCTTCCGCCAGTTCCACTTTCGGAAACATGAGGCTGGCAACCTGGGAGTGTGCTTGTCCGGAAACAGCCCTATTGCTTGTTGCCTGCCTGCAGATGATCAAGTTTTACCATTTGCCGGCCAGGGGTCAAGTAGGCATTACCAGTTCCAAGCTGGTTGACTATCAGGCCGGGTTTGAAGAAATGCAAAGCATGCTGTTCACGGCCCTGGCGGGTGTTCAACTAACTAGCCAGTCCGTTGGCACCCTGGAAAACCTGCTAACCACTTCTTATGAAAAATTCTTGATCGATACTGAGGTGATCAGCCGCATTAGGCGTCTTCTGAAGGGTATAGACACGTCCGATAAGGCTCTCTCGGTCGAGCTGATTCGGGAAGTGGGCCATGATGCAGGATACCTCTGGCATCCAGATACTGTCGAACAGTGCCGGGCGGCATGGCAGCCCACGCTGTCTGACTGGAACTCCTACGATCAATGGCAGCAGAACGGCGCCGAAGAAATAGTAGTTACCGCCAATAAGAAATGCAAAGAAATACTGAACAACGCTCCGGATTCACTCATCGATGACCAGCTGGACAAAGATTTGAAAGATTACATTAAAACGGTTGAGAATAACAATTAACGAAAATAACAACCAAGGGCAAGGAGGAAGTATGCAAATGGCTGATTACGAAAGTCTGCGCACAGAAGTTGTCAATGGCAACGCCGCAAAGGTAAGAGAGACGACAAAGGCGTTGTTGGATGCCGGCAACAACCCCCTGAGCATTATCAACGAAGGCCTGATCGCCGGCATGAATATTGTCGGGCCGCGGTTTAAAAGCGGCGAGATGTTCGTGCCGGAAGTACTGATGTCGGCGCAAGCCATGGGCGCGGGCATCGAAATTGTAAAGGTAGTGCTGGCTGATGCAGATATGCCTTCTATCGGAAAAGTGGCGATCGGCACTGTTAAAGGCGACCTTCATGATATCGGCAAAAACCTGGTCGCCATGATGATGGAAAGCGTGGGATTTAAAGTGATCAACCTGGGGATAGACCTTCCGGCGGAAAGATTTGTGCAGGCCGTTAAGGAACAGGACGTTCAGATTGTGGCGATGTCTGCTCTGCTTACCACAACCATGCTGAGGATGAAAGACACTATCGATCTATTAAAAGAAGAGGGGCTGCGAGATCGGGTTAAGGTAATCGTCGGGGGAGCGCCCATTTCCCAGCGCTTCTCCGACGAAATAGGCGCCGATGGATTCGCTCCCGATGCTGCCTCTGCCATAGACCTGTGCAAAGCACTTCTTGGGGAGTAAGGGACGCTGGTGGTCGGATAATTGAATAATACTAGTCACTAAAGTTATTATAAAAACAGTGACCATAAAACAGGAGCGCAATAACACTCATCAGTGCAGTGTTATTGCGCTCCTGTTTTATGGTTAGCATCCTGTTGAGAGATAGAACGCCTGAGGCCCGGGAAAGTCAGTCTATTTAAGCAGGCCTATTGTTTCACGGGGGGTCTGGATGGGCGCTCGGTCCCGACTGGCCGTATGGCCCCAGTTTGCTGCGCGGTTATACATGAAGA
>JAHFCR010000164.1 GCA_023249405.1 Peptococcaceae bacterium | reverse complement strand
CCCAGTGCAGTGAGCCCGCTCCCCAAACCCTTAATAAAAGTTCTTCTGGAAATGCCCATACGCTACCTCACCTTTGGGACGCGAAAATGTAAGAATTTGGCGGGAATTGCTAATAATTAATATAGGTTAACCAGGTTACAGGCCGTTTTCCACAACTAGTGACCACGTTAGGGTATATTCGCAAAATTGTCAACATTCCGAACAATATTTTTACATACCCTATAATTTGTTGAGAACTTGACGGCTCCGGGAATTAGAGGTTGACTTGAGAGAAAGAATGGGGATAGTTATTATGAGCCTGAATAGATGGTCCGGCCGTAGGGACGGGTTGATCGACCCGTCCCTACATTTAGGTGAACAAGATCTATTAATTAAATTTCCCCCTGAGGATAACCGAGATGCCTACTGTAAATCGCTATGCTGGGCGCAGCCTGCGGGCCTGGTTGGCGCTGACGGTTGGCCTGTGGCTGTTGGCCGGTTGCGTCACCCTGTGCACCAAGCATCTTTACCTCTATCGGGAGGCGCCGCAGAAGCAGCCCCCGGCGCAGGTGGCCCTGGTGATTACCGATCCGACTCTGGTTCAGGCGGTCATGCCCGGCGCCAACCTCAATCTCCAGGGAGCCCCGTGGGCCCCGTTGCAGCCATCCTACACCACCGAGATGTACCGTCTCCACCTCGAAAAGGTGGACGGCCAGAATGTTTACCAGGGCCTGTGTCTAGATTACCTGCCGATCTACGCCGTGGAATTGCGGCCTGGAACTCGCCGCCTGGCGGTGCGGGTGGATCTTCTCGGTCCCGAGGGGCAGGAAAAGTTTACCGATACGGTCCAGCTCGACCTGCAAGCCGGCCAGGCCTATTTCCTCAGGCCCGACTGGCAGGAGTTGCTGAACAAGCGTCTGGTCCTCAAAGCCGAACCGCTTCCCGAGGCCTACACCCCTTTGCTGCGGACCAGGGTCATTGATCGGCAGCGGCAAACCGATAAAACCGCTTCTTTAGATTAATCATCAAAAGGAAACCTGAAAAATGATTCGCAGTATCACCCTATCTATTGGTATTGCTCTACTGGCCCTTGGCCTCGCCGCCCCGAGCGCCATGGCGCAGGAGCAGGTCAGCGTACCCGTCCTGTGTTACCACCGCTTCGGCCCGATGGTGCCCGACAGCATGACCGTGACCACCAAAAACTTCTCCGACCAGATGCAGTGGCTCAAGGACAACGGCTACACCGTCATTCCCCTCAAGACCCTGGTTGCTTACTTGAAGGGCGAAGGCCCGGCGCCAGCCCCCAAATCGGTGGTGATAACCGTGGATGACGGCCACAAGACGGTCTTTACCGAGATGCAGCCCATCGTGAAGAAGTTCAATATCCCCGTGACCCTGTTCCTGTACCCCTCTTGCATCTCCAATCCTCATGCCCCCTATGCCATGAGCTGGGAGCAGCTCAAGGCGCTGCAGCAAACCGGCCTGTTCGACATGCAGGGGCACACCTTCTGGCACCCCAATTTCAAAAAAGACAAGAAAAAGATGAAGCCGGAGGAATACGCCAAGTCGGTGCAGACCCAGCTGGTCAAGTCTAAAAACGTCCTGGAAAAGAAGCTGGGCACCAAGATTGAATTACTGGCCTGGCCCTACGGCATCTATGACGATTACCTGGAATCCGAAGCTCAAAAGGCCGGCTACGTGATGGCCTTCAGCATCGACCGCCGTAATGCCGCCAAGGACGAAAGGATGATGTCGCAGCCCCGCTACCTGATGCAAAACGGTGCCCTCCCTGGCTTTATCGCCGTGGTCAGTGGTCATGCCCAGGCAAAAAAGGGCAAGAAATCCGAAGTTGCATTTTAGGAGTAAGCTATGTCGCGTAAATTTATGAAAAAATGTGGTTTGTTACTCAGCATTGCTGCCCTTTTCTTCATCCTGGGATGTTGAGGTGGGTCCAAGGGGCTGCGGTCCAGCAGCCCCCAGCTTCAACCCCAGGCAGACTTGCAGGCGAATCATACCGTTTCTCCGATTAGGCCCGCTAACTCATAATCGTTACTTCCGGTTCCAGCCCGGATAGTATAACGGGCTGCAAGCCCATTAATGGTTTGCTGGTGGCGTCGGGGGCGTCAACGCGCTTTAAGGGGGGGAGATAGTGAACAAATTCCGGATTTGCTCGTTGATCCTGGCCGCGGCCCTGCTTCTGGCCGCCGCGGCGCAGGCCGCCTATGTCGGCAAGGTGGTGGACGCCAAGTCCAAGGA
>JAHFCR010000163.1 GCA_023249405.1 Peptococcaceae bacterium | reverse complement strand
CTCAATAATGTCTTTGGCGGAGTACCGCCAATCCGGTAAAGCACGACATCTCGTTATCTTTATACTGCTGCTGGCCATTACGGTCTGGCTGCTTATCGGGACTTTCTACCGCGCCTCTGTACCACCACAGTAAGTCCCTGGTGAAGCACCGCAAATCAGGTGAAGCAGTGTAGGAAAATACCCGGGAAAGGGTGGTCGTCTTGAAATTCAACTCCCATGAAGCAATTCCTGCTTGCGCCGGCATCGTTATCGTCTTACTGGTGGCGCTCAGCCTGAGCGTCCCGTTTCCTCTCTCGACAGGGCAGTTTGGTCAAACAGGAGCGGCGCCAGGAAAACAGGTAGCCTGGCCGGACGGCGATCCCATTACAGTGCAGGGAGATCGTCCGGACGGAGGGAATCTTGCCCTGCATTCCCTTGACTTCGTGGATGCCAATACGGGATGGGTGGTGTCGGAGGATAATAATCAACCCGTCATAACGTCGCGGATTTTCAAGACACAAGACTACGGGGCGCATTGGAATCAAATAGCCGAACTGGACAATACGGCAGTGGATCAGCTAAGATTTGTCGACCAGACTACGGGGTGGGCCATAGCCCGGGACGCAGGGCAGACTGCTTCCGGCGCAGGAGCCAATACTATCAAGATCTTGAAGACAAAAGATGGCGGGCAGAGCTGGGATACGCAATGGGAGGACAAAAGCGTAGACCCGCCCTCCGGCGACGATCTCTGGTTTGGGGATACGGCGCAGGGTTATGCCCTGATCGGCGGGGAATTGCTGGCCACCCGGAACGGCGGGCAACAGTGGTCTCCGCTTTCATTTGGCGATGGCAATTTCGTCCCGCAGCATCTGAGTTTTGTGAGCGCCACTACGGGATGGGCCATTGGCGTTACCAACCGGAAAGAAAATTCCAGGGCATCCGGCGAAGTTAACAGAGTCAGGTTGGCAGTGTTCTGCACCACAGACGGTGGCCAACGCTGGCGGCAGCAGTTTGCCCGCGAGTATCCGGATGGCCCGGTCGGGGGTATCGACATCGATTTCATCAATGCGACTACAGGCTGGTTTTTGACGAGTAATATGGCAACCATGATGGGCGATCTGTACTATACCACCGACGGCGGCAGGGACTGGCTGGCAATCAACCAGATCAGGTGCAACAGACCCTCACCCACCGAGGTGCGATTTATTACCCCCGACGTGGGCTGGATTCCACTGGATCAAGGCGCCGGGCCGATTGCTGGGGGATTGCTGCTCACCCGGGACGGCGGTAAAAGCTTTACCACGCTGGATGGCGCCGGCGACAACTTCCATGAGGTGGCCTTCGGCTCCCTGCAGCAGGGATGGGCGGTGGGCACGGCGCTCAATTACGGCGATTATCTGAGCCGCACCACCGACGGGGGCAAGTCGTGGATGCAGGTCTTCCCCGGGCTCAGGCCGACGCAAGGCATCTCTTTTGTGGACGATGAACACGGATTTGGACTCGGGCAGCTGTCTGACAGCAGAGCGTTGCTGGCCAGCGCCGACGGGGGAGATACCTGGCAGAGGCTGTACAGCTTTTCGCCGGAATACACCCCCGGCATGCTGTCATTTATTAATAGCGACGCGGGATGGGTGCTGGCCGCAGCAGAAGACAGCAATAAGGTGGTGCTCATTAAAACCACGGACGGCGGCCACTCCTGGACTCTTTTAGACAGCGATATGCCACCCATTGACAACTTTTCGATGTCCTACCTTCATTTTTTCGATTTTGATCATGGCTTGGTGGTCGCTGCGGGGCTAAAACAAGTAGATTATTACCGCACTCATGACGGCGGCCGGACCTGGCAAGCCTCAGAAGAAGAGCAGTCAAAGGGGGTATATCTCTTATCTTTTGTCACGCCGGAGCAGGGATGGGAGACCTTTGCGCCACCGCCACCCGCCATCGTCAATCTGAGCCGGACGGAGGACGGGTTAACCTGGCAGAGTTTGCCGCCGGTCGGATCGGGCTCTCAGTCCCTCGGCCTGGACTTCATCTCCCGGGACTATGGCCTGATGCTGGTTCAGAAACCGCCCTACTCGTCGAACAGCTGCCTTCTGCGCTTGCTGATCACGACCGACGGCGGACAGACCTGGTCGACGCACCCTTTTCCTGACCGCTTCGAGCTGGAGATGTTATCGGACCGGTTACCCCTGCAGTTCACCGACCGGCAGCACGGCTGGCTGCTGTCCCAGTCTGGGCTGCTCCGGACCCGGGACGGCGGCAGAACCTGG
>JAHFCR010000040.1:19697-29039 GCA_023249405.1 Peptococcaceae bacterium | reverse complement strand
CCCTGGCTGATGGCGGGGATCAGGCCCAGCGTCGCGGCGTTGGCCGCCTCTGACGAAAAGGGGCCCAAGTATTTCTGGCCGAATGGGGTTGCCGCCAATACTTTGGCTTGAGCGGCAGGATTGAATATATCTAATGGATTCGTGTGCTGTATAACATCCAAGGCCGGGCCAAAGACTTGCTTCTCGGCAGCGCCGATCTTATTGCCTACATTGCTCAGAGTCTGCAACCAGCCCGGCAAGGCCGGCGCTGGAGCAGGTGGAGCTTCTGCCGTCCTGAGATCGCCCATGCCTACAGACGGGGCTGCTGGAGGAGGCCCCCCGCTTGCTGCCATGGTCAAATCATCAACTACCGGGTTTGGCTGGCTGGGCTGCGTATTCGTGAGATCTTTCTTGACATTATCCCATAGCTGCGCCAATACTCCAGGCTGCGCCGGAGCGGCAGGTTTTTGGGCAGGGGCCTGCGGCGTTGCGGGTTTTTGAGGCGCGGGTTCGGCAGCCTGGCCGCTATCGAGAAAGCCAAAGCCTTTATCGAAATCATGGGTATTCGTCTGCGGGTTCTCAAGAAAACCAAACCCCGAATCGAAGTCGTATGCCATGATGGTTTATCTCCCGAAAACGTGTTTCATCAGGTACGGTATCAAGCCCATGCTGCTTAAGGAGTCTTGAGCGCCTGACGCTGCCGGTGCATTTTTCGCTGCCGGAGAGAGCGTTCCCGGCGCCAATGGCTCATCTTTGTAGAGCTGCTTGGCGTAAGTGTGGGCCTGCGCTGGCGTTATCCCTTTTTTAGTGAGGACGTTTGCCTGATCAGAAATTTTCTGGTCTACTTCCTTCTGAGAATATCCCTGATCATGCCACTGCTTGATAGCCGAATATACCTCGTTGAGGGCATTGTTCTTTTGATTTGTAGGTGTTCCGGCATCTGCTTTCTGCTGCAGAATATCCAGATACTTATTGGCGTAGTTCTGATTTTCCACGTCCTGCTGCTTCTCAAAAGCGAGCTGCTGCGCGGAGTAGGGCACGTAAGCACCCCCGCCGTATTTCGGCCCCACGCCCATCGAGCCTATCGCCTGCTGGAGATTGTCGAACCAGTCATCCGAAACCGGGGCATTGCTCCCGTATGTCTGCTGCTGGAGTCCCTGGTTAATCTGATCGATAAGGCCGGAAGCCCCCTGGATCTGTTTGCCCTGCTGATCTGTCTGGGGAGGATAGATCGTGGCGTGGAGATTAACCCCTCCAGGGGTTGTCTTATTACCAACATCCACTCCGCGATAGTCCTGATTCCCGAATTGGATGTCCGGGTCGCTCTGCAGCATCTTCTTTTGAGCTGCGATGTTTTGCGCGCTTGGTGTCGCCATATCAATACCCCTTCCACGGTTCTTTAAAAATCCCCGGTATCTTATCGGGAGACCCATACCTGTTCTTGATGTAGTTAATTGCGGCCACTGCATTATCAACCGGGTCCGTGATGTTGGTCATCCCGGGCGCGGCATTCTCCTTGAAGGTAGATGGGAGCGTCTGAAGCAGTCCTGTCGCATGTTCCCCGTTCACTGGCTGCCTGTTGACCATACCAGGATCTCCAGAGGATTCATGCTGCACCAGCCAATCCAGGTAAGGAGCCCAGCTTGAAGGGACACCGGCAATCTGCATCGCCTGCTGGAGAGCCGGGGCGTAATTATTGCCCGATCCGGTCTCCCCGCCTGAATCGTTTGACCCCGTTTCGCCGTTGTCTGCAGGAGCGGCAGGCGTTGGCAGCATCCCGTTTTGCAGGTAATAGGCGAGGTTCTGCACCAGATTGCTCGGCGTAGGGATGCCGCCGAGAGAGCTGCTCTGATTGTTCTGAGGCAGCGTTGGCGATTGAAGCGCCTGCAGGTTGGGTGCCGGTATCGTGTTCTGCGGCACGGCTGGCTGAGGCATGGCAGGCCCCTGCGCCTGCCCCATGCTAACCTTCGGGATGCCTCCCGCGGGAGCGATAGAATAGGGCATCGCCCCTGTCTGGGTCTGCATGAGGTCTTGCATGTTCGCCTGCCTATTCGCCAGTTGGCTGAGCATGTTCTGTATGTTCGGGCTCAGAGGAATCGCCATTTATATCATTCTCCCATTCCGGTAAGTATACTTAACATCATAGCAATGAAGAAATCACGCTCTGGGGCAGATACCAATGATTCGAGGTCGGATCGAGGTAGCCGCCCATGCGCTGCAGTTGGGTCGGAGTGTAGACTTTGCCGTTGATGGTCACGTTGCCGGTGGTCGGGTCCCAACTGATCGTTCCGCCTGCCGCCGTGACAGCCGTAGCCAGAGAGGTAGTCGGGCTGGTGCCGGTAGTCGGAGTGCTAGTTTGGGTGTTACCGGTCGAAGGTGTTCCCGTATTGCCGGTTATCGCCGGCGTTGTGCCTGTCGATCCCGTGTTTCCGGTCGTCGCTCCGCTGCCCCCTGTCCCTCCCACCACGGACCCGCTGGTTGCTGCCTGCAATTGCAATGCCAGGAGATTCAGGGCCGAGTTCATCATGCTCTGGTAGTCCTGGTTTTGAGCGGCGGTGTAGTATTCATTCAGGTTCTCGGCATACTGAGAGGCAATCTGGCCCTGTTGGGTGGCGAGATTGCCCTGCTGGGTGGAAATATTCTGTTGAGTCGTTCCCAACTGGTTGATGGCCGCTTGCTGCGCCGCCGTCGATTGAGCGTTGGCCTGGTTCACCTGCTCCATGACCGGCTCGCTGAGCTGCGTATAATCATAGTCATAGACACCCGATGTTCCGGCGCCTCGGGCCGCGGCATCGTTCATAGCCTGCTGGCGGGCCTTGGTGAGCATCGTCTGAGCCTGGTTGGGCAGTTGCGAGTTGGCCGCCTGGATCTGCGCCAATTGACCCTGCTCCTGGGTCTGAGCGGTGGAAAGCTGATTTTGCAAAGCCGTTAGCTGCGGGTCTACCTGCAATTTCGCGTACTGATTCGCCAGGGACGTGATCTGGTCCGAAGATGGAACATTGACGCTGCTCTGGGTAGGTATCATCTTCTGGATTGCGGCAAGCAACTGGCTCAGGAGCGAACTGTTAGAATTGTCCTGCTGCGTTGACTGCTGCTGGGTGTTAGTGGCGACAGGAGTCTGCGTGGCCGCCTGAGAATTGTTCTGCTCGTTTATATATTGCTGCATTGCGGCTTGCGATGGAAAAGTATAAGTGGTGCCACTCGGCGCTGTCCAGGAATATGTAGTGGGCGCAGCGGTTGTTGCCGCTGGTGTCGATGACGCCGCGTTCAACTGATCCTGGTGGGCCTGCGCCGCGCTCTGCGAACCGTAGGAGTTGCCATCGCTCGTATTATACGCGTTCCCGCCTAAGGGGCTTGGCCCATACGTCACTTTACCCGCGCTAGCGGTTGTTTTAGACCCAGTGCTGGTGCTCGTTGGTGTCGATGTTTTAGTGCTGCTGCTACTGCTGCTGGATGATGAAGACTTGCTATCGACAACCTGTTGATGGCTGACCGCTTGCGACAGAGCGGTTGAACCTGTAAATGTCTTGCCGTCTGATGTTTTATAGGTATCATCGGCTGTTTTGGTGACAGACCCTGCCATATTTATTGCCCCCCATCTTTTATCATGAACCGTTTACCTGCTTTTGCAAAGCCTCTATATTAGCCTGAAGCTGTTGGATTAGCTGATCCCGCTGAGAGGTTACCAGGCGCTGAGGAGTGATATTATCGACCAAATAACCGTAGCATTCCGACCAATTCTGAAAGACCACGCCCTGCGCCTTGGAGACTATGGCAGGATCAGGGGCGTAGTCACTCACCTGGTAGACAACCTGCCCAGCATCGAGAAGCGTCTTCAGGTAAGTAAGATCGTCGTCGAAATAGATGATGAAACTGCCCGTATCCGGATCCGGCTTAAATGGGATGTGAGTAAGATCCATACCGCCAGGATCGGTGATCGCCACGATGTATAGGGGGAATACGCATTGACCATCATTGATCACAAAATACATCTCGTTCACCTCTTGACCATTAATCCCAAACGTGTGTAATATATACTTAACAAAGGGAGGTGCTGCCATGAAAAAGCTGGTAATCACGATGGTGCTGCTGTTCTGCTTGTTATTTACGAATCCTGTTTGGGGAGATTCCCCACAGCCATATGTCTACAAAGGCGATGTACTGTGGGAAAAGTCAAATCTCGTCAATCAATTTTTTATTCAAGCGAGCGTATCGATCAATGGTTCCTCTCCAATTAAATCCATAATAGATACGGGAGCATCCATGACCGCTTTTCCTTACGATTATCTGAAGAATCTTGGTTACCATCCTCTTAAAGGCCCTGTCTTAGTACCTCAAGCATCAGGCAAAACTGTGTCATATATTTATCAAATACCGTATCCCGAGATTATCGATGCTAATGGCGCTCATCCTTTAGGAACGGGTTCTATTGACGTATATGGCATTGTTGGAGCACAGCATGCTCTTATAGGCGCTAATATTCTTCTCCAAGATCACCTTAATCTCATCGATCAATATCATTGGACGCTGACTATCAACTCGGCGTCGTCGACCACGCCCCAGAATTAACCCTGTTGCCGGAGCCAAAGTTTGTCGAGGTTCCGGCATCGGAAATTCCCGCTGTTAATCCGCTTGTATAACAGTCGTTTGATGATATTAGATTGGAAGTGCAACCGCTATTGGACACCCATATTCCATAATTCGGTTTGTTAGAATTTGAGCCTTCTCTGCATGTATTCCCCTGAATAGTGTTATAGCTTGCATTAAATAACGCTATATTACTATAATGGTTATTGGTCAAGGTACCATTGCCGCTACAACCATTGCCGCTCAAATTATTATGATTAGCCCCGTTAGAAAGATAAATTCCATAAGTAGCATTGTTATTGCATTGGTTGTTTGATATGGTGTTATATGACCCATCAGTCTCTATCCCTGAACCCTGAAAGTTATTGCATTGGTTGTTTGATATGGTGTTATTATTTGAAGTTATGTATATGTGTGCAGTACATCCAGTTATTATATTATTATTTCCTGCAAGGTTTATGGCTCCTGCAGTTACATTTGTTATAGACCCGCCACTTACAGTGTTAAATGCTATCGGCCTAATAAAATGCGTTGATTGTACTACAATGTTTGATAAATTAATACCTGTATTCATTAATGCCGAGTTATCTTGAATTGCGGTATTTACATAAACAGAGGAAGTTATAACTGTCGCTTGACCCTGGCCATATAAACTAATATTGCTTGTAGGAATGGTTGTCGAATCATCCACCCAAAACGTCCCGTCCAGCAGAGTGATGCTCCCGCCCGTCGCCGGAAGCTCGCTCATCGCCTGCATAATCGTGGCCTCTGCCGTTGTCCAGCCAGAAGGCACGATATGAGTCGCCTTGCTCGCATCACTGGTGGTCAAGCCATCAGCTACAACGAAGGTCCCCTGGATGTTGGTGAGGCGCTGCACTGAGGTCTGCCGCAGCGTCTGATCGAAGTCCATCTTCAGGGTGGTGTCGGCGTCCACCGGCAGGGGCCGGTTGCTGCTGATATAGTTCTTGTGGTCGGTGATGGTGCGGGCCACGTTGGAGATGCGAAGGTCGTCGATGATGCCGTTGGCAGGAGTTGTCCCCCCTGTTAAACTGCCAGCATAAAAAAATGTAGGTAATGCGCCTACCGGCTCTATATAGGAACTGCTTCTGATCTGGTTGCCATTACAGCAGGTGAGCATTGTAGAGCCATTGCAGGAAATCATGATCACGTATGTGCTTCCCTGAGTTATAAAGCCTGCGCCTGAGTCAGCTTGGTATTGCGTCCCGCCAGAGGCTACATGAAATCTTAACGCTCCGGTTACATCCACAAATAAGTGATAATAGTTATTGCCATCAATATCAATGGCGAGAAGCCCTTTGTTGCCTCCAGCATTCATAACAGACGTAGGCTTAAAAACAAATTCCACCGTCCAATTCCCCGGCGTTAAGATGCCAGCCGTGGGGATGATCATGGTTTCGGGGGAGCGGGTGGTACCGCCGAGAATCCAGGAAGTGGCGTAAGCTTTTTGCTCAAGCTGGAGACCATCAATCCACAGTATTTCATTTGTGAGTCCATTTATTACTACAACTTGTAAAATACAACCGTTAGCATTGCCTGGAGAAATCCCGGCTAAAGAAATCTTCTGCCAAGAAGAAGTTAAGATATAATCATCAGAAATTAATGAAAGAAGAGTTCCACTATTGTACCAATTAAGTTTTATTTGTACTGTTCTACCTACAGCCGCCAGTCCTTTGACGTAGGTGCTGAAAGCGTAAGGAAGACTTGGGGAAACTGCAATTGTGTTTGTATAAATGTTGAAACTGCCGTTACCTACTGCAACGGCTTTGGCTGAAGCTGTTCCTGTCCAGGCGGTACTCGTATCTCTTGTCAATGTTGGATTAGTAGTAGCGCCCCATGCGGAAAAACCTGTCAGGTCGGTCTCCATGCTGCTCTGGTTCGCCGTGAGCAGGTTGGTCGTGCCTTCCTCCATCAGCAGCCCATAAAACCAATCGTTCTGATCGATCTGCTCGTACCGTGGAATGTGCGTACCGACAGCAACGCCCTCTTCGGTGTAGGCAGGCGAAGGCCGGCTGAATCCCGCGATCTGCGAACCCAAGATCTCCGAGTTGGCGATAGAGCTCAGATTGATCGCCGGGGCCACGGAGTTGTTGATGTAGCCCTGCGTCCTCTGCAGGCCCTGCACAAGCGCATCAAAGTTCTGCTGCAGGGCAGTAAGAAGCTGCGCCTGGTTCAGGCCTGAAGTTATGGTTATCGGGAGTTGGGTCACGCCTACCGCTTTGCCCATGTCAGAATCGCGCCCCTCTTGCCTGAGACTATGGTTCCGATAATATCGAGCCGGTCTTGGATGCAATGTCCAGGACCAGACTTCGCATTTCGTAAGATCCCAGATAATTATGTGAAATTTTGGCCTGCAACTGATGGAACCTATAAATGCTGGGAATCCTGAAAACCTGGTGCATGCTATCTGACAGTGACGCGTCTGCCGTTGCCTGGATATAGGAACCGGAGTCGTCCACGGCGGCAAAGAGATCCGCCCTCGTGGCGTAACCCGGAGTGTCGGCAATAGAGGCCTTCCTCAAATACTTGTAGGAGCCGATATTCTTGTCCACCGTAGGAGGAATCCAGTAAGCGGAGATCGGGTTGCCGAAATCGCTTGAGCCTACATCCAGTTGATTGACATACCCGGACGGATCTCCAGCATAGAAGGCCAGACCGGAGCCGGTTTTGTAGCTTAAAAACGCCTGGGCGCTTATCCCGCTCAGGGGAAAGAACTTGCCCCCCGTGGCGCCTGATTCCGGAGGTATATAGAGCAGCACCGCATTAGGCGTCGAAGAGGCTCCTATCGGCAGGGCGAACCAGATCCAGTTTCGCCATACCCCGCAGGCCGCATTGGCGATAGCGGCCTTGTTGACGTTATTCATAAGCCAGTTGGGAATCCGGTCATAGGAGATGCTTGCCACGTCCACGCCGTTGAAAGCGTATAGGCCGTCATCGGACACGAAGTAGACGACATCGTTGAACTGGCAGCAGGCCCGCGGCCCCACGCAACCGATCCCGGTCTGGTAATCGGTCATGGAGAAATCCTCAAGAGACGCTCCTTTGAGCACATGCACGGAATAACGCTTGAAGGCCACCAGATCGCTGAGAAAAACGATCAGCGCCGTGATCGTGTCACCGTCGCCCTGGTTGATCTGCCAGAAGTTTTGAGTATTGCTCCAATCGCTGGGATAAAAGTCGGCAGACCATCGCAGGTTCGAGGGGTCGCTCTTGGGAACCATGAAGAGTTTATCCTTGAAAAAGATCGGGAACTGCCCGTCGACCGGAGCCCCCGTCAATGCAGTTGCTGCTCCTGAGCCGGTATATTGAAACGGCTGATGAACGCCGTCAGAACCCACAACCTGGTTGATCAAGGTCTCGAATTGTACCATGGCTGTGGTCGAAAGGCCGGAGTAGATGGATGACCAGGCGGTTCCCGTCCAGTAGTAGAGGCTGCCGTTGGCAACGGCCAGAATCTGCCTCACCCCGCCGATGTAGCAGGCATAGAGGCCCTGAATCGCGCCGGCCAATGGGGATGCGCTGAGGTGCGCCTGCCCGTTTCTCTTGCTCAGGGCCCCCACTTTCCAGCCGATGAAGTTCAAGCAATCCTGAGTCGAATTGACCGGCACCTTGGAATCGAGAACCCGGTCGATCAGCCCCTCGCTGAAATCTTCAAAACGGAGAGCCTGGAACTGCGGCATGGTTTTATCGCGTCCTTCTGGTTGCGGCCTTCCTTCTGGTTGCTTTCCTCTTCCTCTTCACATGGTAGGGAAGATTTGTCTTGCCTTTTGATTCCTTATCAAACTTCTTGACCTCTGTTTTGCTTACAGGGCTGTTGGAACTGTGAAAAAGCCCCTGCTGTGCTACTGACACATATCCTTTAGGAATTTTGATCTCCCCCTCTCATCTGAAACTGCTGACCTGGATGTTCCTGTTCATACGTTTTTGCATCCTATCCAGGGCGAAAGCCACCTTCATCTTGAACTCCCCGTACCGTTGGCTGGTGTCCTTGTCAGTGGGATAGTCCACGCTGCTGAACCGATAGGCGTAGTAGTAGGGCACCGCGTTGGCGATCAGGGGATGACAGGGCAGATTATCCGTCCCGGACATATTTGAGACTATCGGCGGTATCTGGTAGTAGCGCACCGTGTAAACCGAGGCGCCGTAATCGAACCAGATGTTGGCGCTGTCGCACTCATAGTCGCTGAAATCATCTCCATTGCTGTCGTAGACCTTATATACCCGGATGAAGTCTGCCGGCAGAGCGTAGCCGATGTTGTACTGAGCATTGTTGATCACCAGGTTATTGAACAGGCAGGCGTCATCCAGCAACTCCGTCTGCATGCAGTCATTGGTCCAGGGAACCGCATCCGTAAGGGGAATTGTCTTTTTGATCAACTGAGTAGAGGCGTAGTTGGCTGCATCGGCAACGGTCGTAAGGTACTGGTATGAAGGCATCAGAGAACCTCCCAGGCGGTCTTTGCAAATTCCTTTCTAGTCTCCTTGGCCAGCACTTCAATCCGGTTCTCGTAGGCTCGGCGCATGCTCGCCTCGTGCCTCCGATTGTGCTCGTCGATGGCCGCAAAAGCCTCGTTGCTGCGCTCCACGGTGTTCTCCCTGGCCTTGTCCAGGACACGGCTATCGAGGTCCTTCCAGGGCACCGTCCAGGCGTAGGTATGGGGGAAATGGGCTGTGCTATGAACCTCGTAGTTGGGACCAAGGTTATTCCGTACGATGAACAAGGTCGGATCGATCTCTCTGATCCGGTTTGCTATGTCG
>JAHFCR010000040.1:17175-19687 GCA_023249405.1 Peptococcaceae bacterium | reverse complement strand
CGAACACCGGCGTAAGCCAGGATTTACTTGATAACCGGCTTAGAACCTCATTTCTGAAAGATTGATCCACGCTCTCACCCTCCCCTACAGCACTTCAAGCGTCGATACCGTCAAAGCTCCGGCAGTTGGAACCGTGCCCACGGTGAAGGACAGAAGAATTGAATCCGCTACAAGACTGCTGTCCCCAGCAGGGTACACTCCGGCTGGAAGAGAGGCTATAGTCTGTGGTCTGGGGTTGGTAGGCTCCCCGCCAAACCCGGCAAAAGCGGATAACCCAAACGCCGCGAAAGGTTGTAAGGTGACGCCGGTAAGGGTCTGGTTGAGAGTGCTGTTGATGAGATACGCCCTTCGCTTTGCATTGATAGTCAAAACATTCAACTGCTGCACGCTGCCGGTAACAGCAAAAGAACCGTAAGGCCAGGATGCGATCTGCTTCTGAGGATTAGGCATGTCGTTATTTGTGGCTGGTTCCTGCATGAAAAGCAGCAGCCGGGAATCTATAGCCCCCGGATTTACGAATTGCGCGTTGGCGTAGATGTCGCCGCCCTGTTGAGTCGCGCCGTTGGTGATCTTGATGTGAAAACATCTCTTTGCGGGCGCAATCCAGCCGGAGTCCAACAATTGCCCGGCAGTGTTGGCCTGCGACCAGAGGGGCGGCCAGGTGCTTCCGTCATCGCTGTGCTCGATGGCTGCCGTAAGGCCGTAGTTTGCAAAGATGAGCAGCCGGACAGCATCATGGACCTGGTTGTTGTTCAGCCTACTGTAAGGCTGGCTGAACCACACCTGGGCAGGGTTCAAAACTGGTATATTAAACGGTTGTACGATAGAAGCCGGATCTGGCATACGATCAACTCCTCATTTCTCTCATTAGAAAGGCAGTAGGGGGAGTTTGGCGCTCCCCCTCATGTCTTTAATACCCGCCGATTTTCGTGTAGTTGGTGCCGTCCGAGATGTACCTGCCGCAGTGGTAGGCGCTCGCCGCAAGAGTATCATTGGCGGCTCCGTTGATCTGCCCGGAAGCGCCGGCCACGGTGATGGCGTTGGCCCCGGCGTCCTTCACCACATCAAAGACCTTGTCGGCATAGGCGGCGCCCTGTGGTAGCGTAACCGTGTAGACGGAGGACGCGGTGCAAAGAATCACCGTATCTGTATTTTTTACAGTGTAGGCCGCCGATATTTTGGTGATCGGGTAGCCAGGGCTGATAATCGGGAAATCGTTGGTCGGCATCCCCGGACAAACCACTCTCATGTCAAAAGGCATAATCTTTGCCTCCTTGAGCGTTTAATTTAATCTCCTGGCAGCCCCCCGAAGGGAGCCACCAGGAGGAGAAACCTTTTTAGTGCTCAGTGATACCCTGCAGCCAGACCTGGGCACGCGGCTTCTGGCAACCGAGATCGCAATACTTGACCATGGTTGCCTCGTACGCGGGCACGTTAGACACCCGGGCGAGAATCGCACCGTCCTCGTCCATCCAGGTCCAGTCCTCAAGCTCGTAGACCTTGAAATCGTCCGTATCCAGCAGGAACATGGAATTGTTCGGGCAATACTGGTCTGCCGTGATCGGGATGGACTTCTCCCCGCCCGAGTATTCAAGCCCCTTCCAGCCGCCCTTGAGATCGAGGGTGTTCACCTGCCGTTTCTGGCTCTGAAGCATATACTGGTAGGCTCGCCGGACGCCGAAGGATGCGACGATGAACTTGATATGACCGGCCGCATACTTCCGGCTGTTGTCGATCCCGGCCTGGATCACGACCTCCGAAATCTCTCCGTTGATCGCCGTGGGCACCTGGGAGTTGAACCAGTAGTTACTGCCGCGGTTGATGTTGTAGAGGGTGTTGCCGTTGTTGAAGATGGAGCCGAGACCGGTGATCTCCCCGTTAAGGGTGGTGCCGGAGGCCACGTTCTGGACGACGATGTAGTCTCCATTGGCCCCGCCGCTGATGGAAGCGTTCAGGGTGACCGAAGCGGTAGCGTTGTTGACGGCAGTGATCTGGTACGGAGTGCCAGGCGTGTTGCGCTGGGTGGTCGGATACGAGGCTGCCGCCCACACGTCCACCAACATGCCCTCGGCCAGCACGTCAACTCCGCCAACGGTATAGTTGGTGAAGGCTGAATAGGGGCCTACGACATATGTCGGAGCGCCGGAGATGCTGGTGATGGCGGCCAGTACGCCAGAGCCGTCCAAGAATACAGAACGGGCCACGTTTTCCTTGGCGTCATCCTGGCAATCCTGGAGTTCCTGTTTGAACATATTGGCGAAGGCTCCCACGTTGGAGCGGGATGCCCGCAGGAGCTTGTCGGATAGCTGAATCCGGGCATAGAGGTTTTTGGTCTGCCAGACCGCCTGGGAGGTCTGCCGGCTGTTGGTGACCGGCAGGGGACTGATGTCAGAACCGGCGCCATAGCCGCCGTTGCGTCCGAACCGGAGGGCCATGGTGATTGAGCTACCTACGACTCCCTCTTTTCCTCTTTCGAACTGTGCGAATACGACGCTTGCTCCGATGTTTAGCT
>JAHFCR010000040.1:16255-17165 GCA_023249405.1 Peptococcaceae bacterium | reverse complement strand
GCTGCGCTTGTAAGACCAGTGATGTTCGGGTTTGTCGGCATTTATGATTCACTCCTTGGTCGTATTTTTGTTAAGTTTACTTACCATAGCGGGCATGATTAAATCATGCCGGATCTCAACCAGGCTTTCATTGAGGCGTCAAGGTCCTGCAGATCTTCCGGAGCGGCCATCGGGGGACGCCCGCCGCCTGCCGCGCCACCCATTACAGCGGGAGGCTGCCCGTCCTTGACGGACTGCAAGTACTCTGTGGTGACCTCATCCCTTATAGCTTCTTTTATCGCCGCCTTGATCGCCGGGTCAGCGATCAGCTTTGCAACATCTGTCACCTGCACCTGTGCCGGGGGTACATTCTTTGCCGCCGCCCGGCTGTTCACGATTTCAAACGCCGATACCAATGCAGCTTCAGGATCGGCATCCAGCATGCGCTTCAGTTCCGGGCTTTCCTTGAGCATCAGATCGACGATCTCCTGGCTGTGGGCTTCCACCTGCTGGGGACCGTACTTCTTGCTCAAGATGGCATACCCGCGGGCCAGGGATTCATTCTTGGCCGCCTGAGCCTGGGTTTGCTGCTCCATCTGTGTCTGCGCCGCCGCCTGCCTGATCTCGTCAGCCTTTCCTAACTGCCAGGCATTGATCTTGGCAAGCGCCGTGGCTTCGGCTTTGGTATCGAAACTCTCCCTAGCCTGGGAAAATTCTTGCTGCAGTTCGTCGGGTATCTCGATCAGCTTCGAGAGATCCATGGTAGGCGGTGATGGCGCCGCTGCCGGAGGGGCAGCTTGCTGCGCTCCCTGCTGTACCGGGGGCTGCTGCATTGCCTGCATCTGCTGCGCCAGTAGTTGGACTGATTGAGCTAACTGAGCCTGAGCCTGCATGACTGCTGTTATTTGCGCTGCTGTATCCGGCTGCGGCG
>JAHFCR010000040.1:0-16245 GCA_023249405.1 Peptococcaceae bacterium | reverse complement strand
GATACCTGTGTCTGCGGCGTTGTATCAGTCGGCGTTGTGGCCGGTTCAGTCGTGGCTGGCAGCGTGGCTGGAGCCGGTTCCGTCGTTGCTGCCGGTGCCGGTTCCGTAGGAGTTGCAGGAGTGACATCCTCTCCCAATCCTTGCTCGGTGAAGAAATTGGTTAACTGCTCTGCGGTTGGCTGCTCAATTGCCTCAGAATTTCCATCTGCTCCCATTTACGCTACTCCTCCTTGTGCCGCCGCTTGTTGCGGCATGGCTGCTGCTATTTGTGGCGGCATTCCTGCCGCTTGTGGCTGTGGCTGAGGCTGTCCCTGGCCGACCGGGCCTAAGGACGGCTGCTGAGGCTGCGCCTCTCCGTGCATCTTCTGCAAGTGAGCCAGTGTGTGCATCTTGTAGATCAGATCCAACTGGCCACCGGCCTGCTTGTTCATCGCCTCGTATTCATCGGTGAGGCGATAATTGTTGTGGCGTGTGACGTGGATTATGTCGTCGTCTATATCGGAGACTTGCGGCATGATGCCCTGGGCCATGATGCGGTTTTCTTTCTCTGCCCTGCTGATTTGCCGGGCATCGGTGGAATCGGACAATTCCCAATGACCGAACTGCATCAGGTCAAGGACCTTGGCGCGTCCCTCTTTCGTCAGCTTCTCGGTGTCGGGGTCATTAAACAGGCCGCTCTGGAGCATGTCGAACACCATGGCCCGGCGCTGCGCCGGGGTCTCGGCAAGCATGGCCGAAGTCTCGACGATAATGTCGTCGCTCCGCACGTCCCGGTTATCCCACTGCATGATCTCAAGCTCCAGGTCCGGCCCTACGGTACGTAGCAATCTCTTCTGGGTAGCGAACTGGCGATAGAGCCGCAAAATCTGCTTGCCGCAATCCACCAGACCGTTCTCGTAGTTGCCTACGGTATGGGACAGGCGGGTGTCGTCCTGCTCTATGGCGATGGAGAGAGCGATACCGGATTTGACGCCCGGAGGCGCTTCGGAATGGCGGGTGATCTCGCTGACGCCTGAGATGTAAGTGAACTCGTCCAGCAGCGCCGCCTCTTCTTCCCGGAACTCAACAGGCAGCGAAGGTGTCGTCATAAAGTGGGGATCGTCAAAACCCTTTTTCTTGACCCAGATAAAGCCGGGAGAACCGGCGTTTTGCGCTGCGTTGTCAACGTCCAGGGAGTTTTCTTCTACCACTACCTGGCCGATAGCCACCCGGTTCAAGAACTCTGCTTTTCTGTTTCTCACGGCGTTGTACCGTCGCTGCACCGGGATCAGGCGCTCGATGATGGACCGCCCCCAGAAGCAGCCCGGCCTCCGCAGACAGTCGATCTTCGTCAGCCCTATATCCGGTTTGTTATCCGGGCCGACCCGGTAAGGCAATGTACCCACATGCAGGAGTTTGTGACCGGCCACAACGATCAGGCGTCCGTCCGGATAAGCAGAGGATGGCTGCTCGTATTCCTCTTTCAGCACGGCGTAGCCCTCGATCTTGCTCACGGTCTGATTAAAATTGTAGAAGCCATAGCCCAGCCCGGCCAGGCCGAGGGTGGTTGTCTGTATCTTGTAGCTGTCCACCGGCTCCTGATCCACCTTTACACCGTACGTCTCATAGATTTCATCGACAGGGTAGGCTCTGGCGTGCATGATCTTCCGGCAATCGTCTGTGGTGGGATGCCAGCAGGAATCGGGGAATATTTCATAAGGGGGAACCACTATGCAATCAATATCGCCCTCGTAGATCGGCTCAAGTGTGCCGGCCACGATCCCGCCGTTTTTCTGCTCGACGGAAAGGTGCTGCTTTTCAAATTCCTCGGGGGAGAGGTTGCCGCCGATATCGTCAGCGATCTTCTTCCCGGCGTCATCGATTCTGAGCCTCTTGTCCATATCCCGCGGGTCTTTGAAGCCCAGGCCGTTTTCATCCTTCTCCTTGTCCAGCAAATGGCCGGCTGTAACGTCCTGAAATTCTCCCTTGACGGTCATCATGCCGATCTGCTGTCCGAGGCTGGAATCCCAGATAGGCTTCAGAAATGCCGTCCCGCAGCCCTCAATCCATTGGAAGAGGGTATTTCTATCATCCTTGGTGAGCCGTTCATTGAGAAAATAATCAAGGAGCCGGGTCTCCACCTTGGCTCCGGAGAGATCGTAATCCTCGCTTGTGGCTGGACGCACTTTGAGTATTGGCTGCATCCGGGACGTGCGGGCTATTCTTGTCTCGATGATGGGAGCGCAATGGTTGAATACTTCCCGCTCCTGCCACCAGTAGAGCTTGGGGATCTCGAACAGATCCATGATGGCGGCGTTGATGTCCATGTACTGATTGCCATCTATGAAAGCCATGTTGAGGCGCCATTGAAGCTCGAAGGGTCTGCGCTCATTGCGCCGGCGCTCGAATTCATTATCGACGTAATTCACCAGGTCAGACGGATAGCCGAAGTCAGTAGGCTTCGTTCTGACCACAATCCGGGATATGCCTCTTTTTACCGCTGACAGCATGGAATCTTTCATGGCGTCCTCCGCTTGGACAAACAAAAACGGGAAGCTCACCAAGTGCCATCTCATCAAGGGCGCTGGCGAAACTTCCCGCGGGTCCTCCGTAGGGAATTATTCAGTTGTTCAGTTAAAGAGTATTACGGTAGATTATATTTTGTCAAGAGAGTTTTCTATTTCAGGTTCTTTTGTCGCCATTAACAGGCTCTCGCTTCTGACGATGCGAATCAGCCTGCCGTCTTTGATCATGACTTCGACCCTGCCGAACGCGAGGGAGCGGCAGGCATCGAGCATCTGCTTTTCCTCGTCGCTGACACCGAGAAAGACCCGCCTTTCAGGATCGATGCAATTCACAGGATCATCCCCTCAACGGTGATACGGCAATATCAACACGCCTTCCGGTTTTTGCTGCGCCGGTTGGTGCTGGATTTTCGGCGGCGGCATCAGGCCGATGAACTCGACGGTATCCGGGTCCAGCGTCATGTCATTACCGGCCGCATCGAAGGCGAAGTATCTGACGGCTATTTGAACCTGAATACCCTGAATCTTGGCCGCCGTGATCAGTTCCAGGACAAGAAACTCGTCGCCGGTTTCCTTATGCTTGACATAGAATGGGTGCATGTCAATCCTCTCTTTCCATGCCCAGGCCGCGCCTGAGATTCTCCAGAATGGGGCTTCTGCCTTTCGGAAGCTCGGTGCTCACATTGCTTGTGTAGTCCGTCAGGGTCTCGGCCTTGATCAGCCGGTAGAGCTTCTCGCGTTCCTCTGCCTGCTGGCTCGTAATCCTCATCATCTGCTTAAAGTGATCTACTTCGACGACAATGAAAAAAGTAAGCCAGAGAGCGGAAAAGATTATAGGCGGTAGCCAGGTGCTCATATCACTACACGCTCCTTTAGAAGATCATGCAAGACCTCACACCGGGCTACAGCCTCATAGGTGGGGCCATTAACGCGGCGAAGATCATCAGCTCGACTCTGCGCATCTAAAAGCTCCGGCACCGGGGCATATCTATATATCTTCATGAATTTATCCACCTGTTTTTGATAGACAGCCCCATTCATGCTAATACCCTGGCCCTTCTCCCCCGGTTTGCTCGCCAACGGGGTCCATGTCCATGACCGCAGCCTCTGCTATCCCCTTGCAATGGATCTCATGTATCCTGCGCGCCGATGGATTCTTGAGCGGTTTGCCGCACTTGGAGCAGAGATACACCGTTGGCTCCTTGGCAGCAAGCTCCGCCTCCTTGGCAGTCTCTTCAGCGGCAATCGCCTCTTCCTCGGCGAGGGCATCGGCCTCCGCGTACTCGGCTATCTTTTCCTTGGCGATCTTCCTGGCGATGGGGCCGAACTCATCATCGTCGAATATGGCTTCGATCAGCCCTACCATGTGGCCTTTGCAGATATAGACGTTGGTGCGCCCGTTATCCGGGTTCACGTTCAGGGCGCAACAGGCCGGCAGGTTTTGCGCTCCTGGTCCTTCAGGCTCACAGAGACCGAAATCGCAGGTAATTCCCATGGTTTTCCGGTGAATCTTGATCGGCACGAACATTTTGCTCCTCCTCCTGGTGGATAGCGTTGCCTGGTCACACTTTAGAAAAGTTGAAACTTGATGCTTTCGGCACTTTCGGCGCCCTGGGTTTGGGCACCCTCGGCTTCCTGATCCTGGCCTTTGAAACTGTGGGTTTCTTCACTCGTATGCTGGCCATGGTTATTTGCCGGGGATCAGAGCAGACCGCTTGGGATTACGGCTTGCAGGAGTCGATCCCTTAGTGCTGGTGCCGCGTCTCGGATGCTTGACCATGCCAATAGACCCGGGACTTGTCACGTTGGTGGGACCGGGAATGCTGGACCTGGCGGCCTTGACTTTCTTCTTGCTGTTGCCCGACTTAGCCATTTGCGACGATTCTCCTTTCCGATAGAGTTATAGGATGCTGGCGAAGCAGCGGCCTACCCAAAACTCTGACGACATCCGCATAATTCTTATCAAAATCCTTCTGAAAAGCGGTCTGGGCCTTCATCATTTCCCGCACCCGGACCATTTCCCGGTATTCTTTTATAGTGATGTGTAAAAGCTGGCCGCGCAGCTCCACATGCTCTTTGAGCTTGCAGAAGCAGGAAGGGCAGATCATGGCCTTCAAGTCGGCCATGATGATGCCTTCGGTGAGCCTATTGGATTTACGGTTGCAGAGGGAGCAACGGTTATGCTGGATTTTCATTAAGCCCTCCTAAAAAGGCATTCTTCGGCGGTGCCCGAAATAGCGGATGTACAGATACGATCTGAGCCAGCAAAACCAATCAATGAGCCTCATCTAATTTTTTCTCCCAATCGGCGGAGTCAAGTTCTTTCTGGGATTGCACCTTTGGTTTTACGCAATTATCTCGGCGCCCGTGCCAATTTAAAGTATCAAATTCAAGCATCTTCCACGCGAATACCAGGCAAGGAATGGTGCAATGTAGCCAAATCCACGACTTGCTTTTAGACCGCCCATAAAGACTGAGGTATGCCATCATCAGAAACAGGAAATTGGCAAGGAATCGCTTAATGTTATGCATTTTCCTCCTCCTAGCTGTTCAGCGCCCTGGCGTGCATATCGTCATACTGCCCCTGCCGGGCCAGCTTCTCCTTGTACTTCTGCATCTTGGTCTTTTCCTTCTCCGGCGCCCTGGACAGCTCCGCATGGTAGGCCACCAGGCCCATACCGGCGCTGTCATACCCATGGTTGTCAGAACCTGCGGCGTCAGATACTTTGTCGGCGTCCATCTCATCTTCCTGGAGCTGCGGAATCGACGTGATCAGATACCGGCAGGTGTCAAAAATACGCAGCCTGGCGGTGACGATCTCCTCCCCGCTCTCCGGGTCGATGATTTTAAACGGGCGCAGGTATTCGTGCCAGGTTCCCTTGCGGATCTTCCGATCGGTGTCCCCCCGGATGAAGCTGTGCAGCCCCCCTTCCTCGTAGTAATCGATCAGGGTCTTGCCCTCAACGTCCCGGTGGTGGGTCGACCACGCATCGTGGCCGGCCACGATGAAATCCCAAATCTCAACGAGCGTTTCGTCCTGCCTGGCAACCGGCTCCCATCTGGTGAAGGTCGAAAGCTCCACCGCGCGCCTGGCCTGATCGGAGTAAAAGATTTTCTCATCGTCCCGCTTGCGGGTATACTCCCGGTAAATATACACAAAACCGTCCTCGTCCACGGCGAACCAGTACCAGGCAAAGGGGTCTGCATAGCCGTTGTCGCAGGTAATCCACCGGCGCCAGTGATCGGGAATGACGAAGGGCCGGATGACGTGCACATTCTTGTCAAATTCCTCGAAAGCCTGCCCCTCGTAGGCGTCCCAATCGCCGTGCAGAAGGGCCTTTTTCTTGGCCGGAGGCAGGTTTTCCAGACGCTTGACATAGGCGGGGTCGTTTTGCATGAGGATCTTGTTGTCGTAGACGGTAGCCGGAATATAGGCGATAGAGTTGCCGTTTTTCTTGTCCCGGTACATGCGAGCGCCCTTTCTGGTGGGGTCGACGTACCTTTTTTTGCACCATTTATGGCCTTTCTGGCCGGGGTTGCTGGTGGCTCTAAATCTTGGCGGGTATCCCCGGGGGGACCGCAGGCAGGACAGAAGGATCTGGATCTCTTCCTGGAGATGCTTGGTAAGCTCGTCGACACCGATATAGTCGATGCTTCGCCCGTCATACTTGGCGGCGTCCTCAACGCAGTCGCAGAACCGGAAATAGACCTTCGTGCCGTTGATCAGAGTCGCAATATGCTTGCTCTCATGGTACTTGTAGAGCTCTTGGGGGATTTTCGCCTTCCACTCCGTTATCAGGTTGGCCTCAAGCTCGTCAAAAGTCTCCCGGAAGAGGTAGCAGACGGCCCCTTTATAGGTCATCCCGTAGGCAAAGCAGTCCATCACCAGGGCGCAGCTATTGTGAGTAGGGATCATGGACTCGGTGCAGAGGTACATTCCATTGCCGGATACCTGGATGCAACGCATGGGGACGCTGGGCACTTCTTCGTAGGCAACGATAAAGCGGTGTTTTGCCCTCTGCACATAGCTTGTAGATAGCGATTGCGCCTCTTTCTTGCGGGGCAGTCTGAAAACATACTCGTCAGGGGTGAATACAACCCGATATTTAGGGCCTGTCACACGCCCGTTTAGCTTGGCTAACCCTTCCCGGATGCAGGCTTTCCATCCGAGAGAAACCACCAATTCTTTAAAATCTGTTGCCAATTCGGGCAACACGGTCGTATATTCGCATCCTCCATGCTTCCGTGCATATCCATCCGTATCCATGAGTCCTTGCAGTAGGGATAACCTCTGCTCTTTAGACGCACGTTTGTAGACCATGGGAATGTGTTTATTGCCGAAAACTCCTATCTCTCGCAACTTAGTAACTAAACCAGGAACGCCATAAGTGTAGCGTTGATGATAATTAGTTTTGAATCCTGCAGCTAGAAACTCTTGCAGCATCTCTTCATCAGCGGTAGTAATTGCTCCCGCTTTAGTAGTGCCATCCCCTAGCCATGCACCTAAAATATAAGGGTCTAGCGGCAGCCTCTGCTCAGGCAGTTCCAGTGCAGAAGTGTTCATTACCGCATGGTTTTTGAGCACAACCCCATGTTTTACAGTGAATGTATCAACTATTTCCTGTGTAGTGCTAATATCTCCAGTAGGCGGGGGAAGTGTCGGGGGCGTATTGATAGTGTTTTTAAGCGCAACATCTGGCCTTTTGCCCTTGCTTCTGCTAGGGCGTTTGGCACGGCGGCGCGCACGCCATTCATCGCTGCGGTGAACAAGTCTGCAGAGGTCGTTGGCGGTGTAGGTTTTCCAGAGATGGTCAGCGCAGGCCACAACCTGAGTACCATCATCGAATGTCAGGCGATAGCACTTGGCATCATTAACGACAGCAGTCCGGGCCAGAACAACTACCGGCTCCCCATCCTCTCCAAGTACCATATCTCCGGGTAAAATCTTCTCCATAGTGGTCCACCCAGAGGGGGTAGGGATGATGGTATTTATATCCAAAAGCTTGCCTCCACCCTTCGCTCCGCCGTATAGAACCTCGTCAGCGTCGCATTCGTGGAAAAGAACCTGCTTCGGATTCTCGTAGGGGTCATACGCCAGGGATACTTCCATGGGCTACTCCTCGCTTGAGACTTACCAGGGCCTTCGACAGCAATTCGATAGTTTGTTCCTGGGCGATCCCCTCGCTGGCAATCTCGTTTTTATCTGCGCTACTCGTCCGGTCATATGGCGCAAAATGGAGATGCAGCAGTTCGTGGACTAGGATCTGCTCCATGTCTGCATCCTCATCGACAGCAGGATCATAGTCTTGGGGATGCAAGATCCTGATCGTGGCCGTAAGGATGGACATTGTCCAATAACAATTACCCATTCTGTTGGGCGGGAAGTCATAATGCCGTACAATGAAAAGCTTCACGTCCCAATGCAGCAGCCCCAGCCTTTCCTGCCACTCCCGGCAGAGGGAGCGTAGAACTTCAACGTCGGCGGTAATCATTTATCGCCCTCCGAAAAAAATCTTCGTTCTGTTTTTCCATTTCCGGAGTGTTATCCCTTTTGTCGTACCAGCACTGGCAAATATCATCCCAGGCGAAATGTTCCTTGTGGAGAGGAACCACCGACAGACGGGCAAACGGATCTTTTGAGCTTGGTGCAACGGTAATCTCATACTGCTTACCATCAAACCAAGCTTTTTCTCCGACTTTCATCTCTTTCCGCACGTCCCACGGGATATTTATTGGTTCGCAGATGTAAATTTCACCTTCTGGAACATTATCTGAGTACCTGATAACTACAGTGCCATTACCTGTGATGATGTTATGGGCATTGCTATCAAGCCGGTCTTTCGGGTTCATGAACACTGGAATCGGGTCTAATTCCGGCCCTCCTAGCTTAATCCTGAGCGAAACCATACTCCCCAGAAAATCAGTGAACTTCGCCGTTTTTAACATATGTCTCCATCCTCCTCCAAAAAATTTGTGGGACTCCGGTTTAATCCTCAACCTTCTCGTATGTCTGATCGAAAATGTCAGGTTTGCAGGGATAGAACTCACCTTTGTTTCTTGCGGTATTTAGGCATGACAAACCTCCTAACCTATTTTGAATAATTATTCATCTACTAACTTGGCAGCAGATATTGAACTGGCGGGCAGGCCAGTGTTAATCAACCCTTGCGGGTAACCGATGATTCGCTTATTGAACTTATCGCAGCCAGCCTTCGGGGGTTGCTCTCTTTGTCCATGTTCATCCCAGGAACGTATGCCAGCGCCTCAGCAACCGCATAACTGCCATCGGGATTCTTCTGCTGAGTGGTCACCTGCACAATGCAACCGCTGGGTAAATTGCAGACCTTCGTTGACTTCATCCAACCTTGTTCCTGGCTGGACGCCTTGCACAGTAAGGCGAAAGTGTCACCATCGCCGTAAACCTGAAGGTCGGGAATGTTTGCATGAGCACCCCTAACCTCAGTGATACCTAAATCCTTCTCTGCCATGGTCTCCTCCGTTTCTCTGCCCGCCAATTTTCTTAACCTATTCCCGGAACCTGAAACACCCCTCACTGCCGCCCTCAATCGGTTCCGGGTTGCGCTTAACGGTGACAACGCCGCTCGGGACATGCACGGCAAGGAATGGCCGGAACTTCTCCGGAGCCTTTTCGCTGAGCCTGACAACAGCAGCGCCATATTTATCGCCCGCCGTGCCGTCATTAAGGTCCGTATTTGTGAAATAATCTGTCACACTGCATCCCCCTGACATAATCCGCAATCTGGTCAAAATGGTCATCCTCAATCCGATTCAGCAGAACGATGATCTTGCACGTACGGCGCTCGCTCAGCCATCTCTTTATCTGGGATAAAATGGGAAGCACCTCCATTTATGAATAAAAAATGTGTGTCCACCGAAACAGGTAGCCTATCCTTTACCCCCCCGGTGCCAAGGACGCATACCCCCCCATCACCAGGAATGCCATGCTTCCCTGCCCTGGTCCCGATCAGGATGGAAGATCGCCAGCCGCCAGGCGTGCGTCCACCAATGCGAGTGCTGGAGATGGTATTCCAGCCGCCTGCTCCTGACATTGACCCCGCAATACGGGCAGTGAGTGTAACGTTTCATCTGGGCCACCCTTCCTTCCTTGCTGAGGGCCACCTCTCCCACTTTGCCGATCTGGGGGGTGAGATGACTGGTCAGAATACTTACCAGCGTGAAAATTCGGGCTGAATTCGAGAGCAACTACCCATCCTGGGAATCTCCTATATCCTCAGTTTATACTCCGCTTCTATGCCCCTTATTTTGCGTCTGAAGAGATATCCCTTTTTGATAGAGGATATGTGATCTTTGTTTTAGGCTTATCGACAACATCTCGCCAGGTCTTGGGATAGCCGTTTGAAAATAGCCTGAACGGCGTGTATTTGCTGGCTTTCTTGCTCATGGCCACCTTCTCAATCTTGCTCGTCCGGGTCTATCTCCGGCAGCGCCTGCACGTCGATGGGCTGCTTGGCCGGGAACTTGAGATTGACGGTGACCGTGGCCTCCAGGGCTCCGGCCTTGCCATCGGTGAACATGCCCTGGGCCTTACCGAGAAGCTCCAGGGCACGGTTCTGGCCGGCGTGATCGCCAGCTTTGCGGGCGCTCTTGAGGGTGGCCAGCAGCTCCTTGATCACGAAATCGGCGTCAACGGTCAGTCTGGCAGCCCGATTTTTCTGAAGTAGCTTGATACGGGCCTGTATCTTCGGCATTTCTAGCAGTTGGCTCCCAATCGATCGTGCGCTGTCCTCGCTATAACCGGCTTTTATCGCTGACTCCTGGACCTTTCCCTCACTGGCGATGTGCTCTAAGCAAAAAAGTGCCTGTTTTAAGGTCAACTCTCGGGGGGCTACTTTGACCTTTTCGGGCGCTTTCTTCAAGTTGTCAATTCTCTGCCACTTGGTCGCCTCTCCCGGCATGGCTCTAAGCTCCTAACCGCTTTTGCAAATATCATCTTACTGCTCATGGTAAGCATACTTACCAGCATTGTCAACTAGCAAGGATGCTTTACAACATTGCTACTGCCGCTAAGGTAATAGCTATTACGTTACTTAAAGGCTACCTATCTCTCCCCCCTATAGTCCCCCCCCTCTTCCCAGGGGATGAAAATATATCGGTAAGTATACTTGACAGATGATTTGACTGCATGCTATCATGATGATGGTAAGAATACTTAACACTAAGAGGGAGGAACGGAGATGCTAGCCACAGACGAAGGGGGAAATAAAATGACACTTGTAGAGGCTCTCGAAATCTTAAAGGCAAAGGGAATCACTCGCTTGGGCGGTATGGCCACCGAAACTAATATTGAGCAGTACATTGCAAATGCCCGTGGTTGTGACGAGGATGCCGAGAAATATCCTGATCAGGAATGGGCGCAATATCACAGAGAGCACGCCGACGCTCACTATATTGTTGAGACTGGCGGGCATCACATTATAGCTACCCACTACGACACGTTTGATATGGCGATTTACAGCGACTATGAAAGCGATGACGAAATGATCGCAGCATTTCGGCAGTATGAAATCCTGCGGGACGCTGAAGCCATCGCAGAAGAGATGTTGTCTAAGCGCCCAGGCGAACTACCTAAAGAAGCATGGGTATTAATAGCAACTTCCGAACTCAGGGCGGCGCATAAGTCAGCAATGGAAGCATTTGAACGGGATTTCCCGCAAGTTATCGGCTAGTCGGATATTAGAGAGACGAAAGGGGATGCAAAAATGACATTTTGCGAGATGCACAAGCCGTCAGGATGCGAGGAATGCCCAAATAGATGGGTCTGCAAGGATAGCACAGTCAAACCGAATAAATAACCTGCCTGACGAGAGCCAGCCGGTAACTGGTCGAATCCCCCGCAAGGGGGAAGCAGGAAACCAAATTCTGAAAGGGGAGACCACCATGAACCACGAGATTCTAGCATCCTGGAGACTGCCGAAAGAGCCGGCGACCATCGAGACGAATGTCGTACTGCTGCACCTGCCGGACAATACCTTGACACCGTACAGCGTTCACCACCAGGATGCCGAGACCGGAGACCTGTTTCGGTGAAAGGTTAATCCGGGAGTACGTCGAAAGCAGGACAGGGGCCAGATAGGCCCCTGTCCTGCTTTCTCTCAATCTTCCCCCGGCTCCCGCCCTCGCCAGTTCCGGGATATGAGCCTGAGCCATGGCACTTCTACCTTCACCAATTTGCAGCCGTCCCTCCCCTTCGCTACGTCGAAGGTCATCATGGCAGCCTCGATGGGGATCTTCCGGTCATAATAGCTATCCCGGCTGCAGAGGATCACTATGTCGGCAACCTCTTCGGCCTCGCCGGTATCCCGCAGGTCACAAAGTTGCGGTTTGCGCTGGGCGGGCTTAGTGGCCTTGTCTGGCCTGGAGAGTTGCCACATGACCAGAATTGGGATCTCGCACTGCAGGGCGATATCTTTCAGGCCATGGATAATCTCTGATGCCCGCTCATACTTTGATTTTTTGCCATCCACCCGCATGCGCTGGGCCGTGTCCACGATCAGCAGGAAGGTGCCGGTTTTCATACGCTGCAGCCGGGCAAGGCTCATCAGTTCCCCTGGCGTCGTGCTCTTGGTGTTGGCCGTGAACCACTTCCAAAGGGGCTCCATCTCCGCAGCGGCCCGCTTCAAGGCGGTGCTGTCGTAAATGCCGAACGTCCGGTCCCGGAACCTGGTGATCGAAACGTCCGACCAGTAAGAGAGCGACCGTTGCCATATTTCCTGGCGCTTCATTTCGTACGACTCATACTGAACCGGCCAGCTTGCGACCAGGGCGCTGAGGGCGATCTTAATCCCTGCAGCGCTCTTGCCGGTGCTGGTGTCAGCAGCCAGGACACAGACCTCTCCGCACTGTATCCCGCCGCCGAGAGCTGCGTCCAGGTCGTCTATGCCGGTGGGAATCTTATTGATTGTGTCCTGGCCGGCCAATACCCGGCCGATATCGAAGCCCTCATTGACCGGCACTATCTTGTCCTTCGCCTGGCGGCTCTTGGTCAGGGTGTCAATAATATGATTCTCGACCTGCTCATAATCGTCCGACTGCGCGAGGGCAGCCTCGGCCTGGCTGATGCAGGTCTTGATCAGCCGCCCTCGCCTGGCCTTGTGCAGAAGAGGCAAGTAGTGCGGTATCTGCGAGGGCATGCAGGCTAAAGACCGCATCTGCACCAGGTATACCGGATCGCACCCGGATTTCTCGCAGGTCAGCACCAGATCGGGCATGGCGCCGGACTTGACGATCTCCACCAGGGCGCTGTAAATATCCCGGTGTTTTGCCTCGAAGAAATCGGCCGGCTCCAGTTCCGTGACGTATTTTATCGCCTCGGCCTGGTTGATGTCCCCGAGCAAGGCTCCCAGCACGGCGGCCTCGGCGGCTGAAGCGTTTGGCTCATGATCCTGGGATAGGTCCATGCTGTCTCTCCCTCAGTTTTCGCAGGTGTTCCAGTTCTTCCGCCGATGGGTGGTAGACCTCTTTATCCGCAGGCCCAGGTGAGGCCTTATTGTCCGGATGGCGAGCCCTGTATTCCTTGTCCACCCAGCCGCTACTTTTCAGGACGTCGTAATGCGACGCGTAGTTATACGGCTTGCGGTACCTGCCGGTCGCCTCGTCGAAGTGGGAGCCGAGGGTGCTGTCGAGGATCTCGATCATCTCCGTGATCTTTGCCTCGCCGTGTTTGCTTACCAGGCGTTTAAGCTGATCCACGGTCAAAAGGACGTGATCCCCGAAAAAGGTTTTTGTGAAGTCATTGGGCACACTTTCCCCTTGGGGGGGTAGGGGGGGATCTTTTAGATCTTTTAATACTTGTGCAGGTGCAGGTGACTCATGGAATTCCACATTTTTTTCCGTGGATTCTTCACTGGAATTTCCGAGAGATTTCCCTATGTTTTCCGGTGGAATTTCCGACGACTTTCCACTGGAATTTCCACGGAATTTCCCTTCTCTTTTCCGCAGAATATCCTTATCTTTTCTTGTGATGTAGTCATAAAAGGGCTTGTTGAAATCGTACCAGTCATGCAGATACATTTTCCCATCAATCTCGTCAATCCAACCTGTTGTAACCAGAGCCTCATAAAGCCTGCCAGGGTTGCCCCGCCAGTAGGCGGCTTCCGCTATGTCATCCACCGTTGCGGACAGAAGTTCTCCCCGCTTGCTGCAATTGTCTAGCGCCCACGTCCAGATCAGCACCAACGTACCGATAGCCTCAGCCCGGCTAATCTTCAATAGGCGGAATAGTTCCCTGGATTTTCTATGGTCTCTGATTTGCTGGTGTACCGAGATCCAAGCCATCCTCTCACCCCTGCTTCGCTCTCAAATATTGCATGTGAGATTGCACAATCTCTATCTCCGGACAGATCGTCCGGTCGTCCGGAGTGATCAGCCAGCGGATGTATCTGAGCCAGACGAGCGCAAGGTCGTTCATAGCCATCGCCTCCATCGACTTTTTCTTATCCACACTATGGGAAAAGTTAACCCTGGGCAGCTCTCTTAACATCCATGCACAGTTCCGGCAGGTTCGCTCCAGTCAGAGCTTCGGCGAGAACCGGTGGTACGCTATTGCCGCACATTTTTACCTGCATCGATTTGCTAAATTTATGACCTTGGCTGTTGTGGCCAATGATGTAGGTATCCAGAAAGCTCTGCGCCCTGAATAATTCTCGTGGCTCCAACATGCGCATGCCTATATCGACGATCTGATAATCCACACCATGGATGGTCACCAGCCCCAGTCGATCCTTGGTCGTGACGGTATGCAGCGGATCATCACAACCCTGACCGATCGCAGTCCCATAATATTTCAGCAGGAAGGCCCTGACCTCGCCGACATGCAGCCCTCCAGCCGTCACCGTGGGCACCGGCTCATCGACCGGCTGGCCGTGCTGGCAGGTGCCCCTCAGCTTGAGCAGATGGCTGGTCACCAGGGCGTTATGATCCCTTGTGGTCACCGTCGGCAAGGGATCTTCCAGGCTAGCACCCGGTCCCTTATAGCCACCTTCGTAATATTTCATGATGTTGGCCGTGACCAGTCCAAAGCGGTTGGAAGTGTCCAAGGTGCGGATCGGGTCCTCGAGTATTTGCCCCCGGGTGTCGGTCTTTGATTTTTCGCCGTGGTACTTCGATAAGAATGCGGCCACCAGTTGAGACTTGCCACCGCCGCCGGCCGTTACTGTACCAAGAGGATCACAATAGCTATGCCCGATTGATTTTCCGAACTGTCTGCCGATGAATGGTGAAACTAAGTAATGACTGTTTACTGATGTTACAGTGCTTAATGGCTTATCAACGCCTTCAGGTTCATTTTGGAACTTATAATTGACGATGAACGGCCGGGGGTTATCGATCACGAATTTGAAGATACCTCTGGCGATCCGCTTCATGGTGTTCTCTGCCAAAGGTTTCTTGCGCTCGAAAATGCTTGGGCATGGGATAGACCAGTCTATGCACTCCGCAGCCGTCCGCCATGGAAGCAGTTTGCCGGACTTCACTTCTGGGCTGTTTGGGTCTCCATGAGTCGGCTCCGGCCAGACAATGGGCAGGCCATCACAACGGGCAACCAGAAAAAACCGCCGCCTTATCGTCGGGGCTCCATAGTCACAGGCCCTGAGTTCCCGGTGTTCTACTTGGTACCCTTGGCGCTTCAGGGCATTTTTGAAGCAGTTGAATGTGCGCCCCTTCTGCTTTTTATCGGGTTTGCCATTTTTGAGTAGCGGTCCCCAGCCCTGAAATTCTTCCACATTTTCAAGCATTATCACCCGGGGTCTGACAGTCGCCGCCCATCGCAGTGCCACCCAGGCCAGCCCCCGGATATGTTTCTCAACCGGTTTGCCACCTTTGGCTTTGCTGAAGTGTTTGCAATCAGGGCTGAGCCAGCACAATGCAACCGGGCGCTCAGCGGCGACCTTCCGTGGATCCACATCCCACACAGATTCACAGTAGAGTTGTGTGCCCGGATGATTAACTTTATATAGAGCCAACGCTACCGGGTCATGATTAATCGCTGCATCGACTGGGCGGCCGATTGCCGCCTCGATACCTGTGCTGGCGCCGCCGCCGCCGGCGAAATTGTCAATTATGATTTCCTGCATTGGTCAACCCTCATTAATTCCGACTTTTCCCAACCTTTCAGGTCAATCTTCCCAATCGCCGCTACGTCGCGATATGCGGCAGATGGAGAACAATCATCCGTTGATGGCTTGACGGGGCATTCGTCATTATCGCAAAACACGATGAAAGAAGGGGCACTGCCATTTTTGGCGTATGTCTCTGTTTTCCAAGGTGCTCCGCAAAATGGGCAACCAGTCAATTCAATCTCATCCTTCACGCCTTCCCGCCCCTCTCCGTCTGTCTCATCACCGTCTGCACAATCGGGCCAAACATGGCCAGCGCCATCATCTGCTCCACCGTGAGGGGGCCTGGTGAGAACACCGCCAGCGCCGAAGGAAACTTGGCCGGGTCTTTGCAGCCTACGAACTTGATCCTGCCCCGCACGAAGCAGATAGCCCTCGCATGCGGGAAGATGATGTCCTGCCACGCCTTGGTGTCTGGACGGCCAGGCAAAAGGCAGACATTAATGCAACCCCAAGGAAAACAACTTTCCTTCCATGCCTTCTCTACCCATGCCTTGGCCTGGCTGTAGGGGGGATTGCACCAGTTAGGCTTGAGAGAAGGCCAGGGACGAGTAAGGCCGTTCTCCTCTTTGGTATAATAGAGTTCA
>JAHFCR010000039.1 GCA_023249405.1 Peptococcaceae bacterium | reverse complement strand
TTGATGGCGCCCAGGGCGGTTGGGCCCCGCAACACAGCCACCTTGAAAGAGACCGGGGTGGCCGCCTTGCCCCCCGTGCCGGATGTGGCCGCCGGCTTTCCGGCGCAGCCGTTCAGACTTAACGACAACAACATGATCGCAAGCAACAAACCGGTGGATTTTTGCAAACTCCAATTCCCCCTTTTTTCATAATCTATCTCTTAGCGATCGCCGCGATCCCGCACCGGTTCCCCAAGGCCATCCCGCTCCGTAATCTTTGCCGGCGGCGGCAGATCATTTTGGCGTCAGGGCCGATCTGGTCACCACGCCCGGCAGCGCCCCCAGCTTGCCGGTCAGGGCGCCGATGCCGTCCGTGCTGCCATCGACAATCAGGGCGATCACCGACACCTCCCGATCGTTGTAGGGAATGCCCATCCTCCCCACGATAATCTCCCCGTGTTCGCTGAGGATCGAGTTCACCCTGGCAGCGGCGGCCTGGCGGTCCCTGATCACGATACCGACCACGCCCAGTCTGGAATCCATGCTACCCATCCCCCTGCCCTATAAAGTATTTAAAAAGTTTTTGGCGATCAGTTTGCCTGTGCAATAAAAAACCATGAATAATCCGCCCGTTGTTTACCAACGGCTGCAGACCTTCATGGTCCGGTTGTTCCTGGAAAGCGCCTTAAAAGGCAGGCCATCTGATCCGGCTGCGCGGCAGGCGGCTTCGGCCGCTCTGTTCTTTTCTGCAGTAATTCCCTATGGGTGCGCAAACTCCTGCCCAAAGCAGAATGTTTCCGGCATCCGGCCAGGTGATCACCGGGTGTTCCGATTTGCAGCGCCGTTCCTTCCAGACCGTCTGCAGTACCAACGCACGGCAGGCAATCAGGAGTCCATATATGTCGGAGGCAGGAGAATGGACGGCGCCGGCGAACAAACTCCTTAAGGTGTTTCTATCGGATTTAATCAGATAAAAAACGGGAACAAACCCGATGGCGGTGATCATCGATGCGGACAGAGCATGACCTGCTGGGTGAACTGGACGTTGCCGCCGATGTTTATTGGGGCATCCATACCCAGCGGGCCCTGAACAACTTTACAGTCTCCAGAACCAGGGTGCACCCGGAGCTGATCAGGGCCTTCGGAGCGGTCAAGGAGGCCTGCGCCAGGGCGAATCTGGAGCTGGGGTTCCTCGAACAGCCGCTGGCCGCGGCAGTCATCGACGCCTCCCTGGAGATCAGGCAGGGCCGATGGTATGAACAGTTCCCGCTGGATGCGATCCAGGGCGGCGCCGGCACCTCCACCAACATGAATGTCAACGAGGTGATCGCCAACCGCGCCCTGGAACTGCTGGGGCAGGAACGCGGCCGCTACGACCTGGTCAGCCCCTATGACCACGTGAACCTGCACCAATCGACCAACGACGTCTACCCCACCGCCCTGAGGGTGGCCGCCATCCGGCTGCTCCAGCCCCTGGCGGACAGTATTGCCCGGCTTCAGGATGCCCTCCAGCAGAAAGAGGGCGAATTCGCCAGCGTTCTGAAGCTCGGGCGGACGCAGCTGCAGGATGCCGTCCCGGTCACGCTGGGCCAGGAGTTCAGCGCCTGGGCGCAGGCCGTGGGCCGCGACCGCTGGCGCCTGTACAAGGTGGAGGAGCGGCTGCGCCAGGTCCCTCTGGGCGGCACGGCGGTGGGCACCGGGCTCAACGCCCCCATCCAGTTCATCTACCTGGCCTGCGAGAAGCTCCGCCAGACGGCGGGGAACGGCCTCGCCCGGGCCGAGAACATGATCGACGCCATCCAGAACCAGGACGTGTTCGTGGAGGTGTCCGGCCTGCTGAAGGCGGCAGCGGTCACCCTGACGAAAATAGCCAGCGACATCCGGCTGCTGGTCTCCGGCCCCGCGGGCGGCCTTGCCGAACTCCGGATCCCGGCGGTGCAGGCCGGCTCCTCGATCATGCCCGGCAAGGTGAACCCGGTGATCCCGGAAATGGTCAGCCAGATCAGCATCCGGGTGATCGCCAACGACCTGGCCATCACCACCGCCGCCTCCATGGGACAACTGGAGCTCAACGCCTTCATCCCGGCCATCGCCCATCACCTGCTGGACTCCCTGGAGATCATGACCAACGGGGCGCGGATCTTCACCGATCTCTGCATCAAGGAAACCGCGGCTGACAGCGAGCGGTGCGGCGATCTGCTCTCCCGCAGCATCGGCCTGGTCGCCGCCCTCACCCCCTATCTCGGCTACGAGACTGCCCAGCAGGTCTACCAGCAAGCACGGCAAGAGCATAAAAAGGTGGACCAGGTGGTCAGGGAACTGGGCCTGCTGGACGAAGAGCGGCTGGCGGCGGCGCTCGACCCCCGCCAGATGACCAGGCCGGGGGTCGCCGGCAGCCATGGCCTGGTAAAACCGTCCCCTAAAAGCACACGCCAGGATTAAAGCCTCAGCCGTGCAGCTTGAGAGAATGCCCGTAGCCCCGGCTGACAACACGCCCGACGGACTGCACGCGCCCGCTGACACATTCGGTGCAGCGATCTGAACTCTCCTGCAGGCAGATCTTGCCCGGATAGAGCAGGTAATGCTGCCGGTACTGCTGGGGGGTGAGGTTGGGCATGATCACGTTGGCCCCCAGCCGCAGCGCCCGCTCCCGGCCGTCGTCCGGCCTCAGGGTGGCCAGAGCGGTAGTGGCGGGAATATGGGCGTCCCCGGTGACAATCCTGGTCAGGGCGAGCATCTTGAAGGTCATCCCGGCGGTTCCGTCCGGGCTGCCGGCCAGCGGGGTGTCCGGATGGCAGATGTAGGGGCCGATCCCCACCATATCCAGATCCAACTCCTTGAACTGCATGAGATCCATCGCCAGATCGTCAATCGTCTGGCCGGGCAGGCCGATCATCACCCCGGAGCCGACCTGGTAGCCGATCTCTCTGAGCCGGGCCAGGCTAAGCATGCGCAGATCATAGGAGGAGTCCGGGTGCAGCCTGGCATAGAGCGCCCGGCTGGATGTCTCGAAGCGCAGCAAATAACGGTCGGCCCCCGCCTCGAAGAAGCGCCGGTATTCATCCTTTGGGCGCTCACCGATGGAGAGGGTGATCGCCAGGTCGGCGCTCTTTTTAATTCCCCGGATCAGTTCCACCATCCGGTCAGCAGTATAGTAGGCATCCTCGCCGGACTGCAGCACCACGGTCCGGTAGCCCAGGCCGGCGGCGGTAACAGCGGTACCCACGATCTCCCCGATCTCCATCCGGTAGCGCCGCACCTTCCGGTTGTCCAGGCGAATGCCGCAGTAGGCGCAGTTCTTGCGACAATGATTGGAGAACTCGATCAGCCCCCGCAAGTGCACCTCCTCCCCCACGGACCGCTTTCTGATCCCGTCTGCCAGGGCGAACAGCCGCTCCAAATCCGCCCCCTCTTCCAGGGACAGCAGGGTTGCCAATCCGGCCGCATCCAGATCCTCCCCCCGCTCGATCCTTGCCAACAACTCCACCGGAGTGCTCATCGATAGCCAAACCCCTCTCTCCGTAAACATTGGGACCGTTCTCGCGTTTCGCTGTCAATGCCCTTACCTGTACCGGCCAGAAGCCTTGGTCTTCGCCTCAGCGTGCCATGGGTGAAATTTGGAAATTTGGGGGCGGTTCTTGCGTTTCACGTGTTAATTCCCACCCTACCCCTGTTTTTACCGGCGGAAAGCCTCAGCACTCCCCACGCAGAGCCATCAGCGCCAAGGGAAAGGGCTGCAGCGCCCGCTCCAGGATGCCATGTACGAAGGCCAGCAGTACCCCGTAGTTGACGATGGGCACGCCCCTCTCCCGGGCCTGCTGGATGCGGTAGAGCATCTGGCGCCGGTTGATCATGCAGCCCCCGCAGTGCACGACCAGTTTGTACTCCTCCAATCCATCCGGGTAGCCGACTCCGCTCGACCAGTGAAACTGGAGATCGCCCCCCACATACTGGCGCAGCCAGCGGGGGATCTGGACACGCCCGATATCGTCCGCCAGGCGGTGGTGGGTGCAGGCCTCGGCGATCAGCACCCTGTCCCCGGGCCTGAGGCTCTCGACCGCCCGCGCCCCCCGCACCAACTCCTGCAGGTCTCCCTTGTAGCGGGCAAACAGGATGGAGAAGGATGTCAGCATCACCCCCGGCGGAGTGTCGGCGGCCACCTTGAGGAAGGCCTGGGAATCGGTCACCACCAGCCGGGGCGGCTGCTGCAACCGGGCCAGGGCCTCCCGCAATTCCCGCTCCTTGACCACCAGGCCCATGGCGTCACAATCCAGCAGATCGCGCAGCGTCTGCACCTGGGGCAGGATCAGCCGGCCCTTGGGCGCCGCCAGGTCGATCGGCACCACCAGCACGCAGAGATCCCCCGGGCTGACCAGGTCGCCCAAGATGTGCGGCTCCTCAAAATCGACCGGGGCCAGGTGGATGATCTGCTCCTTCAGCCTCTCCATCCCCGCCCCGGTTAAGGCCGAGACCGGCAGCAGGGGCAAGCCGAGCAAGGCCTCGTATGAGGCCGTCCCCTCCGCCCCCAGGTCGGCCTTGTTCAGGACGCCGATCAGGGGTAATTTCTTATCCTCGATCGCCGCCTTCAGCTTCCACTCAAAGGAGGTGACACCGGCTTCAGGATCGACCACCAGGAGGGCCAGGTCGGCCTGGTTGAGGATCTCCCTGGTCTTTCTGATCCGCAGTTCTCCAAGCAGTCCCACATCGTCGATGCCGGCGGTGTCGATGATCATGCAGGGCCCGACCGGCAGGATCTCCATCGCCTTGAACACCGGATCGGTGGTAGTGCCCGGCACCTCCGACACCAGGGCGATCTCCTGGTTGGTCAGGGCGTTGATCAGGCTGGACTTGCCGGCGTTGCGCCTCCCGAAGATGGCGATGTGCAGGCGGTTGGCCTTGGGTGTCTCCTGCAATGCATTCACCTCGTTTACTAGAAATAGAGGTCACGCACGCCACCCTCGATCAGCTTCAGCCTAGTCACGGTTTTGTCCCGGATGGCGTCACTCCTGATCTGGCCCAGGTGCTCCCGGATAGTCTGCTCGCCCAGTTCCCTGGTCTCGGGATCGGCATAGTCCAGCAGGTACTCCTTGAAGGTCAGAATGGCGTTGGGCTGGCAGGTATTGCCGATCTGCCCGGACTTGGCCAGGGACATGAAACGGTCGCCGGTGCGCCCGCTGCGGTAGCAGGCGGTGCAGTAGCTGGGGAGAAAGCCGCTCCGGCACAGGTTTCTGATCACCTCCTGCGGTGAGCGGGTATCGTTGACGACAAACTGCGCCGTGTTCTCCCTCTCCTCTGCCGCCTGGTGGCGGTAACCCCCGACTCCGGTGCAGGAGCCGGCGCTGAGCTGGCTGATCCCCAGTTCCAGCAACTCCTCCCGGTAACCCGGCCGCTCGCGGGTGCTGATGATCATCCCGGTGTAGGGAACGGCCAGGCGCAGCACGGCGATCACCGCCTTGAAATCCTCGTCGGGAACAAGGTACGGAAAGCCCTGCATCGTTACTCCGTCCGCCGGGCGGATCCGGGGGACGGAGACGGTGTGGCAGCCCACCCCGAAGCTCTCTTCCAGGTGCCGGGCGTGCATGATCAGGCCCAGGACCTCGAAGCGGTAATCATACAGCCCGAACAGGACACCGAGCCCCACGTCGTCGATCCCCGCCGGCATCGCCCGGTCCATAGCGGTGAGGTGCCAGAGGTAGTCGGACTTGGGACCGCTCGGGTGCAGCCGGCGGTAGGTCTCGTGGTGGTAGGTCTCCTGGAACAGGATGTAGGTGCCGATGCCGGCCTGCTTGAGCCGGCGGTAGTCTTCGCCGGTGGTGGAGGCGATATTGACGTTGATGCGGCGGATATTCCCGTTCTTCTCATGCACGCTGTAGATCGTCTGCATCGCCTCCACCACGTAGTCGATCGGGCAGTGCACGGGATGTTCGCCGGCCTCCATGGCGATCCGCTTGTGCCCCATCTCCTCCATCGCCTGGACCTCGGCGGCGATCTCCTCCATGGTCAGCCGGTGGCGGGGCATGTCGCCGTTGGAGCGGTGATAGCCGCAGTATGTGCAGTCGTTGATGCAGTAGTTGCTGATATACAGGGGGGCGAAAAAGACCAGGCGCTTGCCGTAGATGCCCTCCTTGATCTCCTTGGCCACCCCGAACATCTCCTGCCGCAGCCCCTCATCCCGCGTCTGAATCAGGGCGGCCGCCTCCTCCGGCTCCAAACCCTTGGCCAGGCGGGCCTTGGCGATGATCCCCCGGATCCGCTCCGGCGGCGCCTCACGGTTGGCATCCAGCAGCGACCAGAGGTACTGGTCGTCGATAAAATCCGGGGTCTCGATCTTGCTTGACATGGCCATCATTTTCCCTCCTCGATTAGCTTCTTGATCGCCCGTTATCCAAAACCAATTAAAAAACCACGGAGCCATCGACCGCACTGCAGTGGGCCTGGAGACCTGCGTGGTCTGTCTTGAACCGATGATGTTCCAGTGTTGCTTCATCATTCTCTGGCGGCCGGAAATTTTCTTCGCTTCTGCGAAAAACCCTGCCCTCGCAAAAGCGCAGGGCAGGGTTTCAACTGCTAGACCCGACCCTTGCTTTCAGGAGCCTCTCCCTCGAGCGCAGGTATATTTAATTAACGATTCACGGCCGACAATGCTATTACAGGATGCTCTTGTTTTTGGGAGCGTAGTGCGTATGCAGAAGCTGGTGCGACTTGTGCCCCAGGGGTTCGTGCAGGAAGTCCTCGTAGATCTGCTTGACCTCGGGATTCTCGTGGGACTTTCTGATCGGGCACTGTTCGTCCTCCACGTAGATGCCCCCGATCCGCTCCGCTCGCTTGGCGTTGCACTTGGTGATCGGCTGGCCGCCACCGCCGATGCAGCCGCCGGGGCAGCACATGATCTCGATGAAATGATAGGGGGATTCACCGGCCCGCACCTGGTCCATCAGCTTCCGGGCGTTGCCCAGGCTGTGGCCGACCGCCACCCGGACTTCCAGCCCGGCCAGGTTGACCGTGGCCTCCTTGATGCCGTCCATGCCGCGCACGGCGGTGAAGTTCACGTCGGCGAGCGTCTCTCCGGTCACCACTTCATACACGGTGCGCAAAGCCGCTTCCATAACGCCGCCCGTAGCGCCGAAGATGACCGCCGCGCCGGTATACTTGCCCATCCAGGGATCAAACTCGCCGGGCTGGATCTTATCGAAGTCGATCCCGGACATCCGGAACAAACGCCCGACTTCCCTGGTCGTAAGCACCAGGTCGACGTCGCGGAAACCGCTGTCACTCATCTCCGGACGGGCGGCCTCGCCTTTCTTGGCGGTGCAGGGCATGATGGACACGGAATAGATCTTGGACGGGTCGACCTTCATCTTCTCCGCCCAGTAGGTCTTCACCAGGGCGCCGAACATCTGCTGCGGCGACTTGCAGGTGGAGAGGTTGTCCAATAAATCGGGGAAGAAGGTCTCGCAGAAGTTGATCCAGCCCGGGCTGCAGGAGGTGAACATCGGCAGCTTGCCGCCCTCCTTGACCCGCCTCAGCAGTTCGTTCCCTTCCTCGAGGATGGTCAGGTCCGCGGTAAAGTTGGTGTGCAGGACGTAATCGATCCCGATATGCTTCAATCCCGCCACGAACTTGCCCATCGGCATCTCGCCGGTGGCCAGGCCCACCTCTTCACCGATGGCCACCCTGACCGCCGGGGCGATCTGGGTCACCACGATCTTGTCGGGATCGGCCACCGCCGCCAGGAACTCGTCGATCTGCTCGTTCTCGTGGATGGCGCCCACCGGGCAGGCGTGGATGCACTGGCCGCACAGGATGCAGGCGGTCTCCGCCAGGCTCTTGCCCAGCACGGGAGCCACCATGATATCGGAGCCGCGGTCTTCGACGCACAGGGCATTCACGGTCTGGACCACGCTGCAGGTCTCCACGCAGCGACGGCAGACGATGCACTTATCCTGGTCCCGCACCACCGCCCGGGTGGAATTATCCTCGGCATAGCCCTTGAGCTTGAGTTCGAAGGGATTGTCCCGGATGCCGTATTCCTCGGCCAATGTCTGCAGCTCGCAGTTCTTGTTTCTGGTGCAGTTCAGGCAGTCCTGCGGGTGATGCGCCAGGATCAACTTCAGGATCAGTCTTCTGGCCTTCAGCACCTTGGCGCTGTTGGTCTTGACCACCATGCCGCCGGCAACCGGCGTGGAGCAGGCGGCCTGCAGCAGCCGCTGTCCCTCCACCTCGCACACGCAGATGCGGCAGTTGGCCTTCACGGACTGGTCCGGGTGGTAGCACAGGGTAGGCACGTTGATGCCGGCCGCCTGGGCTGCCTGCAGGATGGTGGAGCCGTCTGCAATTTCTACTGCAATGCCATCTATTTTCAGGTTTGCCATCGCGCTACGCACACCCCTTTCCAGCGAGCAGGTCAAAGTGCTTGATCGCAGTCAGGACCGGAGTTGGCGCAGCCTGGCCGAGTCCGCAGAAACAGGCGACCGCCATGGTCTCGCCGATCTCCTGCAGCAGCGCCAGATCGGCTGCGGTTCCTTTGCCCTGGCCCACTTTTTCACAGAGATCGAACATTCTCATGGTGCCCTCGCGGCAGGGGATGCACTTGCCGCAGGATTCGTGTTCGAAGAATTTGGCCATGCGGCAGACCACGTCGCGCAGGTCGCGGGTCTCGTCCATCACGAACACCGCCCCCGAACCCAGGGTGGCCCCGACGGCGGCCATGGCATCGAAGGCGATCTGGGTACCCAGCAGGCTCTCCGGGATGATCCCTCCGGAATTGCCGCCGATCTGCACCGCCTGGAACTTCCTGCCTCCGGCAATGCCTCCGCCAAACTCATAGATCACCTCTTTGATGGTGGTATTGGTGGGCACTTCGATATATTTCCTGTTTACCACGTCGCCGGTCAGGGTCAACACCTTGGTGCCGGGATATCCGGCCGCTCCGATAGCGGCGAACCAGCCGCTTCCCCTGTCCACGATCTGCGGCAGGTTGGCCAGGGTCTCCACGTTGGCTACCACCGTCGGCTTCCCCCACAACCCGCTGACCGGAGGATAGGGCGGCTTGCAGCGCGGCTCGCCGCGCTTTCCCTCGATCGACTCGATCAGGGCGGTTTCCTCGCCGCAGACAAAGGCCCCGGCGCCCAGGCAGACCTCCACGTCGAACTCGCCCAGCACATCCTTCTCCTTGGCCTGGGCGATGGCGGCGTTCAAGATCTCCGCCACGTAAGGATATTCACCGCGGCAGTAGATGTAGCCCTTGGTGGCGCCGACGGCATAGCCGCAGATAGCCATGCCTTCGATCACCGCATGGGGATCGCTCTGCATGATGACGCGGTCCTTGTAGGTGCCCGGTTCCCCCTCGTCAGCATTACAGACTATGTATTTCTGATCCCCGGCGGCACTGTAAGTGAAGGCCAGTTTTTGACCGGTATTGAACCCGGCGCCGCCGCGCCCCCTGAGGCCGGATTGTCTGATCTCCTGGATGAGATCCGCCTGGGGCATGGAGCGCGCTTTTTCCAGCGGCTTATAGCCATTGGCGTCGATGTAGTCATCGATCTTCAGAGCGTCTATCTTGTCTACATTGCGCAGTACGATACGCAACTCTTGAGGCATGATGTTTCCTCCCTTCTGGTTGAACTACCTGGTTGAACTCCGATCGCTATCGGGACAATTGTTCGAGAGCAATTGCTTCCAAGGCCTGATGCGCCTTCTGTCAAAATTGAGCCAGAACCTCTGACACGCTATCCGCAGTGATGTTGCCAAACGGCTGCCCATTGACGGTAATCACCGGGGTATCCTGGCACTGCCCCACACACTCGGTCAGTTCCAGGGCAAACTTGCCGTCGGACGTGGAGTCGCCCACTTTGATCCCCAGCGCCTGCTCCAGGGCGGCAATAACCTCATTAGCCCCGGCCACATGGCAGGGCGCGCTCTCGCAGATCCGGATGATATTCTTGCCTCGTGGCTTGGTAGAAAAGTAGGAATAGAAGGATGCCACCTCGTAAGCATTTTTGGCCGGCACATTAAAGACCTTGGCCGCGGCCAGAATGGCCTCTTCCGTAAGGTAGCCCACTTCTTTTTGAATGGTGTGGTACGACTGGATGATACCGCCCGGCAGACCTTTGAACTCGCTGAACAAGCCCTCGTAGTTGCTCATCTGATTCACCTCCCCGTGGTTTGTTTCCGTCTGTTGATGCCCCGCTCGCTTTCCGAAGGCATCCCTGCCCCTGGCCAGTAGACCGCCCGCCCCCTGCAATAAAGCCTGAAACCAGTTTTTGGGCTTGTCCGCCTGTAGCCTGAAGGGCTCTTCTTCCTGAAAATCTTTCACCGCACTCAACCCCTTCGCACGTTATTTAGACAGTGCGATCGATGTTTTTTATTGACACCCCTCCCCCGCTTGAAATATCCTGCTTTCACCTGCCTCTGACAAAGAAAAAGACCATGCATGGCTACCCCGTTGCTACGGGGATAAGACCTGCATGGTCTTAATTATTATATATCCCTTTTTCTTCATCGATATATAAATTCCTGCCGCTTTACTGCTGCTTTTTAAAAATGATCTTAAATTATGGAAATAGAGCCATGATGACCGCAATATGGCCGGCTACATGGCTCAAATCCGCTTCTGTCAATATTCAATTCTATCTGATCAGTCCGGTCACAACTCCCAACACCACCAGCAGGATGACTACCAATAACGAGCCCAACAATATGGGGCTGAAAAATGTCGCATGCTCCCTGCACATGATCGGCACCCCTTCTTCGCGTTATAGAGATTTGGAATATTATCCAGCAAACAATCATTTTTCGCAATGCTTGGCCTCTTCCAGCCAGGCAACTAAATCGGTGATCATCATTTCAAGACCATAAATGATAGCGTCGTGGTCAGAGAAAGGCTGTCATAAACACCGTCCTGACACTCCTGCACCTCACGCCGGGCCACTACCAGGTAGCGTCCGGGATCCTGAGGCTGCAAGATAATGCGGCCGTCAATGCCGCCGATCTTCTTCCACTGCTTATAGTCAACACCGTTTGCATAGGTCACATCCAGGACCGCATCAGGCTCGCGGTTGCCGCGAAACAGGATCGCAAAGGCTAATTTGTCTCCAGCCCGCCACGGCCCCCATGCCGCAGGCGCTATTTCCAACTGTAACCCGGCCAGCCGCGGCTTGCTCTCCAGATCGTGGCCCACCCGGACAAAATACTGAGCATACTGGATATAATGGGTGGCATGGGCAGCTTCCGGGTATTCACGGCGCGTACCTTGATAGTACTGGTATTCCTTATCCAGTACGTAATCACCGGTATGTTGCACCAGCACATGATAATACCCATTCGTAGGTATCGGGGCATGGAGCACGTAATAATCGGAAAACCCCGCTTCAACAGCCAGGATCGCCGTTTCTCCGGCAGGAGTCACTGCCATAGCGGTCAGGCTGTCTTTGTTACATAAGCCTTCCGACTGCATGTTGTGCCCCCACTTGACCAGCAACTCCGCCTTCGCTCCGGCGTGGCAATGGCTTTCGACCATCTCCAGCCACGGCTCATGACCATACACCATCTTGCCTGTGGTATCATAAAGCGGCAGGTCCTTCTGATCGTTCATTTGGCTGGTTGCCTCCTTTCTAAATGTTTAATATATACACTTTTTTCCTTTGATCGCATACCATGTCTTCTCATCATCGTGGGCATTCCTGATCTTCTCCAGATGGACCGCCTCCACATCGATAAAACCGGCCTCCGACAGTACGGAGGTCAATTTTTCCACCGAAGCCCCCTTCAGAGGCAGCATATCTTCGATCTCCTGGCTGTAATGATGGCCCTCCGGCATGCCTTTTCCTGCCGTGCAGAAGCACAGCAGTTTGCCGCCCGGCTTCAAGGCGCGCAGCCACTCCTTGAGGATCGTGTCCGGGGTGAGCAACGTCCACATCAGGCTGCGGTTGGCGATGACATCGAGGCTGTTGTCGCTGATAGGCATGCTCTCGACGGCGCCCTGAATGAATTCGATAGCCAGACCCCGCTCTCTGGCATGCTGCCTGGCCACGTCAAGCATGCCGCCGGATATATCCAGGCCGCGGCACCGATACCCGAGTTCAGAGATCAGCAGGGTGAGGAAACCTGTCCCCGCCCCCACGTCCAACACTTCAACCCTGCGGTCGTCTCCCATCTGGGCCTCCAACACTTCTTTCCAATTCGAAATATCCTCTTCGGTATTGTTCCCGTGATGAGTGGTATCGTATTTCTCGGCATGGGTGTTCCAGCGTTCGGCGACAGTCTCCAATATACCGCTCTCCATCAAAACGCCTCCTTGGATTATTCTTGCTCATACCAAATGGCAGGCAACCTTTGTAGAATTGCCAACATCTTTCAAACCGGGCTCCTCATGCAGGCAAAGCGGCTTGCGGTAGGGGCAGCGCGGGTGAAACCTGCATCCCCCGGGAGCGTCCGAAGGGTCGGGAGGTTCGCCGGTGATCATGTTTTTCCTGGCCCTCCGTTTTGCCGGGTCAAGAGACAGCAGAGACGAGACCAGCATCTGGCTATAGGGGTGCATCGGTTTTGTAAAAAAGCTCTCCGTATCCCCTGTTTCCATGAACTTCCCCAGATACATGATTGCCAGTCTCTGGGTCATCAGGCGGACCATGCGCAGGTTATGCGAGACGTAAAGCAACCCTGCGCCGTCACGTTCCCGGACACTGTTCAGCAGATCGAGCACCTGCGCCTGCACCGACAGGTCGAGCGAGGCAGCCGGCTCATCCGCCACGATAAAGTCAGGCTTCATGGCCAGCGCCCTGACCAATCCGATCCGCTGCCGCTGCCCTCCGGAAAGCTCATGCGGGTGGCGCTCCAGCAGTTCCGTTCCCAGATTGACGCGACCGAGGAGGTCCTGAATCATGCCTCCGATCTTTCTCCTTTCCATGCCCTGTATCTGCAAAGGCTCAGCCAATAGCCGGTAGACCGTATACCTGGGGTCCAAAGAACCGTCCGCATCCTGGAAAATCGGCTGGAGCTTCGGGCGCAGACCCTTCATATCACCTTCGGATAACAAACCAAGGTCACTCCCCTGATAGCTGACCCTGCCTGCAGTGGGCTCCAACATCCTCAGCAGCAGCTTTCCTAGAGTGGACTTTCCGCAGCCGCTCTCCCCCACCAGTCCGAAACTTTCTCCCCTGGAGATGGAGAGGGAGACTCCGTCAACTGCCCGCACCGGTCTTTCTCTCCTGATCAGAAAATGCTCAGCGGGATGATACCATTTGGTCAAGTTGTCGGCCCGAATTATCTCCTGTAAAATGATGGCACCGCTCCATTCTTCCGTTCACTATCCTGGGTTGAGGCCTCGCTCTCCGGCATTGCTCCACCGCATCCACGCATCTTGCATGAAATGGACAGCCCGGCACGGGTTCCAGTAGATGTGGCACGCTGCCCCGGATCGGGCTCAGAGCGTTTCCGGCCACCACATTCATCAAGGCCCTGGAATAAGGATGCCCCGGCCTGTAGAAAAAGTCCTCCACCCCGGATAGCTCCATCATCGTCCCGGCATACATCACGCCCACCGTATCGGCCATTTCCGCCACCACACCCAGATCGTGGGTAATCAGCAGCATCGACATTCGATAGCGGTCTTTCAGGCAGTGCAGCAGTTCCAGTATCTGGCACTGCACGGTCACATCGAGGGCTGCGGTCGGCTCGTCGGCTATCAGGAGGTTCGGCCGGCAGGCAAGGGCAATGGCGATCATCACCCGCTGCTGCATACCCCCGCTCAGTTCATGCGGAAATTTGACAAAGCAGTTTTCCGGGATTCCCACTTCGTCCAGTTTCCGTCTGGCCTCAGCCAGCGCCTCCCTCTTGGAACAGCGGTTATTGGCGGCATATGCTTCAGCTATCTGCCTCCCCGCACTGATCACGGGGTTGAGGCAACTCATCGGCTGCTCGAAGATCATGGCGATCTCCCTCCCCCTGAAGCGCGACCACTCACCCGGGGAGCATTGCAGCAGATCGGCCTCCCGGTAGCGGATCTCCCCTGCCACCCTGGCGTGCGCCGGCAGCAACCCCATGATGGACACGGCGACCACGCTCTTGCCGCATCCCGATTCCCCCACCAGGCAGAGTGTCTCATTTTCACCGATCGCAAAACTGACGCCATCCGAGACTGCTATGGTTCCTCTTTTGGTTTCAAATTTGATCTGCAGATCTTTCACTTCCAGCAATGGTTTGCGCATCAGAGATCGACTTCCGTTCCCAGGCGCGGGTCTAGGTAGTCCCGCAAACCGTCTCCCAACAGATTGAAGGCCAACACCGTGAGCATGATCATCAGGCCGGGAAAAATAAATAGGTACGGGGACGAACCCATGAAAGAGCATGCCTCGCTGAGCATGTTCCCCCATTCCGGCGTCGGTGGTTGCGCTCCCAGACCAATAAAGCTCAGCCCTGAGATGGCCAGGATCGTATGGCTGGCATTGAAAGCGGCGTAAACCACCAGGGGATGCACGGCATTGGGGACGATATGCTCCCTGATGATCCGGCTCCGGCTGCTGCCCATGGCCTTCGCCGCTGCAACAAAGTCCAAATGTTTCAGCGTCAATACACTGCTGCGGACCATGCGCGCATAGCCTACCCAGGAGGTCAGAGCTAAGGCTATGATGATGTTGGTCAGCGAGGGTCCCAGTATTCCCGTGATGGCGATGGGGAGGATGAAGGGCGGAAAGGCCATCATGATGTCCACCAGACGCATCAACAGTTCGTCGATGACGCCTCCGTAAAAACCCGCGATGCATCCGATGGCGATTCCTACAGCCAGGCAGATAATCACGACTGAAAAGCTGGCGGCCATCGAAGTTCTTGCCCCGTAGAGCACCCGGCTCAGTACATCCCTGCCGAGCTGATCGGTCCCCATCGGGTGCTGTCTGCTCAAGCCCTGCAATTTTTCGCCCATGTTCACCGCCAGCGGATTGACCGGCGTCAGAACGGGTGCGAGGCAGGCGACGACCAGCAGGCAGATAATGATGATAGCGCCAATGCGCACTGTTTTCGGCATGGTCTCAGCCCTCTTTAGCCCGATAACTTATCCTCGGATCAAGCAAGGTGTAGATAAGATCGATGAGCAGGTTGATGCCCACAAAAAAAGCCGAGCCCAGAAGAACGAAGCTCTGAATGACAGGGATGTCGCGCGTGCTGGCCGCATCCACCAGGAGCATGCCCAGCCCCGGCCAGGCAAACAGGGTCTCGATGATCGCCATCCCGCCTACGATATGACCGAAGTGCATGCCGATTGCAGTGATGACCGGCACTAGGGCGTTCCTCAGCACATGTCTGGTGATCACCGGCCTCTCGCGCAGGCCCTTTGCTCTGGCTGTCCGCACATAATTGAGCTTCAGAACTTCCAGCAGACTCGTTCTCGTAAGCCTCATCAGGCTCATGGAACCGGTAATACCCAGGGTCAGGGCCGGCAAAACGATGTTCGCCGGTTTTCCATAGCCGATAGCCGGAAGCAAGTGCAGCCTGACTGCGCAGACGTAGATCAGCAGCATCCCAAACAGGAAGCCGGGCAGGGACACCCCGCCCAAGGCTATAACTCTCAGGATATTGTCTATGATGGAGTTCGCCTTCACCGCGCTCCAGATGCCCAGCGGCAGGGCAATCAGTACAGCGATCAGCTCTCCAGCCAGAAACAGCTTGGCGCTGACAACAAACCTGGCCCTATAATCATCCCAGACATCATCGCCGCTCTTCAAGGATTTGCCCAGATCTCCCAGCGCCGCCTTCTTCAGCCAGGTCACGTACTGGACCATCAGGGGCTGGTTCAGTCCATGGTCGGCCCTGAAATCGTTCACCTGCGCCTGTGAGGGGGTCCCCTGCAACTGCGCCTCCAGGACCAGCCGGGCGGGATCCCCCGGACACAGGCAGATGAGGGCATAGGAGATGAAAGAGGTGATGAGCAACACGGGCGCCAGCATCATGATTCTTCTCAGCATATACTCAGGCAAGCTGCCCCACCTCTGGATGCTCAAGCTCTACTTATTGGCGATGAACACGTTGTCAAACCGGGGTTCGGTGCTCACGTACTCGATGTTTTTCACATTCTGTTTGGCCACCACAAACACGGCATCGTAGTATAATGGCACACCGCCAGCCAGATCCTTGGCCTTGTTGTAGAAGACCTTGAAGTTCTCCTCACGCTCCTCCTGGTTGAAGGAACCGACAGCCTTCCTCAACGAAGGTATTAATTCGGGTGAAGTGAAATACCCGGCAGGACCGAACTCTGCCGAATCAGGGTCGAACCGGCCGGCAATCCTGGTGTATTTGCGCCTCTCTGGCCCTCCGATATAATAAACACGCAGGTCCCAGTCTCCATTCTTCTGCCGGTCCGAATAGAGTCCGGACTCCAGGACATCCAGTTGCACATTCAGCCCCGTCTTGGCCAGTTGCGACTTGATGAGCTCGCAGAGCTTCACTTCGTCGGGGTTCTGGCCCTGGGCCATCAAATTGATCTTGGTGTCCCCCGTGAGTCCGGCCTCTTTGAACATCTTGGCGGCCTGGTCGAGATTGAATGGATACTCCTGCTCTCCCGACTCCACGATGAATGGCGCCAGATCGGAGAACATCCTCGTCTTGGCGGGTGTAAGCCAGCCATCGAACAGGGCAGCCACATCGTCCTTGTTCACGGCATAGTTCAAGCCCTGGCGCACCTCCACGTTGTTCCAGGGGGCCTTTTTATAGTTGCACGCCAAGACTACCGTCATCGGCAGTTCTTTTTTCAACACCTGAAAGCCCTGATCCTGGAGAGTCTTCAGCATGTTCCGGGGTGTATAGGACGACCCGCCATGATAATAGTCCACCACCGCATCCACGCTGCCGGACTGGATGGCCAGCACTCTGGCCTGGGCCTGCGGGATATATTTGACCGTGACCTTGTCCAGAGTGGGTTTCTTTCCATAGTAATAAGGGTTGGGCACAAATTCCGTATACTGGTTCTTTTTATAGTCGGCTACCTTCCAAGGGCCCGTCCCTGTAAGATTGGCAAGAGGAGCGCCCGGGTCTCCCTTCGGATCCGTCGAGTTGGGACTCATGATGCTGGACTGGTATTCGGCAAAGGCGGTGAGCACGATGAAGCCTTCCTGCCCGGGCTTGATGTGGAAGGTGATGGTGTTCGGGCCGTTGACCTCGATACTGGCGATCCTGTCGATCTGAGTCCATTGGTTGAGCTTGAATTTTTTCAGGCGGTCATAGGTGAATTTCACCGCATCCGCCGTGAAGGGCGTGCCGTCGGAAAACTTGACATCCTTGCGCAGGTGGAAGACGATGGTCTGGCCGTTGTCTTTGAGATCCCAGGATTCAGCCAGACTGGGTTTGACCTCGTCGCCCACCAGCTCGACCAGCCGGTCGCTGTTGAAGATCTTCAACAGCATATCGCCCACTCCGTTTTTAGAATTGGCGTCGGTATCATTCCCATAGGCGATGGTCAACTCTTGAGGCGCGCTCTGGGTGGAGGAGCTAACTTCTTTCTTGCAGGCGACGGAAATGCAGATAAACAGAATGGAAATTAAAAGAATAGAAGTGATGGTCAGCGCTCTCTTCATAAAACTTCCCGGCTCCCCTTCTCCTGTTTTTATGGTTTCTCTTTTAAGGCATAAAAAAACGAAGATCTCGCACCGGCTTCTGCCGTGCATCAACCTTCGTGGCTGTATCTACGATCTAGTCCTTAACGGTACCTTATATAACCGGTCCCTTTCCGTTCGGCAAACAATCCAGGGCAGGCATTCTTCCCGGAACCATTTCAGTCATCGCTCACTCTTTACAATCATGCAGCAAAGCCTTCAGGCTTCATTATGGAAGCAAGTATAGCATCCAACGCCCTCTTTTGTCCATTTTATTTCCTTTCACTAAATAGTTTATCAACAACAATGGCAGGCAACATGATGCCCGCTCGCAATCTGTTTTAAATCCGGAGTCCTCACAAAACAGACCTCTGCGGCCTCGTCGCACCTGCCGGCGTAATGGCAGCCGGCGGATCGCTCGTCGGGCCCTGCTATCTCATCGAAGGCCGCCTTGAACATTCTGCGCTGGCCGGGGTGCGATTGCAGCACCGATGACAGCATCTTTCTGGTATAGGGATGCCGCAACTGCTCGAACAGGGAGATCTCCTCGATCTGCTCCACGATCTTGCCCAGGTACATCACCGCTAAGGCATCGGCCAGGTAATAAAGCGCCTCGATGTCGTGTGAGATGAATAGGTAGGCCAGGTCGAATTCCGTCCTCAGATCTGCCAGCAGGTTCAGGATCTGGGCCTGCACCGATACGTCCAGGCTGCTGACCGCCTCGTCCAGCACCAACAGCTTGGGTTTCATGGCCAGCGCCCTGGCGATGCAGACGCGCTGCAGTTGGCCTCCGCTGAACTGGCTGGGGTATTTGCCGCTGTCATCCGGACGCAGGCCGACGATCTCCAGCAACTCGTTCACCCTCTGCTTCTGCTCCGCTGACGCCAGCTTCAGGTAATTGGTCAACGGTTCGCCGATGATCTCCCCCGCCGTCTGCTGGCGGTTGACCGCGCTGTAGCAGTCTTGAAACACGATCTGCATGTCTTTACGGAGTTTCCGCTGCTGCCGGGAGCTGGCCCGGTAGAAGTCCTCTCCCTGGAAGATCACCTCGCCTGCGTCTGGCCTTTCCAGTCCGAGGACAATCCTGCCCAGCGTGCTCTTGCCGCATCCGCTCTCGCCGACCAGACCCAGGCAGGTTCCCGCCTCTATGGCCAGCGATACCCCGTTTACCGCTTCCACAACCCGACGCCGGTTCCAGAGCAGATGTCCCATCGGATAGGCCCTGCTAACTCCTCTGGCGTCAAGCAAGCTCACTCAGGATCACCTCTTGTCCAGTGGCGTATTTGGCGCAGCGCACCTGATGGCCAGGCGCACAGATCCCCGGCTCCATCCGGTAATCGCCGCAACTATCTGCCACCTCGTGGCACCGGTCCTCGAAAGGGCACCGGTCTTTTAGGTTCCAGAGCGGCGGCGGCTGCCCGTCGATCGGCCGCAGCCTCTTTCTCTGCATTTGTGGTCTGGAGGCCATCAGCGCCCTTGTGTAGGGATGGGCCGGGTGGTCGAACAATTCATCGACCGGCGCCTGCTCCACGATGTAGCCGCAGTACATGACAGCCACCTCGTCCGCCATCTGGGCGATCACGCCGAGGTCATGCGATACCAGCAGGATGCCGGTCTGGTAATGCTCCCTGAGGCTGGCCAGGTGGCTCAGGATCTGGTACTGGATCGTCACGTCCAGCGAGGTAGTCGGTTCATCGGCGATCAGGACTGCCGGACGCATGGACAGGGCGATGGCGATCATCGCCCGCTGCAGCATCCCCCCGCTGCATTGAAAGGGGTATCGCTGCAGCAGTCTGGCAGGCTGCGGCACTCCAACCCTGGCGAGGTTGGCGATCGCCAGTTCAACGGCCTCTCCGGCCGTCATCCGGCAATGGTTTTGCAGAGTCTCGATGAAGTGCTGCCCGATCGTCAACAAGGGGTTGAAGGCGCTCATCGGATTCTGCATGATCATCGCCATCTCTTTGCCACGGAGCTGGCGCAGATCCTCCTGCGCCAGGGCGTAGATGCAGGCCCCGCCGATATCGACGGCCCCCTCGATCTGCCAGCCCCTTCCTTTCAACAAGCCCATCAGCGCCAGGCAGGTAACGGACTTTCCACAGCCGCTCTCCCCCACCAGGCCCAGGATCTTCTGCCTCCTGATCTGGAAGCTCACTCCGTTCACTGCCCTAAGCAGCCCTGGCCCGACAGGCAGGGACACGCTCAGGTTTTGCACATTCATCGCCGCATCATCGTTCATCGCCCCGTCACCCGCTATCTCCTCAACTCTTCGAATACATCCCGCAGCGAATCCCCCAGCAGGTTGAACGAGACCACCGCCAGCAGGATGACCAGGCCCGGATAGATCATCAATGTCTGGTCGTTGCGGATAAACTGTTTGCCGTCATTCAGCATCGCCCCCAGTTCGGGTGTGGGCGGCTGGATCCCCAGGCCGAGGAAGGACAGCCCGGAGATGTGCATGATCACCCCTCCCAGGTCCAGGGTGGCCAGGACCGCTAGCTGCGGGATAATGCCCGGCATGATATGCCTGGCGATGATCGCCAGATCTGACGTCCCCGAAGCTCTGGCAGCCAGGATGAAGTTGCGCTCCTTCAAACTCAGCACCATGCCCCGGATGATCCTGGCATACCAGACCCACTGCACGGAGACCAGCGCAATGATTATGTTCAGGAATCCCGGGCCCAGCATGCCGATGATCACCAGTGTCAGCACCAGGCTGGGAAAGGCCATCACGATGTCGCACAGGCGCATGAACAGGTTGTCCACCCAGCCCCCCCGGTAGCCGGAGCAGGTGCCCACCGCGATCCCGATGATCATGGTCAGGCAGATCACGATCAGGGCAGTGCTGAGCGAGACCCTGGTGGCGAACATCAGCCTGGACAAGTTGCACCGGCCCAGGTTGTCCGTCCCCAGGGGAAACTGGTGGCTGGGCGGCTGGAACCGGTACTGTAGCGCTACCTGGCTAGGATCGTGAGGCGCCAGGTAGGGCGCTGAAATACCCAGAAACAGGATCACCGACAGGATCACCAGGCTGATGATCGTCAGGCGGCGCCGTAGCAGCTGATGGAAAAAATCTTTCTTGAACATCTCTAGCTACCATCCATTCTGATGCGCGGGTCGATCAGCCCGTAGGCGATATCCACCAGCAGGTTGACCGCGATGAAGATCAGTGTGGTCAGCAAGGCGTAGCACTGGATCACCGGATAATCCCGGTTGAAGATGGACGAGATGACGTACCGTCCTACCCCCGGCCAGGCAAAGACATTCTCCACGATCACGCTGCCGGCCAGCATGTATCCCAGGCTCATCCCGAAGGCCGTCATCACCGGCAGCAAGGCATTTTTCAGCACGTGCCGGCCCATCACCAGGCGTTCCCTGATCCCCCTCGCCCTGGCATAGAGCACGAAGGTCTGGTCCAGGTTCTCCAGCAAGCTGGTGCGCAACAGCCTGGTATAGGTGGCCGCATAGCTCAGGGCCAGGGTGAACGAGGGCAGGATCAGGTGCCAGATGGAACCCATGCCCATCACGGGCAACAGGTTCAGCTTCAATGCAAAGAAGTAGATCAGCAGGAACCCCACCCAGAAGCTGGGCATCGACGCTCCGATAAAGGCAAACAGGCGGCAGCAGTGGTCCAGGACGCTGTCCTTGTAGAGCGACGAGAAAAAGCCCAGCGGCAGGCTGATCGCCAGCACCCACAGCAGTGAGGCGCCAGTCAGCTTGATGGTGGCAGGCAGGTAGTACAGCAATTCGTTCAGAACCGGCTCCCTGGTGGCGTAAGAGATACCGAAATCCAGCCGCAGCACCCTGCCCAGCCAGGTGACGTACTGGACAAAGAGCGGTTTGTCCAGGCCCAGCATCGTCCTGGTAGCCGCTATCGCCTTGTCGGTGGGCGGGATGTTGGCCAGGGTCAGGTAAGCCTGGGCCGGGTCCACCGGAACCAGATGGACCAGGATGAAGGTAATGATGGATACACCCAGCAGAATCGGTATCAGATACAACACCCGCTTTAGTAGAAGCTTGCCCATTGTTCCTCCAGAATAGCGCCTGGTCTGAGCCCTGAACTGCAACAGGCCCCGGATGCAGTATGCGCTAGGTGATGTCCACTCCGGTCAACGGTATCTCATTTTTTGTTTCAAAGGTAACGCCGGTCACGTTTTTGTGGAAGACCACCTTATTCGTCGTATAGGAGATCGGCAGGTAGACCGCCTGATCGTGCAGCGTGCCCAGGATATCGGCGTAGAGCTTCTGCCGGCTCGCCTCGTCGGTACTCAGCAGCACCTGCTCGATCTTCTGGTCGATCTCTTTCTTCATCGGCAGTCCCGACTGCACCTGGTAGTCCATGTGTGACGGCGCCCGCATCGATGAGACCGAAGAATGCGGATCATACGGCGCTCCCCATGTTTCACCAAGGATCATATTAAAAGTACCGTCCTTCTGCCGCTTGTAATATGATTGGCTCTCCTCGCCTACCAGTTCGATCTTCACCCCGATCTTTTTTAAATCGTCCTGTGCGATCTCGGCGATCCCCTTCTGGACGTTATCGCTGCTGTCGAAGCAGAGGTTCAACTCCAGCGCCTGACCATCCTTCTCCCGGAACTCCTTACCCTGTGGCTGTTTCCAGCCTGCATCGTCCAGCAATTGCCTGGCCTTGTCCAGGTTGTATGTGCGAGGCTGTAAATTCAGGTTGCAGTATGGAAAGCCGGTAGCGAACAGGGTGTCCGCCCTGGTCTCGGTGCCATAGAAAACTCCGTCGATCACCGCCTGCTTGTTAAACCCATACTGCAAGGCGAGGCGCACCGGCAGCTCTTTCGTCGGCCCCCGGTTGGAGTTGAGGCCGATCACCCTGGTCGTCAGAGGCTTGGAGATCAGCGTCTGATATTTTCCCGAATCCCGCAACTGTTTGAAGGAATCCAGGCTGATGATACCCGTGCCGTAGAGTAGGTCGACCTCATTCTTCTCAAAGGCGATGGTGGCGGTCTCACCGTCCGGAATCACTTTCACCACGACCTTGTCCGGCTTGGGTTTAACGCCCCAGTAATACGGGTTTCTGGTGAAGACGGCGTACTCGCTCTTTTTATACTCGCTCAACACCCAGGGCCCGGTGCCTACGGGCTTTTTGATGGTCTGTGAGGTGTCTCCGCCGTCCGGAAAACCGGCCAGGGCAAGGAAGCACATCGGCCTGATCAGCGTCAGTTCCTGCAGTGCCGGGTAATAGGGGTTTTTGAAGGCGATCTTGAAGGTATAGTCGTCGACCGCCTGTGTATCGGCGATCTGGTTGATCAGTTCCAGCCACTCGTGATTCTTTCTCGCCTTCAATACGGCGTCATAGTTCTTCTTTACGACTGCGGCGTTGAAGTCGGAGCCGTCCGAGAACTTCACCCCGTGCCTGAGCTTGAAAGTATATTCCTTGCCGTCCGGGGAGATGCTCCAACTCTCCGCCAGCTTGGGCTCGATCTTGCCATTATCGCCATACTTCAATAAATTTTCGTAAACGAAGGCCTGGGCAAACATCTCACTGTTGTAGGTGTGCGGATCCAGGTCCCCGATGTCGTCAGGGCAACAGATGGTCAGCACCTTTTCCTTGGCGCCCTGCTGCGCGCCCCCGTTCTTGCAGCCAGCGATCGGCAGTAATAGTAAAAATGCTAACAACGCCATCGATATTGCCTGAAAAGACTTGCGTTTACAGAACATTCCCCTCAACCCCCTGTTTTTTGTACTGCTTGCATGGGAAGGCTCGAATATTCATTCACTGCAACGGGCGCCTTGCTAATAACGGCGGCATTATTGCTAATTTCCTATCTCGCCCATCCTAAAATAAAAATTCCACAAAAAGCATCCATTCTTTCTCTAGCAAGAACGAAGACCTTCGTGGCCTTAAAATATTTGCATAAATTTGTTTTAAGAAAGTTACAAGCTACTTCCGAAACATCCTAAACCCCCATTCACTTAGACAAATAAAAAAGCCACAAGCACTCTATAATACGATATGCCTTCGTGGCACAATTAGTAGCGAGTATTATATTGTTATATTGTACTAAACTGCTAAAAAGCCTGCTGCACGGAATTTCCGATCCGGCTTGATGATTTTCATATTTCGCCATCTCTACCAATTTACTGCTATAGGTTTCTCATTAGCAAATATTTTTATGGTTGCCTTGTATGGTTAAAAGCAACCCTAATAAGAACTCCAATTACTAAAATTGTAAACATTTATAATTAGTTTTGTACGATGGCGAGTGCAAGAGACTGCTTTCTCCCATTTTCCGCAGAGCAGCAATTGCTATTTTATGACTTAAAGCCAGCGAAGCACGGCTATAATATCACGCGCCACCATCTAGCCTTATTCAAAGAATTTCTTGTTATTGTCTATATAAATATTTACTTAAATCAAAAAGTTAATCGTGGGCATGGATGAGGATCCGATTGGCTCCGTGAGGATGGCGATGGAATTCTTCATCCACCAGGTTGACCCGCACCAGCATATCTCTGTTGCTCAGTATCTCCAGGCAGGCGCCTGCGGCCACCAAGTGGTGGTCCTCGCTGAAGACCAGCGCCCGGTCGGCGATCTCCTCCACGATCTCCAGGTTGTGTGTGGTGGTGATGATCGTCTTGCCCGCCTCATTGAGTTTCCTGATCAGATGGATCAGCTTGCGCTGGGTGCGCGGGTCGAGCCCGCCGGTGGGCTCGTCCAGCAGCAGCACGTCCGGGTTCAGAGACAGCACGCTGGCGACCGCCACCAGCTTCTTCTCGCCACCGCTCAGCTTGAAGGGCGGCCGGTGTGTGAAGCGTTCCAGACCCAGCATGGCGATCACATCATCCACCAGCCGGCGGACCTCGGCTTCCGGCAACCCCAGCTGTACCGGGCCGAAGGCGATCTCCTCCCAGACATTGGAGTTGAACAGCTGGGCGTCGGAATTCTGGAACACGAACCCCACCCGCCGCCGGAAGGCGAAGGAGAACTCCTCGTTGGCCAGGCTCTCTTCATCAAGAGTTTTTCCAGCAAACCTGATGGCGCCCTCTTCCGCATATAACAATCCGCTCAGCAGCTTGAGCAGGGTGGATTTGCCACTACCATTGGCACCCAGCAATACCACCTTTTCTCCCCTGTTGATAGTCAGATCGATCTGCTCCAGCGCCTGTTCCCCGCTCGGGTAGTGAAAACCGACGTTTTTTAGCTCGTAGAGTAGCTCATCTCCAGCCAACTATCGAATCCCCCCATAGCAGCAATATGCTGACCAGAACCGTAAAACCGGCCCATAACCAGTCCAACCCCTCGATATTGAAGCTCGACAGCGTGCGGGGAATACCGTTATAGCCCCGGGCGATCATGGCGGCGTGGACCTCCTCGCTCAGGGCGAAGGCCCTGGTCCAAAGGGCGCCTAGGGCGCTGCCTATGAACTGCTGCTGTTCCTTGGTGCCGGTCCGGCCAACCGTGCGGCTCTTCCTGGCCAGAAACATGTCGCTTGCGCTCTGCAATAGGACGTAGATGTAGCGGTAGGTCATCTCCAGTATTTTCGTAAACAGCGAGGGAATGCGGATCATGCCGAGGCCTTTCAGGAGAGCCGGCCAGCGTGTGGTCAAGGTCATCAGCACGCTCAGAGAGACACAGGCCCCAACCCGCAGCACGAAGACGATGCCGGCCTTAACTCCCTGCCTGGTGATGGCCAGCGTATCGGGAAACACCCAGGGGCCGAACCGGTGCTGCGTGCTAAAGTGCAGCAGCACCAGCAGCGGATTCCCGGGACGGACCACGTTGAAAAGCGAGGGGATGATAATAATACCGGCAAACAACGGCACAACCAGCCAGACTCTTTTAAGAAAGGAAGACATGCGGATGTGGGACATATACACCAGTCCCAACACCCACAGGTTGACCAGCAGCAGTACCGGCCAGCTACGGAGACAAACAGCCACCACGATGAGCAGCAGAGTGGTGACCACCTTGATCCCCGGATGTAGACCCTGCATCAGCCCCCTGGAACCGGCTATCCGCTCGGCAAAAAAATCATCGATCATTATCTGGGAGAAACCATCGATGGTCTTTTCCAGGAAACCCCGCCGCAATTTATGGGAGTCTTTAAAGCCAGGGAGTGGCCCCTGGGACTCCAGGAGCCACTTCGGCATCTGATAGTCAGCCATATCAGGTTGAATATCCTTTCTGTCAGTTCTTATCCGTTGCTTCCCTGGCCGCTATCAACCTGCTGAACAGATAGGTGAGGCCGGCAATAATCGCAATGCCCACCGCTGCCGAGACAATATAGCCAAAGGCGTTCTGCCAGAAGGGAGCGCTCTCCCCTCCAAGACCAGGAACACTGTAATCCGGAAGTAGGGAATGCCATATATCAGCCAATTTTGCCATTCCCTGCGGGATAAGCCCGATCATGCCATTGAACTCATCAGCGCCCCATTCACCCCAAGCAGTGCCCTGAGCCAACAGACCGATCGGCGACAGCACGATCAGGGCTATTATAACATACCACAGCTTGTTAAATCCTGCCTTGACAGTAGCCTGAACCTTCGATGACGCCCCGACCAGGAACAACGACGGATCGCTCGCCTGGAAGTAGCGCACGACTAGGGCTGTCACGATGGCCTCGACGGGGCCGGCGATCGTCAGATGGGCGAAGAGCATGGCTGGCACCGCCTGACTCAGGGTGTACGGGCAGTACACCGGGCCGCCGTAGATCGCCGGCTGCAGGCCGAACTCGATGCCAGCGCACAGGGCCGCCAGGTTGAGGCCAATATACCCACCGGCCAAACCACCTAGCCAGCGCCTGTAGGAGGTGGCCTCCGAGTCGCCGGTGATCAGGCGGTAGATAAAATAGGCAGTGAACGGTAACACCACAGCCATGTTGAAGCAGTTGAAACCAAAGGCAGTAATGCCTCCGTCGCCAAATAGCAGGGCCTGGATGGCCAGGGCGATGGTGACGCAGATCGTGGCCGCCCAGGGCCCCAGGATGATGGCCAGGAGGCTGCCGCCCACGGCATGAGCCGTGGTGCCATCGGGGATCGGCACGTTGAACATCATTAGCACAAAGGAGAAAGCCGCCCCGATCACCATCAACGGAATCAGCCTGGTCTGCAGGGTCTCCTTCACTTTTTTGACCGCCGTTGCCCAGAACGGCAGCATGACGACATACCCTACCACGCATGTTGCAGGGCCCAAATACCCATCAGGAATATGCATGAGATCAACCTCCAAAAGTTAACTTTTTAACGTATTTAGTCATTAATATTAAAAGTCATTTTACGATTCAAGCAATACCGTTTGCGGCGTCACCTCTCCTTCAAAACACAAAAAAAGATCACCGACCCATTGCGAGATCTTCGTGATCTTATAAGACGCCTTCATGACGCCCATCTTTATTTATTTAATTTATATGAATTTCGGTTTAATTCTACAATATCCTTCTCGATTCTGGTATTTTTTCAAAACATATTCTCAGCTTCTTAGTTAATAAAAAGAGGGAGTGCCCAACACGAAGCTTCGTGCCCCATGCCAGGCTGAAAGGAGGAAGAGATTTGTGATATGGGATGTTAAATCTATCTCGACCACGCACGGCCTGCTTCATGCAGGCATCTAAAATGTGCACGGTCTTAGACGATGTTACCAAAACCGTTAAAGCTTCAGATCTGTTCCAGGATGATCTTGTGGTCCACCAGGGCCAACTCCTTGATGCGCGCCTTGATGATCTTGCGCTGGCCGAAGATATTCTCCAATACCAGGCCATCCTCGTTTGGCAGCACGCTGTCCACATTCTCCATAAATAGTTCATCCTGATCATCTTTGTGCAGATAGGCATGCGCTTCGCACACTGGTGACACCTCCATTCATTTTTTCCTGTACTTTGGAGACCAGTTTTTCTACCAGGTGGGGCAAGGGTTCCAGGTAGACACCGATGATCTCCACCTCTGAAAGAGTCAAGGGCAGCAGCATCTTCGTCGCCTTGCTACTGGCAATCGCCTCGGCCATTCCAGGAGTCAACTCTCCACGCATGGAATGAGCCAGAATGATGCCCAGCGGCCCCAGGATCAGATCCACCTCTTTGACGTTTTGCACGACCGCATTCTCGCCGCTGGCGCCCTCATTGGCCCCAGCTTTCAGCATCAGGGAGGTGGCTATGGCGTTGGTGCCCAGAGCAATGATCTCAATATCCGGGCTGGCCTTTCTCACCTGTTCCGTGATCAGCCGGCCGATGCCGCCGCCTTGTCCATCTATCACTGCAATTTTCATTATATCACCTAACCGCCCCTTTTGACAGGATCGACCCCATGTATTAGTTTCCAAAATAAAAAACCACGTCATCCAACCCGCTTCAGCAGGTCAAGAACCTCCGTGGTTCCGATACCGCTCATATTGCTCATATTGTTATAATGAGGCGCTATTTTAAGGTCTATTCGACATATTAAGTTAAGTTCCTGCTGTATAAAAAATATTTTTGTCCGAATACGATGCCAGTTTCGCCTCATGTCTGATCGTAGAGTTCCTTGATCTTCTTGAAGTCATCCCACACCGGCTTTTTTTTGTTGGCGTCTCTCAAGATGGCAGACGGGTGAAAGGTCGGGATGATCTTGATGGAGCCTTTTTCATAGACATTGCCTCGCACCAGGGTTACCCTGGCATCCTTGTGGACCAGGTATTGGGTGGCCAACCCCCCCAGGCAGACGATCATCCGCGGCTGGATCAGCTCGATCTGCCGCACCAGATAGACAAAGCAGGCCTCGGCCTCCTCCTGGTTGGGAAGACGGTTGCCCGGTGGCCGGCATTTGGCGATGTTGGCGATATAGACATCGCTACGCTGCAGTTCCACAGATCCCATGATCTTCTCTAGCAGCTGTCCGGCGGCGCCGACAAACGGTTTCCCCAGGCGGTCCTCATCCGCCCCCGGCGCCTCTCCGACAAACATCAGCCTGGCCCCGGGATCGCCGTCCCCGAACACCACCCCGCGGGCATTGTCCCGTAAACCGCAGCGGCGACACTGGCTGCAGTATTGTTGCAGGTTGGCGAGGTCATCATACTGGTCAAGCAGTGGCAGCCATTTCATCTGTTAGAGGTCCTCCCATCAAGCTTAGCTATATTGTAATTGGTCGGACCGACGATTAAAACCTTGTTTTTTAAAAAAATAATACGACTGAATAAAAAAACGGGGCTCTGGCCAATCCTAAGAGATGGCTGACCCAAGCCTTAAAAAGTATCTTGCAGGGGGTGCACAACCGATGGTCAACCTTGACCTGGCACTGGAAGCCAGAGACCTGGTCAGAGGAACTACCGGGCAGGAAATACCCGGCGTTTCCGAGGATAAGAAGGATTTCTCCAATGGCACCGTCACCATTATTAAAATTCTCGACGAGCGCGCCGAATCGGTGATGGGCAAACCCAAGGGAACTTATATCACCATCGAGGCCCCGGATCTCCGTTTCAAGGCGCCCGAGGTCCAATCCAGCGTGGCCGATATCATGGCCGAGCACCTGCGCAGCCTGGTCAACATTCCTGATCAGGCGACAGTGCTGATCATCGGGCTGGGAAACTGGCAGGCCACACCCGATGCCCTTGGACCCACCGTGGTCAAGTATACCCTGATCACCAGACACCTGTACCAGCAAATGCCGGAAATAGTGGCCAATTACCGGTCGGTCTGCGCCTTTGCGCCAGGAGTGCTGGGGATCACCGGCATCGAAACCGCGGAGATCGTGCAGGGAATCGTGGAGAAGATCAAGCCGGGAGTGATCATCGCCATCGACGCCCTGGCCGCC
>JAHFCR010000099.1:4403-8640 GCA_023249405.1 Peptococcaceae bacterium | reverse complement strand
ATCATTGAAGCGACCATCAGCGATATCGAGGGCGACCGGCTGATTGCGGCCATGGAGACGGGCATGGCGACCGTCTATGCGGACGGCTTCAGCGCGGGCGAATTGGTCTACATCTCCATTCGCCCCGAAAAACTCCGGTGTTCACCGGTCCCGGTGGCCGGGTTCCAACTCCAGGGCGTTGTCAAGGAGCATATCTACGTGGGCTCCTTCACCAGGACGGTGATCGAACTCTCCAACGGGCAGGAACTGGTCATGAGTTCACTGACCGGCACCGAGCTGTTTGCTCCGGGGGCGCCGGTGCACCTCTACTGGGACCGGAACGGTACGGTGGTCATGCATACCAGAGAGGAAGAACTCTACCGGTTTATCAAGACACAGCCCCGGATCGGGGTGCGGGCATGAGGAATATCGGCAGCAAGTTATTTTTGCCGGCGTTGTTAATGGTTGGCCCGGTGATCCTCTGGCTCGCTATCTTCGTCGTCCTGCCGCTGATCTACGTATTTGTGATCAGTTTTCTGGCAAAAGGCCTGTATGGCGGGATTGTCGCCACCTTTACCATGACGAACTATGCCCGCTTCATCGACTCCTTCTATCTGAAGATATTTCTCGTCTCCGGATGGATCGCCCTGCTGACGACGCTGTTGTGCCTGCTGCTGGGGTATCCCTTTGCCTACATCATCTCCCGATCGCCTAAAAGGATGAAGAACACCATGGTAATGCTGATCATGCTGCCGTTTTGGACGAATTCCCTGATCAGGACCTACGGTTGGATCACCATGCTGCGCACAGACGGCGTTTTCAATAAATTGCTCATGGGCGCCGGGTTGATCAACCATCCGCTGCAGCTGCTCTATAACAGCGGAGCGGTGATCCTGGGCATGGTCTACACGCTGTTCCCGTTCATGGTGCTGCCTCTTTACAGTTCACTGGAAAAATTGGATCGCTCTCTGCTGGAGGCGGCAAGCGATCTGGGGGCACGTCCGTACAGATCGTTCTGGCGGGTCACGCTGCAGCTTACCACACCGGGCATCTTTGCCGGCTCCATCCAGGTTTTCATCCCCACGCTGGGCTACTTCTTCATCTCGGACTTGATGGGCGGAGGCAAGATCATGATGCTGGGGAACCTGATCGAAAATCAGTTTTTAGCCGCCAGGGACTGGCCGTTTGGGGCAGCGCTGTCGATCATTCTGATCTTGCTGACCATTATTCTGATGAAGATCTATCGAAAAGTGGGCTTTAGCATGGAAAACCTGACCTCATGAGGAAGTGACGGCAATGAACAGCAGCAAGCAGCGGTTTGGCCAGGTTTCAGGGATGGTGTTTGCCGCCCTGGTCTACCTGTTTCTGTACCTGCCGATCGTGGTGGTGATCGTCTTCTCGTTCAACGCCTCGAGAATGAATATCGAATTCACCGGATTCACACTGGCATGGTATGGCATCATGTTCCAAAACGCCTCGCTGATGAGCGCTTTTCAAAATACCGTGATCGTGGCGGTGGCCAGCACTGCTTTTTCGACGCTGATCGGCACGATCGCCGCCATCGGCATGTACAGATATACCTTCAAGGGCAAGGGCACGGTCGATTCGCTGCTGTACATTCCGATCGTCATCCCGGAAATCGTCATGGGCATCTCTCTGCTGGCATTCTTCTCGCTGCTCCATATCACCACCGGTCTCCTGACCCTGATCATCGCTCACGTAACCTTTTCCATGCCGTTCGTGCTGATCACCGTCCGCTCCCGGATGGCCGGTTATGACCAGGCGGTGGAGGAGGCGGCCATGGACCTGGGGGCCACCCGCCTGCGCACCCTGAGGCGGGTCACGCTTCCGATCATCGCTCCCGGGATCATGGCCGGCGCCATGCTGGCCCTGACGCTGTCACTGGACGATGTGATCGTCAGCTTCTTTACCTGCGGCATCAACAGTGTCACCCTGCCGATCAAGATCTTCAGCCTGGTGCGCACCGGGGTGACGCCGGACGTCAACGCCCTGGCCACGGTGATCGTGCTGGCCACCATCCTGGTCATGATTCTCTGGCATCTATTCGAGAAGCGTTCGGCCAAACAGGAGCAGGCAGTCTGAGGAATGGCTGATCGAAATCAATAATCAAATATGGGAGATGAGTAGCACGATTACTGTTAAAACCCGGTTGCCCGGGCCGAAATCTTTACAGTTGCTGGCGGAGCGAGAGAAATACGTCCCCCGCGGCATATCCACCCCCACTCCGCTTTTCTTTGAAAAAGCGAAGGGCGCCGTGTTGACCGACGTGGACGGAAATCAGTTCATCGACCTGGCGGGAGGGTTCGGGGTCATGAACGCCGGCCACTGCCCCGACGAAGTGATCGCCGCAGTCAGGGAGCAGTTGGACCGGTATATTCACCTCAGTTTCAACATCGCCATGTATGAGCCGTATGTGCGGCTGGCGGAAAAACTGGCCGCCATCACTCCCGGCCAGTTTGCCAAGAAGACCATGTTCGCCAACAGCGGCGCCGAAGCCGTGGAGAACGCCGTGAAGATCGCCCGCAAATACACCGGGAGAACGGGGATCGTGGCGCTGGAGTGCGCCTTTCACGGCCGGACGCTGATGACGATGACGCTGACCAGCGAGGTCAAGCCCTACAAGTACGGGTTCGGCCCCCTGGCGCCGGAGGTGTATAAGATCCCCTCGGCTTACTGCTACCGCTGTTACTTCGGCCTGGCCTATCCGGCCTGCGAGATGCGCTGCGTCACCAATCTGGAGCGGTTCTTCACGGTCGAATGCGCCGCAGATCAGGTGGCCGCCATTATCGCCGAGCCGGTCCAGGGCGAGGGCGGCTTCATCGTCCCGCCTCCGGAATACCTGCCCGGCTTGCAGCAGATCTGCCGCCAGCACGGTATCCTGTTGATTATCGACGAGGTCCAGAGCGGTTTTGGCCGGACCGGGAAGATGTTTGCCTGCGAGCACTTCGGCCTGGAGCCGGACCTGATCACCATGGCCAAGTCGCTGGCGGCCGGTTTCCCGCTCAGCGCCGTTACCGGCCGGTCGGAGGTCATGGACGCCCCTGCCCCCGGCGAGATCGGCGGCACCTATGGCGGCAACCCCTTGTCCTGCGTCGCCAGCCTGCAGGTGCTCGATCTCTTCGAGCGGGAACAGTTGCTGGAACGGGCCAACCGGATCGGCGAGGTTATCCGGCAGAAGTTCCTGATCTTGCAGGAGCAGTACCCGGAGATCGGGGACGTGCGCGGCCTGGGCGCCATGGTAGGCATCGAACTGGTCAAGGACCGGCAGACCAAGGCACCGGCCACGGAGCTGACCAGCCGGCTGCTCAAGGAATGCTATGAGCGGGGGGTGATCGCGATCAGGGCCGGCCTCTATGGCAATGTGCTCAGGTTCCTGGCCCCGCTGGTGATCACCGATGACCAGCTGGCGCAGGCCCTGGAGATCATGGAAGAGGCCTTAAAGACCGCCGTCGCCGGCCAGTAGCCATCAGATCCGAACAGGAGGAGGCAATTAAATGGAGGGCTTCTCATTCCAGCTGGCGACGCGAGTGCTCTTCGGCAACGGAGTGGTGGACCAGATCGGCCAGGAGGCGAAAAAGCTGGGCTCCGCCGCAGCCGTGGTCGTCACCGATGCCAACCTGATCCATACTCCCGGATTCAGTGTCATGCTGGATTCTCTGACCGCAGCGGGACTCCGGGCCGGCGTCTTTCCGGAGGTGGAGGCGGACCCTACAGAAGAGACGATCGCCAGGGGAGTGCGCTTTTTACGGGACAAGGAGGCCGACCTGGTGATCGCCTTCGGCGGCGGCAGCCCCATGGATGCCGCCAAGGCCATCAGTTTGATGCACACCAACAGCGGCGCCATCGACGATTATCTGCGGGGGCGGCAGGTGTTTTCCAAGCCCGGGCTGCCCCTGATCTGCATCCCGACCACGGCCGGGACCGGCAGCGAGGTGACGCTCAACGCCGTGATCAGAGATCCCCGGACCAGGGAGAAGATCGGCGTCGGCCACCCCTACATAGCGCCAACCCTGGCCCTGGTCGATCCGGAGCTCCACGTGAGCATGCCGCCGGCAGTCACGGCCGCCACCGGCATGGATGCCCTGACCCACGCCATCGAGGCCTACCTGGCCGCCAGGGCGCACCCGATCACCGATGCGGTCTGCCTGCACGCCATCCGGCTCATCGGCGGCCACTTGCGGCGGGCGGTAGGCTGCGGAAGGGACCTCGATGCGCGCGGCAACATGGCCCTGGCCAG
>JAHFCR010000099.1:0-4303 GCA_023249405.1 Peptococcaceae bacterium | reverse complement strand
AGGCGTTCCAGCGTTTTCTTCATGTCTTCCATTCTTGTTATGAGCTGCTTACGCTGCCCGATTAAGAGTTCCTTTCTGGTCTCAATGGTTTCATCACCCTGTTGAAACAGCCCGACATACTCAATCAATACTTCGATCGGAAGGCCTGCGCTGCGCATACATTTGATAAATTCGACCCACCTGCAGTCTTCTTCCGTATAATCCCTGATTCCGCTTTTATAGCGGCTCACGCGAGGAATCAGTCCGATACGTTCATAATAACGGAGTGTATCGTGTGAAAGATCAAATTTTTCACTTACCTCTGCAATTGTCATGCGGTTTCACATCCCGATAGCCTGGTCGCACAACAGGTCGGAGCTTCCGCCTTTCCTCGGGCTGGCGGACAGCACCAATACTCTTTTACTCACTTGGATGATCACCCATATTCATAATCGTGATTTATTGTAAGCAGCTTTTTACGGAAGCAGCGTAACGAGTGCAGCCTGCCCCGCGGCCTGCCGCACCGGAATCAACGTGATTTATCCACAAATTTGTTCTCACGCTCGCTGTAACGGGGACCGATATTAGGATATTTCTCAAGCAACTCTTCTATTGCTGCAATATCCCCGCTGGACAAAGCGACATCTGCCGCCGCTGCATTTTCTTCCAGATATTTTATTCTTTTCGTTCCCGGTATGGGAATGACGTTATCATCCTGCGCCAGAAGCCACGCCAGGGCAAGCTGTGCGGGTGTGATATTTTTGCCTGCAGCGAAGGCGGCAAATTCAGATGCTAATTTCTGATTATTATCTAAATATGCTCCGCTGTAACGCGGCAGATTTCTGCGGAAATCATTTGCTTCCAGAGCGCTTACATCGAGCTTATCGGTGATCAGCCCCCGGCTTAATGGAGCAAATGGAACAAATGTTACGCCCAACTCTCTGGTTAATGGCAGCATCTCTTTTTCCACGTCACGGGTGAGCAAAGAGTATTCACTTTGCAACGCAACTATCGGGTGGACAGCATAAGCTCTGCGCAAGGCCTCAGGAGTGCACTCGCTCAAACCCAAGTAATGTACTTTTCCCTCTCTTACCAGCTCGGCCATGGCGCCGACCGTTTCTTCAACAGGTACATTTTGATCAAGCCGGTGCGCATAATAAAGATCGATCGTGTCGATTTTCAACCGCCTGAGGCTGTTCTCGACCGCCTGCTTTATATACTCCGGGGAACCGTCAACATAACTGTCTCCGCCAACAAAAACATCCCCCCTGCTGCCCCTTAACCGGAAACCGAATTTAGTGGCAATAAAAACCTGATCACGGTTCTCGACCAGCGCCCTGGAGATTAACTCTTCATTCGCTCCATTTCCATAGACATCGGCAGTATCCCAGAAGTTTACGCCCAAATCCAATGCACGGTGTAAAGTGGCAATGCTCTCTTTTTCATCCGCCTGCCCGTAAGCGGCGCTCATTCCCATGCAGCCCAAGCCGACTGCCGATAGCTCAATATCTGTTTTTCCTAATTTTCGGTATTTCATCGCTCATTATCCTCCATAATTCTTAATGTTTTAGCCGGTCAATAAATATTACTTGTAGGAAGCCTCATAGATGGCAACACAATCTTCAATGCTTAGTTCGCTTCTGTCGCACGCAAACAAACCGCCCATCGTATCCCTGGCGTTCTTAGCCAGTGTCTCAAATTCTTCCGGCCTGATACCGTAATCAGACATTTTAAGATCGGCAACTCCGCAATCCTCCTGCAATTTCACCAATGCCGTGATGAAGCCCATCGGCTCTTTCGCATCCTCCATACCCATGGCCTTGGCCATCCGAACAAATCTGCCGTCGCAAACATGCTTATCGATGAAATGCGTGAAATAGGCCTTGCTGATCATGATCAGGCCCGCACCGTGCGGAAGTTCCTGATGATAGGCCGACATGGCATGTTCCAGAGAATGCTCACTGGTGCAACGCCCCACACACATTACCGTCCCGGAAAGCGTGTTGCCAAACGCAACCTTTTCGCGCTCCTCGATGTCATTTCCGTCTCTCACCGCTATGGCAAGATTTCGGCTAATATTTTCAATCGCGGTGATCGCATACATATCGCTCATCAAGTTGGCACCGTTCGAAACATAGCCCTCCACGCTATGGAACAAGGCGTCGAATCCTTGATAAGCCGTGTACTTGGGCGGCACGGTAAGCATTAACTCCGGATCGACGATTGCCAGAACCGGAAACAGATCGTCATGCACAAATCCGGTTTTCTCATGCTTTTCTTCGTTGGTAACCACTGCCCCCGGGTCTGTCTCGGAGCCTGTTCCGGCTGTCGTGGTAATGGCCACAACCGGAAGCGGCTTGTTTGCTATTGCTTTCCCTTTTCCGCTTCCGGAAGGAATATAATCCCAGTAATCGCCGTCGTTCACTGCCATGACCGCCATTGCTTTTGCCGCATCCATGCAGCTTCCACCGCCCAAAGCGACAATGAAATCGCACCGGTTTTCTTTGGCGAAAGAAGCGCCTGCCATGACCGTTGACTTGAGCGGATTGGCCTGGACTTTGTCAAACACAACGGTTTCTATTCCTGCCAGTTTCAACTGTTCTTCTGCCCTGGCAAGATAACCGTTAGATCTGGTGGATTTTCCGCTGGAAATAACAATCATCGCTTTTTTACCAGGCATTTTCTGTGTATGCAAATTACTTAATTGGCCAGTTCCGAATAAAACTCTTGTAGGCACATACATATTGAAGCTCATATTAAACCCTCCATTTTAGGTTTTCACTTGCTTCTGCAATCGTTATCTTTACCTCCTTGAAATACAGCCTAGCACCTGGAGTTAACTCCAGGTCAAGTGTTTTTTTTACCTTTTTTTGTTCTAGCCCCCTGCCGTCATAAACCGCCAGTCCCCTGGCAGGGGACTGGCTACGCCGTTTTTCTCTAAAAGGTATTCCGCAAAATGGCTGTATTATATATAAAGGCAGGAACAGCGGTGGGGATCAGGCCAGAAATATAGGCCTTGATCCCCACTCAGAGACTTTGTGGATCCTATGAGCGTTCCTTTGTTTTCCGGTAGTTGACCAGATCATCCGCTGTGAGCACCGGCATGTTGCGCTTGGAGCCAAAGGCCACTATCTCAGGCAGCCGGGCCCTGGACTGGGTGTATGCCCTGAGGCAGGCAAAGGTCGAGGTTGTAAACAGGCTCGATCTGCACCTGAGCATTGGCCAAAAGAAGATCGAGCAGGTGCCCGCCGGCTTTTTTATCCGCTGTAAGCATGTGCAGATGATATCCTGAAGCGCAGACCCCCTGGCTGTACGCCGGGGACCAGAAACCGGTCAGCGTTCCCTGAACATCATGCAACTCGAATTCCACCTGATTTTTTAATGCTGCGGTCAAGGTTGGATAGGGCTGCTGCTGTTTTGATTCGCTCCTGGTCTTGGCGTACGAAAATTTGCCCGTCACCTTGATCGCATAAAAGATGTTTTTATCGCCTATCATGCCGTCCAACTGTTGCTGCAACTGCTGCAGAGTGAGGGGTCCCACCAGGTCCCTGGACTGGTCCGGTTGAAAAAATAAGACATCGGCAAAAGGAGTTGTCATGCTGTCCGGCGCCTGGTAAGCCACACCATCCGTCCGCACCTGGTAGACAACGCCGTCCTGCTCGATCATCTCTCCGTTGAGCCCGTCAAATGTGCCGAGGCCGAAATCCCCATGCTGCCGCAGATCACCTATGGTTTCCGACCCGTCAAACTGTCCATTCAGCAGGTCGTTGTAGGCGGAAACCTGGTACAGGGTGTTGCCGGCCGTTCCTTTCCTTGAAAGAGAGAGGATGCCGGTTGTCCCGTTCCAGTCGGCCTGCAAGCTGCAAGCCGCTTTGATCAGATCCAGGGGAACGTAGAGCCGCCCGTCTATGTCGCTGGCAACCACGCTCAGGCCAAATGAACTGCCATCGATCTTCGCTGCTTTAGAGTCCGGGCCGACGTTGACCGTAGCGCCCGGAAGGCTTGCGGTAGCCGTCATGGTGTCCTGGCTCCAGGCAACGGTGGCGCCCATGTTTTCAAAAAACGAGCGCAGCGGCAGCATGACATTACCGCCGTCAACATACGGCATCGGATCAAGGCGGATAGGCCGGCCATCGAGACTGACCGTATTGACAGGGGTTGCTGCCAATCCGGGCGCAGCAAACGCCAGGATGCAGGCCACCGCCACCAGGAAACCTAGAAAAGTTCTCTTCATTCGCGCGCCTCCGTTTGATCAAGGCCCATTATCAGGCCTTGGCGACCGCATCCATGCCGACCCCAAATTAGATATAAAATTCTAGCAAGT
>JAHFCR010000038.1 GCA_023249405.1 Peptococcaceae bacterium | reverse complement strand
CGGGCTTCATCCTCTTACACCAATTCAGCAAGCCACTGATTGGCTGAAGGTAACGTCAGGTTTTACTCGTCGACGGCTTCGAGTTTTAAGATGTTTTCAATACGGTGATCTTACATTTTTTCATGGGCACTTCTCCTCCTTGCCAACCAGTCTTTGCGGGGAATCTCATATTTTCACCGAATGATTTTTAACAAGCGTTGTTATCGTTTAGCGCAATCACCTAAGTTTTCGCCCCATATCTTCAGCTTGCTTTAGAATTTCTTGTTGTTTGATAATATCATCTTTATTCAACAAATTTCCGGCGATAATATTACCGGCATTCTCCATTTGAAATGAGCCGCTAAAAAGCTGGTTCAGATATTCTGTAACATTTCTGAATGCTTCTGCGGGTGCGCCGCTACAGGTAACTGTTATATATTTTTTTCCCGGTAAGTACCTCGCAGTGTGATTGGACTGTACATAAAACGTAAACAGTCTGTCGAGGAAATTTTTCGTGTACCCGCTTAATTGCAGCATATAGACCGGGGTCCCCACAATAATGTAGTCAGCATCCGCTATTTTGGGTAAAAAAGCTGTCATTTTGTCGTTAATTGCACAATATTCCACTTTATTTTCCTGACATGAACCGCAGGCTTTGCATCCCTTATTATCTAAATCTGATAAATAGTAAACTTCAACTGCATGACCATTCTCCTTAATGCCCACGCAAATAGAATCAACTATTTTCGAAGTGTTTCCACCCTTCCTCGGACTGCCCACGAAAGCCATAACCTTCATTTTTCTTTTCCCCCTGAATTCATTTTAAAATTCTCCTGAACTACGGATCATAGAGCCGCTTGGACCAGCATGACGCATATAAGGGATCAATACTGGTTCAAATGCAAAATTTATTATAAATGTTCTCACATCAAAATATTTGCCTTTTTCACTTGCCTTTTTGCCTAATTCTCCAGATTATTTTCTGATCCGGCCGTATAGGAAGAACTGAAGTTGTTAAAAGCCAAAGGCATATTTTCGCAAAACGAATGAAAGCCCGCAAGTTTTCCGGTAGCGAGCATAATAGACAAGTCGTGGTCCGGATTACTTTTGGTGAATCAGAAAGAATATCAAATACTGTCAACCAAAGTTTTTTCTGTAGTTTCGGTCAGTCCGGCTTCTGGGATTGTTGACGCAATCTGGCAATATCTCTTCTGGGTGAGGCTCCGAAAAAGCTACTGTAATCACGGCTAAACTGGGAATCACTCACATACCCCACCGCTCTACAGGCAGTGGCTGCATTCATTTGGCGGGACAGCATCAGGCGCCTCGCCTCCTGTAGTCGCAGTGCTTTTTGATATTGCATCGGACTCATCGATGTGACCGCCTTAAAATGATCGTGAAAAGAGGATACGCTCATATGTGTCAGCTCAGCCAGTTCCGTGACCTTGACTGGCTGAGAAAAATTATCGCGGAGCCAAGCGATCGCCTCCGTAACCTGGTGCACGCCCGAGTCTGCAAAACCCATTTCAGCGACATGAATGCCAATGGAACTACGAAGTAGGCGAATTAAAATTTCGTCCATAATGAGCGGGGCAATCAATTCCGCATCGCCGGGCTTTTGCAGGCACTCCAGCAACCTCGTCACAGCGTTTATCATGCCCACATCGGCATCCATGACGTACGCTGCGCGCCACTGCTTCACTGGAGGCAGACCTTGAGGATATACTTTTAAAACCAACTCTGCAATCCTCTGTGGGCTAAGATCCAGTCTGACGGCGAGGAGAGGTTCGGACTTGCTTGCCTTCGTGGCCTGAAGGGCAACCGGCAAGGCGACGGGGTGTATCATCATTTGAGATTTCCCAAGTTGGTATGTCTCCTGCCCTACCGTGATGGACTTTGCCCCTTGTGCAACAATGCCCAAGGAGGGCGAATAGAAAGTCTTTATAAAGTCCAGGCCTGCGCCTGAATAGCGAGCGACATATAAACCAGAGATGGGCAGGGTTACAACACCGTCATGCGAAGCATAGGTGTATAACAGACGTGCAAGCCGGGTCATTTCTGCTTCGAGCAATCTCTCGGCGTTATCCGGTACTGGTAGAATGGAATGCTCATTAATATTCATTGGGAAACAGACTCCTTTGGCCCTCCCCCGTTTTGTTAGACACTAGTTCTGAATATTACAGAGTCGCCCTCATCACCATCGTTTCTGAAATCATGCGGCTCTATCTGCCACCGCGGGCTGCAGACACGTCAAGGAGCTTGCCCTTACTGATGCATCTCTCGACATTCAGCGGTCCGGCGTTCATAATGTCCAGATGTGTTCCCACATACCCGGGGCTCGTTGTTGATGGGCAAAGACAAATCGCTCAGCATGACAGTTCCTCCTTGTTTACCGACTTCGATCTCCCCACGCTTGATCAATAATAGCAGGCATCCTATCCGAAACTGGCCTGATCTTAATGGTTGTAAGCGAGGCAAAGGGTATTTCAAATATTGAGATCATAAATTAATAAGCTACAGGCAATTGGTTAAGCTGCCTCATAACTAAAGTATTTTCACGGCTATCGTCAATCCGTCGCCAATCGGCAGCAAAGTGCTTCTTAGAGAGGAACAGCCGGCAATCATTTGGTTGAATTCTTCGAGTGATACCAGAGAATCCATGAGATGTTTCCACTTAGCCTGGTCGAAGTTCAGGTTTTTCAACATGGAGACCTCGACATCCATCGCCGGCAGCAGGGAGTCTTCGGCCAGCAAAACGCCGCCTGGCTTGAGAAGGGCGACCAGGCTATTCAGAAGTTCGGGATAGAGCCGTTTATCGCCGACATCCTGAAAAATTAAATCGAAACTCTCTTTGAGAGTCGGAACAATCTCCCTGGCATCTCCGATCTTGACTTCGATCAGGTCGGCCACACCGGTCTGCTCAAAGTTCTTTAGCGCCTGCCGCGCCGTTTGTTCATCATATTCGATGGTGGTGATCGTGCCGCCGTATTCTCTGGCGATCCTGGCCATCGATACCGTCGAATAGCCGATGCTGGTTCCGATCTCCAGAATCCTGTCCGGACGAATCAGATGCAATAACATTTGCATCATTCTCGCCACATCGCTACCCACCACGGTTCCAAATCTTGTTAATTCTGTGTCGTCAATATATCGATTTTTGGTGGCCTCATCGCCTTGATACAGAGTGCCAATATAAGAGGCGACTTTTTCAAAATCAAGCTTCATGCTTCAGCATCCTTTCTTTTCTAAAATTGTTTTCCAGATTACAAAAAACGCCGGCCCGGATCTAATCCTGGGGCTGAGCGATTCGACTGGGTAGTTCACATTTTGTTGGCACAAAATGGAGTTCCCGGCAACGAATCATAATGCGACGTTCGTCCCACTGCGTCTAAGGTTTCTTCCAGGCTGTCATCCAATGAGGAACCGCGGCACCGGCAATCATGACGGAGCGAGTACCGAAACTTCCGCCAGTGTGCCGGACGGTGTGCCCAGGATGGCGGTGGCGGCCAGCCTTGCTGACAGCACCAGCCCGGCGCCGATCATGGAAAACCCTGCCGCCCGGGTGAGGATGAAGGGCAGTACCAGACTGGTACCCAGCAAGACTGCAAACAGCAGCACGCTCATGCACAGGCTGACGCTCAGGACCCGGTTCCGAAACATCCTGAGGTTGATCAGGGGTTATGGCATCCGAAGTTCAATGCTAACAAATACGACTGCGCAGGCCAGCGCCCCATCTAGCAGATTGATTACTGTAACGGTTACGCCTTGCACCTCGCTGAAGGGACATTGTTTCGCCTCGTTATAATATATCGTAGTACGAACTAATATTACTACGATATATTGAGATTGTCAAAAATGAATGCGTCTCTAAATATGGCGATTCCCAGCGTTGAACCGGTCTATCAGTATCATCCCAGGGCGAATCCTCAGCCGGTTTGGGAAGCCCTAGAGTCTCCCGAACCGCCTTAGGAGTATGCAAGCTCGATACATGGACACGGTCTCCGTCCCTCCGGCCATCAGCAGGAAGGGGACAGCTTCTCCTATATTCTGCGTTCGCGACTCCGGATCTGACAGGTAAAGGGGGGGTAGGCCGCGCACTACCGTGGTGTGGAACCAGGGATCCGGCAGGGCGGCGGCACATTCCAGCGCCCTTTCAAAAAACAACAACAGGCGCTCCCGGCATTGTCCGGAGTCGACATAATAGGAAACAAAGTTAAGATCACCATCGGCTTCGTCCTCCGCTTGGCCGATAAAGTAGTCGAGCAGGATATGCAGCCCGTAAATCCAGGGAAAAATCTTCCGACAGCTGGCGCACAGTCTTCGGAGCTAGGCCGGGATCGGCGGCAGCGGCGCAAAGAGCGAAGATACCTAGAGTTGACCCGGAGGCGGCGGCAAACTCCCACCATCCAGGCCAGATGTATGCTGGGCGCCTTCCGTCCACATGACAGCGGCCTGAGCGTGGAGCTAATCTCGGAGCAGGCCCTCCCGCAGGTGCCTATATGTCATTCAGTACTGATATCACTGCAATTAAATGGTACCTTACATGTTAAAGAGCGCAACTGCTCGCCTAATCTTCTCCTGAGAGTCTGTCTTTTTCTGCCATTCTATATCACAAAATGCCTTTTAAACAGAGGAAGGATTATATCGATTCGAACGCTACGGCCATAGGCGCGATGCCGAGATAGTTTCCAGCTATCTGCAGAGTAACTTTTTTCATGTTCCTAATATCATCATCCGAATACTTAGCCATACGTTTCACCCTTTGCCAGGAAGTTTATTAACGAAATTCTTAGATATTAAGTCAATACGATTTATTTACAATAAAATGCAATTATAGCTTGGGTTGCTTCTTTCGCCAATAGAGGAAGGAATTAGAATAGTTCCATAATTGCACAGCCCGCTATGAATAAAATTTCTAGGAACTTCAGAATTTTTTTGCCAGGCAATCTCGGTCAAAGACATATAGGTGCTGTCCAGTGAACCTTCTTTGTATATACAAAAGAGAGCGACCAGAGTAATCAATCAGGAATTGCTTAGCGAATCCCCCATTCTTTAATTGAAACAAAAAGGCCCAACCGGACAAAATCTCGACTGATAAAAAATATAACCACCCTTAAACAAAGGGGTGGTCAAATTTGGTTCATTTTATGGTGGGGATTGAGGGGTTCGAACCCCCGACCTCAGGTATGTGAGACCTGCGCTCTAACCAGCTGAGCTAAATCCCCAGATATTTTCTTATCTTGTATATATTTCTAATATCATTTTGATTTGTTTGTGCCCATTAAACAAAAATTATTATACGGCATATGCAGAGCAGCGTCAAGAATTTCGCCCTTGTCATGTCGCCCTTGTCAAGAATTTGCCCTTGTCATAATATAAGTTTGGTTATGTTAGTATGAATGCGATCCGGCGCGGATCACAATGACAGCGACAGGGCGACCCGCCTCGACCAAACCAAAATCCTGTAAGCTATGGTTAGACGGCTCTAGTTGTAGGATGATCTCGGATGCGCCTCTATGGGCCTTCTTTACAAATATATAATAAATTCGCTTGATTTGATGCCGATATCTGTACAGGGAGTTCTTTTAGGACATTATTTTACGCACGGTACGGAGGCAACGAGACAGAAAGGATGGTAGATTGAATATGGCTGTTTATCCGGAAAAAGAAGACATGATTAAGGTGGAGGTTTTTAGGGATCCTTATAGAGGTCTCTTTGAGAGCAAAATAAACAGGATAACAGATGATAATATTTCTATCGGTCCGTTAGCGATAAACGAGCTTGAATATGTGCCCCTGATTCAGGGAGACTATTTACAAGTCTATTTTCATCGTTCGGACGCTCTTTATGAATTTAAATCTTCAGTTGTGGAGTATAGTGGCGGTATATCTACTATCAAAATCACCAAGCCACCGGAAAAAAATATTTGTAGATTTCAAAGAAGAGGTTACTTGAGGGCAAATTGCAATGCGGATGCAAAGTTTACAGTAGGAAAAATAAAGAAAACCTATGATGCCAATATAATCAATATAAGCGCAGGCGGAACTCTCATGCAATCAAAGTATGCTGTATCCCCCAAAGATATATTGGATATTGCCATCAGAATTAACACTGATAATATTAAAAAAGATATTCAGGTCAGTGGTGAAGTTTCGCGGATAGAAAGAAGTGATTTATTCGCTGTAAGGTTCACAAATATAAGCGATAGCGATGTAAAGATTATTATGAATGTGGCCGATGATTACTGCAGAAAGCTGAGAAAAAAATTAATGTTCATTAAATAATAATCTAAACATATTCAACCGACCGACTGAAATCGTCAGAACGCTACCATGTAGCCATGAATTTGTCTCCTCTAATACAAATATTAAAAAAACTACTTTTTCAGTTATTTACCGAAGCAAGTAGTCTTTGCTTGTGATAATTCATTTCTTATACTTGATCAAATGCCAAAATATATTTTTCTAGCAACAATGAATCCATTAAATTGGGGTATTATAGACCTGTACTCTAACCAACTGAACTAAATTCCCTGTATTTGCTTTAGGCTTGATTGGTGGGCCCACCAGGATTCGAACCTGGAACCAATCGGTTATGAGCCGAGTGCTCTGCCGTTGAGCTATGGGCCCTCTGGCTCCCCGGGTAGGATTCGAACCTACAACATTCCGGTTAACAGCCGGACGCTCTACCGTTGAGCTACCGAGGAACGGCACATATATTATACGTCAGGGACCGGGCGGCGTCAATAAATAACCATCGCCTGGAAAATTCAATTTATCGCCTGCTGGGGCCATCAGATAATCCTGCACCACTCCATAAAGCTGCAATGATCACGCATGATCATAGGCACGCTCACCGTGGAACGGCAGATCGAGGCCGGTATTTTCATCTGCTGCATCGACCCGCAATTTGGTGAACAGGCTAACTACCTTTAGTATAATCAGGCTCCCCACTCCGGCGAAACAGATCGCGGTCAGCACACCTACCAACTGAATCCCTAACTGCGCCGGATTGCCGAAGAACAGGCCGTTAACAAAAGATCCTCCCCCGGCCATCATTGGCCAACAATATGGGTAAAAAAAATGCCCCTATTGCCGGGAACGCCATTGCTCCCATTAACAGAGGCACCACTGCCATTGCCGCCCCACCACTGCGCGGGTACAGCTGATCGCTAAACAAATCGAACTATGAATTAAGCCATAAAAACATGTAACCCCGTATTTCGACGGGGCTCCAGGAAATGCAATAGAGCATACACGGACATCATTATCCGCATGAATGGCACCGTCGCCATAAAGGAAACTTACTTCAGGTGGGGTTTAACCCTAGCAGAAGTTTAGTTGACTTATCGCGCCCCGGTGGGGCACCCGGCTTAGCGCCACTTATCTCCCATATATGAGTAGTCCTAGTGGCGGTTAGCCATCGGATAAAACCTATGCTGCAGTTGGTGTACACCTGACCTGCCCCAGACTTGCCGGGCGTCCTTGCCCGTCTGGAACCATGATCGCCATGCCGGCCTTCTGAACCGGGCCCTAATAAATGGCCGACTCCCCGGTCTCGCCGGTTCTAATCCTGACCACGTCGGCAACCGGATAGAGGAAGATCTTCCCGTCGCCCACTTCACCGGTGCGGGCGGCACGGCAGATCAGCTGCACAGCCTGATCGACAGTCTCGTCCTTGACGACGACCTCGATCTTGATCTTGCTCAGCAGCTTGATAGTCGATTCAACCCCCCGGTAAACCTCTTTCCAGCCTCTTTGCAAGCCGCATCCCTTGACCTCGGAGACGGTCATGCCCGGGTTGCCGAACTGCCCCAGGGCATCCATCACCGCATCCAGCTTTTCAGGCCGGATCACACACTCAATCTTTGTCACTGGTTCTGTCCCCCCTTGCGGATAATGTAGCTACAGAAATCATTTCACCGCTGGAATGAATTATTCGCCCACAGAACGCTCTTTTCCTTTTTTTCTAAAATAAGTGGATATAGCCAAACAGGCCAGCCGATTATGTGCGGCGGGTCTGTATAAATACTTATCCATTGCTTCACCATTTGTTGCGGGTCTTTTTTCATCCAAATCGCGCCGATCTTGAGGTAAAAAGTGCATTTATGAGATGTAATCGTAGGCACGCTCCCCATGCATCGGCAGGTCAAGCCCGGCCAGCTCTTCTTCATCGCTAGCCCGGAGCCTGGTAAACAGGCTGACCACTTTCAGGATGATGAAGGTGACAATGGCCGCAAACGCCCAACTGGTGATCACTCCGATAAATTGCGTCCAGAGCTGGCCGGGGTTGCCGAAGAAAAGTCCGTTGGCACCAGCCGGGTTGACAGCGGTGGTGGCAAATAATCCGGTTGCCAGGGCGCCCCAGGTACCGCCGATGCCGTGCACGCCAAAGGCATCCAGGGAATCGTCATAGCCAAGCTTGGCCTTCACGACACTGACCGCAAAGTAGCAGATGATACCGCCGATCAGGCCGATGAGCACCGCTGAGAGGGGAGTGACAAAACCAGAGGCCGGAGTGATCGCCACCAGGCCGGCCACACAACCGCTGGCCGCACCCAGTATGGTCGGCTTGCCGTTATGAATCCACTCGGTACAGAGCCAGGAAAGCGCCGCCGCGGCAGCCGCAGTGTTGGTCACCACGAAGGCATTGGCGGCCAGGCCATTGGCGGCCAGGGCGCTCCCGGCGTTAAACCCGAACCAGCCAAACCAGAGCAGGCCGGCGCCCAGTACCGTAAACGGCAAATGATGCGGTACCATCGGCTCCCTGCCGTAACCCAGGCGCTTACCCAGAACGAGTGCCGTCACCAGGCCCGAGACCCCGGAACTGATATGCACCACCGTGCCTCCGGCGAAGTCCAGCACCCCCAAGTTGCGCAGCCAGCCGCCCGCGCCCCACACCCAATGCGCCATGGGATCGTAGACTATGGTCGTCCAGAGCAGCGTGAAGATCAGGAAGGCCGGGAAACGGAATCTTTCCGCAAAAGACCCGGAGATCAGGGCGGCGGTGATAATGGCAAACATCAACTGAAAGGCCATGTAGGCCAGGTGGGGAATAGTGGCCGCGTAATCCGGGTTTGGCGCCCCGCCGACACCGATCAGACCCAGCCACGAGAGATTCCCGATCAGATGCAGCTTATCGGGACCAAAGGCCAGAGTATACCCGAACAGCACCCACTGCACGGAAACCAGGGCGATGATGATAAAGGAATGCATGATGGTGCTGAGTACGTTCTTGCGGCGCACCATGCCTCCGTAAAACAGGGCCAGGCCCGGCGTCATCAGCAGTACCAGGGCGGCGCAGAGCAGCACGAAGGCAGTGTCCCCACTATCGATCTTCGGAGCATCCGCTGCCCAGGCGATGCCCGAGCTTGCCAGCCACATGAGAGGCAACAGGCAACAGGCTCCGATCATTTTTTTTCGCACAACAACAACCTCCCCATTTTTTGTCTAAGAGAATCTGGGCATTAGATGAGGCTTATTCAGCATGGCCTTCTTGCTAGGGCCCCTATGCCGACTCACTTCCTCCTCCCCCATATAAAGACAATACCCCCTAATCATGGGAACTACCTTGTTCCCAAAACAGGGGGCGGCACTGCCTTGCCGCCACCACAACTTTGCGGTCTGCGGCTATTTGGTGCTATTTGGTAATAAAAAATCTCCGTTCTACCGGACGGAGATTCCCCACGCAATTATATCTACCTCAGGGACTCCCTTATCCCGGCTCTGATCGGCATCTTTGCCGAAGAGAATAAGTTAATAAAATGCTATAGACTATCAAGCGTCTTGTCAACATGTTTATTTTAAGTATTTTGTATACTTTTTGCTATTATGTAAAGTCATATGCGGTAAGCGCTTCAAGTCTCATTACCCGACCTCGCTAACCGTTTGCCAACAGATTTCATCCTGGACTGTTCCCGCCCAACTTAGAATTGAACGGTCGGATCACTGCCTGCAATTAACACTCCGATACCCTTCTTGCAAATAAATATAATAAATATGCCATATGCCAATCCATGATAGAAGGAAAATGAGACGCCCGGGTGTAATATATTCTGTTACGTAACGATTGATATAATTTATCATTATAAGATGCACCAGGAGCGTAAACAGAGTGGAACCTGATTGTAAGACTGAAGTAAGGCGGCCGATCCTGAGTATCAGTGGCCTGGGCAAGTCCTTCGGCAACATCCAGGCCCTGAAGGACGTCAGTCTTGACATCTATGACGGAGAAATACTGGCGCTGGTAGGGGACAACGGAGCGGGCAAGTCTACTCTGATCAAGATACTGTCAGGTGTCTTCAGGCCTGATTACGGTCAGATATCGATTGCAGGAAGGGTCTTCAGGCACCTCACGCCGATCCAGTCTCTAAAAAACGGAATTACCACAGTCTATCAAGACCTTGCTCTGGTAGATTGCCGCGATGTACCATGCAATGTTTTCCTCGGCCGGGAACCAACTCGGGCGGGTTTTTTTATTGACAAGAAGCGAATGGCCTCTGAAACAGAATCACTGCTATCCAAACTTAACATCAGCATCCCGTCGCTTGCCTCTAATGCCGGCGTCCTTTCGGGAGGCCAGCGGCAAGGCCTGGCAGTTGCCCGGGCGATCAATCAGGGCGGGCGGGTGATCATTCTTGATGAACCCACGGCAGCGATGGGGGTCCGGGAGACGGAGCAAGTGTTGGAATTGATCGGCAACCTTGGCAGGCAGGGCTATGCCGTTATCTTTATCAGCCACAATCTGCACCATGTGTTCTCGGTTGCAGAGCGGATCTGCGTTATGAGAAACGGAGAGCTGATCGCAGACCTCTGCGCCAGGGACACCGACCCGGATCAGGTGATGGAAATGATCGCCGGGGTTCGGCAAAAACAGGGTATGGGCAGAACCGAGGTCGTGAACGAAGCGCTATGAGACGCGGTAATATAAGCAGCTGGAATAAAATTTCTCCACAAGCCATTCTTTTCGCGGTGCTGATCCTGTTGAGCCTGGGTCTGTCGGTGCACTCACCATTTTTTTTCAAATGGGACAACCTCCGCAATGTGCTCGATCAGAGCACGCTCAACATCATTTTCGGCACAGGCATGACCCTGGTCATCGTCTCTGGGGGCATTGATCTCTCTGTGGGAGCAGAAGCAGCCCTGGCAGGGATCATCATGGCCATTGCCCTGCATGCGGGAATGGGCGTTACGCCGGCTATCGTGGCCGGACTGGCCACCGGATTGCTTTTCGGGCTCTTAAACGGAAGCTGTATTGCCTTGCTACGCCTCAACCCGTTTATCGTGACGCTGGCCTCCATGTCGATCATCAGGGGCCTGACCCTGATTCTGACTGGATCGATTCCCATATCAGGTTTTTCGGAAGATTTTCTTTGGTTTGGCAGCGGGAATGCCGGGCCACTGCCGACAACGGCAGTGATTGCTGCCGTCATTGCCCTGCTAGGGGCCGTAGTCTTGAATTGGACCAAATTGGGATATTATTCGACGGCCCTGGGAGGCAACGAGGAAGCGCTGAGAAGAAGCGGCGTATCCACTGCCACCTATAAAATCGCTCTCTATATTCTGTGCGGGTTTACCGCGGCTGTGGCCGGACTGGTAATGACAGCCAGGCTGAACAGCGCCGACCCCACTGCCGGATACATGATGGAGATGGATGCTATTGCCACCGCAGTCCTCGGAGGCACCAGCATGCGAGGAGGCGCCGGCAGCATTGGAGGCATGGTGATCGCCGGGTTGCTGCTGGCAGTGCTCCGAAACGGCCTGGTCATGCACGGAATCGCCTCCTATTATCAACAGTTGTTGACAGGGCTCATCATTCTCATCGCCATCTTCGCATCGGAAATGAGATCCAGGAGCAGAGATGGCCTGAGCATCTGATCCGGTGCCCCGCAGCAGCCAAAGTTGAATGAACATGAAATGCATAATTAGCTATGCCTCTGATGCCATTCGGCCAGGAGGCAATTTTTAAGATGATCGGAGGCTGGCCATGAACAGCCATAGCGACACGATGACCCCTCTGGAGCGCATGACGGCATTCAAGAAGGGTGCATGGATCGATCGGATACCCTGCAGCCCCAGCGTGTCGGAACATGCGTGCCGGATTACCGGGGTTCCGGTAAGATCCTATCTTCATTCCGCCCGGCTGATGGCCGAAGCACAGATTGCCGCCTTTGAACTCTATGGCTACGATGCGGTCAGCGTCGGACCCAACTTCCACGGCCTGGCAGAAGCGATGGGAACGACTCTCCGCTTTCCGGCCGATGACCGGCAGCAGCTGGCAGCGCCGGCCATTCGGTCATACGGCGATATCGAGCGGCTGCAGCCCGCGGACCCGGAGCGCCACGGGCGTCTGCCGCTGTATCTGGAGGCCCTGGAGATCATCAACGGGCGCATCGGAAGCATGGTCAGCGTCGGCACGGGGATCGGAGATCCTTTTACCACGGCTGCTTTTTTAAGAGGGACAGAGGAATTATTGAAGGACCTGCGGAGAAACCCGGAATTCGTCCACGCCCTGCTGCAGCTGACGACCCAGAGCATCATCAACTATATGGACGCCGCCCTGAAAAGGGGCTTTTCCTGCAGCATCGGAGGCGGGTTGGCATCCTGCAGCGTAATCAGCGCCCGCTATTTCCGGGAATTTGCCCAACCCTACCTGGCCCGGATTGCGGAATGGTTGAAGCAGAAGAACGGGAACGAACTATCCCTGCACATGTGCGGTGTCACTGCACCGATCTGGAACGATATTGCCGATGCCGGGGTAGGCATGTTCAGTATGGACAATTGCGCCAGCCTGAAGGACGCTAAAGCGGCAGTGGGAAAAAGGATGGCTCTGAAAGGGAATGTGGCTCCCGTAGAGGTCTTGCGATACGGAACAACCGAGCAGGTCATGGCTGCTTCCAGTGAGTGCATTCACCAGGCCTACGACAACCCTCGCGGCTTTGTGCTGGGATCGGGGTGCTCTCTTGCCCTGGATACGCCTCCCCGGAATGTCCTGGCCATGATGAATGCGGTGAGGACCTACGGTAAATTGCCGGCTGATCCCGGTAAGCTATTGCATTGAGCAGCTTTGAACGCGGCTCATTTAAGTAAATGATTGTGAGGCGGTTCAACTTGGACACGAAACCCGGATTGCTCAGTTCTTTTGACGACCTGCGCGAGCAGAATTTTATCGCCCTCCGAGAGGCCAAAGAGAAAGGCGTCAAGGTGGTGGGCATCTACTGCACTTACGGACCCAGAGAACTGGTGCTGGCTGCAGGCGGCATTCCGGTAGGGCTCTGCGGTACTAAACAGGAGCCGATCGCAGTGGCCGAGAGAGATCTGCCGCGCAACCTCTGCCCGATGGTCAAATCATCCTATGGGTTTGCAGCCGGCGATACCTGCCCGTATTTTCACCTGGCGGATCTGGTGATCGGTGAGACCACGTGCGATGGCAAAAAGCATCTGGAAACTGACTACTCGGCCTCAGATGTAGAGAACCTCAGGGTTCGCATCCAGGCTTTCCTGGAGATGTGTGTTGACCGGCGCAGGACGATCGCCTGCTTGACGACTGATGAAAAAGATTGACGGAGGGGACGGACAATGAAGGTTTTGGGACTGGGCACCGCGGCGATGGATATAGTGCTGCAGTGCGAGAGCCTGCCGCGTGAAGATGGGTTTGCCTTTGTTCGTGAGGAGCGGATGCTTCCGGGGGGTAGTTGCGCCAATGTTTTGGTCGCCCTGGCCGGGCTGGGACACGCGGCGGCAATGGTGGCTAAAATCGGAGACGACAATTACGGCAGCCGCTTCCGGGAAGATCTGTTGCAGTGCGGGGTATCTGCAAGGTATCTTTTTACAAAGCCCGGCGGGACGACATTACATACCTTTATCACTGTCGGGCAGAGCGGAGCGCACGCCATTTTCGCCCACCTGGGTGACAGCCTGCTGAACCTGACCGCGGCAGAGATGCTGCCGGAAATGCTGGATGACGTGCAAGTCTTCTACACCGACATGTTTCCCGGCAAGCCGGCGATCAAGCTGGCCCGGTTGTGCCGGGCCAGGGAGATTCCCATCGTCTTCAACCTGGAATGCGCCCCCTCCTTTATGAGGGCATGCCATGTCGCCAGGGAGGAACTGGAGGAGATGCTGTCGCTGTGCGATCTGTTCTGCACCGGCAGGGAAGGGCTGCTAGAACTGGCGGCAGCGGACAGCCATCTGGAGGCGGCCCGGATCATAAACAATCGCCACCGGCCTTCTCTGGGGCTGGTGGCAACCCTGGGAGACGGGGGCGCCAACTGGTGGATCGATGATGAGCAGATGATCGCCGCAGCAGCCTTTCCAGTGCCGGCAGTGGATACAACCGGGGCGGGGGACGCCTTCATCGGAGGTCTGATCAGCGGTTTCTTCTTCGATAAAATGGCTCACCGGCAGGCGCTGGAGTTTGCAAGCGCCTGTGCCGCCATCAAATGCACCCAACCGGGTCCCCGTCTGAAGGCAAGCCAGCCGGAGGTGATGAGCTTCCTGCAAGAGCGCTCCAGTATAGCATAATACTCATAACATTAAAGAGGAGGAATTGTCTGTGTTCAAAAAGTTGGCATTAGCCGGTGCTATTATGGTGCTGCTGATAGGTATTGCGGGATGTGCGGGAAACAAGGGGGCCGGGAATGCTCCCAGCCCAGCGGCGCCGGCGGCAAACGCTGCCAATGCAGCCTTCAATGACGCCCAAACCAAGCTGCTCGATTCGTTGCAACCACTGCCCAAAGCTACAAAGCAGTATAAGATAGCGGCCCTGGAAATAACCCTGGCGAACCCGTTTTGGGTGACAGTAAAGCAGGGCTATGAAGATGCAGCCAAGGAATACGGCGTGACCGTCGATGTCTTGGCGGCGCCCAAGGAAAACGACGTGGATTCCCAGTTGGAAACCCTGAAGACCATCGTTAACAAGGACTACGATGCCATTGCCGTCTCGCCCATCACCCCGCTCAATCTTGTTCCCGGCGTGGCGGACGCGACCAGGAAGAGCATACCCGTAGTGGCGGTAGGAAACAATATTGATACTGAGGCGGCAGCCAAAGCCAACGCCACGATCAAGGCTTTCATCACGTCCAATTTCGAAGATCAGGGTAAGCTGGGAGCAGGATTTATCGCCAACAAGATCGGTTCGGGCAAGGTGGCCATCATAGAGGGCCTGGCTGGCGCCGCCCAGGGCGAGGCCCGGAAGAAGGGAGCGCAAGAGACTTTCGAGGCCAACCCCAATATCAAGATCGTATCGATCCAGGCGGGAGATTGGGATCGGCAAAAAGCGTACAACATTGCCGCCAGCTTGATTCAAGCGAATCCGGACCTGAAAGGAATCTATTGCGCCAATGATGTCATGGCCATGGGTGTGGTAGAGGCGCTCAAGGCGGCGGGAAAGAAAGGTCAGGTAGTTGTAACGGGGAATGATTTTATCGATGAAGCCAAGACCTCGATCGAAAACGGTGAATTGGATGCCTCCGTGGCAATGTCTCCCTACCTGTTCGGAAAGGGCGGTATCATCCTCGCCCTCAAGGTACTGGAGGGGCAGTCGGTGAAGCAGGATATTTACTGGTCGCCGGTGGCATTGATCGACAAGGATAACGTGAAAACCTTCGACGGTTGGAAATAGAGCAGCGGTTTTTTATCAAAGCAGCCGGTGACCCAATAGCCACCGGCTGCTTCATTGAGCGCCGAAGACTCATCAGATCACAAACAGGATGAAGTAGTAGATCAACATCAAGGCGCCGCCCAGCGGCATACCCAGACGCGCCCATTCCGAGCTGCGAATTTTTAACTTCCCTGCCGAAATAATATTGGGAATATTGCCGGGGATCAACATGCCCCCGCTGATCAACAATCCCATCAGAATGGCAACCAGTTGGGCCCTGCCCATCTTCAAGCTCACTTCAGCCGCAGCCAGAGTGGCGTTATCCAGGATCGCCGAGACCATATTGAGCGGGTATAAAATCCTGCTGTCCAGAAAAACGACGTAGGCATCCACCAGAGGTTTAAACCCCGCGCCCAGGAATTCCAGCGCCACCACAAATACGAACACCTTCAGCGCCCGAACGATCACATCGGCATAGGTTTCCACAGCTTCTGCTTCAGAATCAGGCAGATCCTGCATCGGCGCTCCTTTTCTGACCATCAAGCCGCCCAGCAAACCCATGGCGATGATGCCGGGAATGATGAACATGCCCACTTGCTGATACAGGTACCAGAAATGCTGATTCAGCCTGGAGATCACAATAGTCGACAGCGGCTCACCGAGCGGAGTGAGCACGGCCCCCAGACCGATGGCAAAACAGGCAATGATGTTTACTCTGATCTTATCCGGACGCGCCAGCGGTAATATATGGACAATCTCCACCAGTATCAGGGATGCGATAATTGCCGTGACCAGACTGGAGATTAAACCCAGCATGATTATTATCAGACAGATAAAAACCGGCAGGGGAATAAGGCGCAGCATACCCTCAATGCCAAGTTTGATCCTTGGTCTCAAAAATTTGAATAACATGCCTGCTATCAAAACGGCCGCGGTGATCATGTACAGCAAAGAGTTTTTGAAGACTCCGGCCACCGCTCCGAGATTCAATATCCCGCTGATAGCAGCGGCTAGAAGTCCCATCAGCAGCAGGAAGATCTCCAGGTTCTGCTCAATCCGCTGGATAAAAAAAGGCAACAACAGCACCATCAGGAAAACAATCACGATACCGGCTAACAACGGTCGAAACCCTCCTTTCCGTTCAAATCACTTATAATAAGACTAAGGCGGGGTATGAGCCTCCCGGCTCATACCCAGACCTTCACAACGATTTTCATACCATCCGTTACAGTCTTCCGTTTGTTGCTATCTTCAAGATAATAACAGCACATTAAAGAAACTAGGCCGTCGCTTTCTCACCGTCATCATAGGCGGCTATGCCCATCTCCGGTATGTCCAACCCTGCCAGTTCAATCTCCGGGCTGACCCTGATGCCCATGATCTTATCCTGCAGTTTGAAGAAAATGTAGGAAATAACGAAGACAAAGATGAGGCAGGTCACCGCTCCGATAATCTGGGCCACAAGCTGATGGGCATCCCCGTAGAACAGCCCGTGCACGGTGCCTTTCACTCCGTTCCAACCGTCGCCATAGGCGCCGTCGGCAAACAGGCCCAGCGACAGCACACCCCAGAGGCCATTGGCGCCGTGCACCGAAATGGCGCCGACCGGGTCGTCGACCTTCAGCACCCGCTCGACGAAAAACACCGATCCCACCACCAGCACACCGGCCACGGCGCCGATAATCGCCGCCGCCCAGGCATTCACGAAGGCACAGGGCGCCGTGATCGCCACCAGCCCTGCCAGCATGCCATTGGCGGTCATGGACGGATCGGGGTGCTTGAAGAACTTCCACATGACAAACATGGCGGCTAACGCCCCGGTAGCCGAGGCCAGCATGGTGTTGACCGCCACCACGGCAATCCGCAGGTCCGTGCCGGCCAGCGTGCTGCCCGGGTTGAACCCGAACCACCCGAAGGCCAGAATGAATGTGCCCAGCAGGGCCATGGGGATGTCATGGGGCGGAATGGCATTGGCGGTGCCATCCTTGTTGAACTTGCCGATCCTCGGCCCGATGACCAGGGCGCCGGCCAGGGCGGTGATGCCACCGACCGCATGCACCACCGAGGAGCCGGCGAAGTCGATGTAGCCATGCGCCAGGCCCAGGTTAACTCCCAGCTTGGACAGCCAGCCGCCGCCCCAGACCCAGTTGCCGAAGATCGGATAGGTGATGATCGAGATAAACAGGCCGTACACGACGAACGCTGAAAACTTCCATCTTTCAGCCATGGCGCCGGTGGGAATGGTCGCCGTCGTGTCCATGAAGACCATCTGGAACAGGAACAGGGCATAGACACCCACATCATAGGTGCCGCCCTGGGTCAGTAAGAAACCCTTGGTGCCGATGATACCCCAGCCCTTGGCGATCTCCAGCATGCCGGTCAGGGGCGCCGTACCGCCTAGCGAGGCGATGCCGGAAGCGCCGCCGAACATGAAGGCGAACCCGCAGAGGAAGAATCCGATGATGCCCAGCGGGTAGATGACGAAGTTGGTCATCATCACGTGAGCAGCGTTCTTCTTCTGGCAGAACCCGGTTTCCACCAGGGCAAAACCGGCCTGCATGAACATGACCAGGAAGCCGGTGACCAGCGTCCATACAAAGTTGATCGCCAGGGCGTTGTGCCCGATGGCATCGGCTGCCGATTGACCGCTATAAAGCGCATCATAGGTAGCCTTACCGGACATGCCGGCACCGGTCGGATCTCCGGCAAAGGCCACTCCGGCCATAATCAACAGAAAGACAGTGCTAAATCCACAGGTTAACCAAAATTTCCTCAATGCACTTCCTCCTTCATTTTCAGTTATTGTGCAAGACTTCCCTATTTGCGCCTGCCATGCCCGGCTAAGCCCTGATCAGGCTCTGCCTCCATGGCAGGCGGTACAGCTTATAAAGCATGCGCCCGCCCCAATAGACTGTCACTGCGCCAATCAGCCAGGCGGGTACCGGCCGTCCGAAGATATTGATCTGCAACATTCCCAGCAGAGATAGGCAGGTATAGGTAATGCCGCTGATTGTTACTGCCGCTGCCATCGTCGCCACAGCCCAGAATAAAAATTTCTGACGCTTTGTCATTCTGACCACTCCCTTGGCGTGTTTGGATACGATAAGACCAGCGAGATCAGATCAGGGCCTGATCGCCTGTTTCTCCAGTGCGCACTCTGACCGCGTCATCCAGCCTGGAGATGAAGATCTTGCCGTCGCCGATGTTGCCGGTGCGAGCCTTTTCGCAGATGATCTTGACGATCTGGTCAGCCCGATCGTCCGTGGTGGCAATCTCCAATTTGATCTTGGGCAACAGGTTGATCGTGAACTCCGTTCCCCGGTAGATCTCTGTCCGCCCTTTCTGAAGGCCGCATCCCATCACTTGAGTCACGGTCAAGCCTTTAGCGCCGAATTCTCCGAGTGCATCCTTGATCTGCTCGAACGTATTGGGCCGTAAGATGGCCTCAATTTTAACCATGTCTTAAACCCCCTTTAGGCTCATTCAGGTAATAATGCGTTATCTTAGCCTGCCTTGCAGCGTGCCTCTGAATTTTTACGTAGAGGCTCCCATGAGAGACAAAAAAGTAATGGCACCACCTCCTGAAGTTAAACACAAAGGCCCCCGGTCGCAGGAACGGCATCGTTCCTCGATCAAGGGCCTCTCTGCCTTGCCGGTCAGACATCCTTGCTGGCCGGCAATAATTTCATTCTCAATACAAAACAAATATCCCCGCTAACATAACGGGGACATCCTTATCCCGGTTTGGCATCTTTGCCAGACATTTATCTTTTTTGCTGTTTGTTTATATTTTATTTATATTGCCAGGAAATACAATACTTTTTATCGATGTATCTTGTATACTTTTCCAGCAATGATAGCCATCAGCATACACGTTGCCGCAGATTACCGGCCTGGAGTTGTTTCACGGCTTGGAGCGAATGGGCTTCTATGCTAAAAGGCGAAGGGGTTCTCCCGGGAGCTGTTTCAGGGCCTTGGGTTGGATAAAGAATGAACATCTATTATTCCGAACTATTTGCCGAAAAAGTGAGGAGACTTTCGTCGGATGAGAAGCGGGCGTTGAGTATCTCTGATCGCCGCCGGCCTGAAATTGATGATCCACCACTCCAGCGCGGCTCCTGTCGCTCAGCCCAGATCTCCAGGCCATATTTTAACATGCGACGGAGCGTCGCGCTATGCGCGGCGCCCTTCTTAGAAAGTATTGACAGATATAGCTGTATGATTGTAATGTGTACATAGGATGGACAAGCATACCACACAGAAACCTTAGCCAGGCTTCAGGTTATTGATGCATTGATGGACGAGGATCGGGCCGCAGGCAAGCACATTGCAGGCGGGCTAGAGGAGAAAATGGGAGAGCTGAAAGGGCTTGCCTTAAGCTATAGGGAATGGCTGGAGAGGTGCCAGCAGGCGCTGGATCGTGGAGACAGTCCGGCGGATACCCTGCCTGTTTTTTCAGCTGAGCAATTCCTGGATGAGTTGAACCTGTCGGCGCTGAACGATAAAAAGGCCGGCACCGACCCGGAACCCCTGCTGGCCGGTATGGCATCGATCACCCGCCGGCATAACAGGCGGGTGGCGCGGGAGGTTGAAGTGAATCCCGGCGCCCAGGCCACTGTTACCGTCAACAGGATGAATCTTCTCAGGCAGAGCCACCTCAGCCGTTTTGAGGCCGGGCTGCTTGAACTGCTATACAAGGCAAGAATCGCCAATACCCTGTCCCGGTTGCGCGATCGCCAGGGTATCTCCCTCCGGCAACTGGAGCAGCGAAGCGCTGTCTCTTTCTCCTACCTGAGCCAGATCGAACGACTCAGCGGCAGCCTCCCCTCCTCCGAGATACTGGCCAACCTGGATGCCGTCATATCACACCGGAAGGGAGAGCCCGGCGCCACGCTGCTGGAGCAGCGCGGCCAGTACGATACCGGCATGCAAACACTGCAGGAGGAGGAGGCGCGCTTCGGCGGCGCCTGGAACCAGATCATGGGGGGAGGCCCGTACCAGACCAATCCGACCAAGAAGAGTCTGACCGGTCAGGATCGGTCGATGCAGACGGGCCAGACTGGTACCAGGCAGACAAACCTTGGATGCACGTCAGAACGGGAGGAGAGGCCCGGCGCGAGCCGCCCGGCGGTGTCGAACACTGTCGCCAATGGAGGGCGTGAGGATTCCGGCGATAACGGCAATGATATTGACTATATTGATGATGATGACATCGGAGGAGTTCTATCCGCAGGGCGGAGGGCGGAGGTGTCGACCTTTGAACTGTGCGACTATTTTATCGACCTCAGCCCTGGCCTGCAGAGAACGGTCCTGCGCCTGGTAAAAGACCTGGCCAGGAACGATAAAAGCAGACGGAGAGGATTCTGATCCTCTGAATCTGTATAGGTTTGAACGGATGAGAGATCTAATTTTATAAGGAGACGGAGGCTGCGATAACATGGTAGATCTTCAGGGGGCCAAGTCGGCTATCAGTGAACTGGCGGTCATCGACCGGCGCCTGCAGAACAATCTGACCAAGGCTAGAAAGGCCATCGATAACTGGGACTTTAAGGAACTGGAGAAGGCGCTGGAGACGCTGGGCGAGGACGCCAGAGCGCTGGCGGCCAGGCATGAGAGCGCGATGCCGGAAATTAGCCGGACGCTACGGGCAGAGCAGGAGTTTGTGTCCGGCGATGCCTATCCCGGAGAATTGGAACAAGCCCTGAGAGGGGCCGGCCTGCCGGTTCAGGGCAGCTATCCCAAATATGAACTGATTCCCTTCAAACTGACTGTCGATCCCGAACAGGGGGCGGTGATCCTGTCCGTCGGCCGCAAGAGCGAGCGAACCTACGCCTTTGCCCCTCAACAGGTAGCGGACTGGGTGTCTGTGCGCTACAAGAAACTGGTGGAGAGGAAGTTCGACTCGGAGCGGTTCTGCAGGGAACTGGTGGACGCCTACCGGACCGGCAACCGGATCGCCTATAAACAGGACGATGTGTTATGGGGTCGTGCGGTATCGCTCTCCACGATCTATGATCTGCTGACAGTGAGGCGCTCCACCCGGCAGGAATATCCGAAAGAGCTTTACATCTATGAACTGGGGCGCCTCAAGGAGCAGTTCGAGATCGGGTATCAGAACTACCGTCTGGAGTTCGGGTTTGCCCGCAACCAGGCCCATGCCCTGCTGGTGATCGACAGCCAGGGACGGGAAAGCCGGATCAGCAGTCTGATCGTTCACCGGGAGGAGGGGCAGGCATGAAGATCGACGAACTCGATCTCGAAGACCTGAAATCTGGCGTGCCGCCGTCCAACGGTGAGCTGCTCGCGGCCATGACGCAGGGTCGGACGGACTGGCTGGACCGGTTTCAGGAGCACTATCTCTATAATTTTATCGGGCGCGGACACGGAAGCAAGGTGAAGGTGCTGATCGGCGGCGAGGGAACCGGCAAGACCCACCTGTTGCGCTGCGTGGAGCAGGATGCCAGGGCGCTGGGTTACGCCGCCGCCTATCTCTCCCTACGCGAGCTGGACTACCGGCTGAACAACATCCCTATCCTGTACCGGGCGATCGTGGGTCAGATCGACAAGGAAGCGCTGGTGCGCGGCCTGTGCCGTTGCGTTGCCAATACCCTGGGATACGGCGAGGATGAGTACGACGGTTCGGAGCGCCTGCTGCCACTGCTGGTGGAGAGGGAGGGCTGGGCGGTAAACGATGCCAGGAAGCAGATCAGGACAGCTATTGGCCAGGCTTTTCGCGACCTCGATATCGGACCGGCGTTTACCACCTTCTGTTTTCTGGCTGCAGCCGCCCGCATGGTCAACGGCCAGGAGGAACCGCTGAGGACGGCGCTGCGCTGGTTGTCGGGCGAGAAGCTGGACCTGGGCGACAGGAAGGCCACCAACCTGTTCGAGACGCTGCAGAAATCCAACGCCCGGGCCTGGCTAAACTCCCTGATTCAGGTCTTGAATATCGCCGGCATGACCGGACTGGTGGTATTGATCGACGACCTGGATGAGATAATCGGACCGGTGGCAGCCGGCAGCCGTCATCTGTATTCGACCAACGCCATCAAAGACACCTATGAACTGTTCCGGCAACTGATCGATGACGCCGATCTTTTGAATGGTTTTGTGCTGCTCATGGCCGGCCGTAAGGAGATGGTCGAAGACCTGAAACATGGTTTCAAGAGCTACGAGGCGCTCTGGATGCGGCTGCAGTCCGGCCTGACGCCTGGACGGTATTTCAATCCGTACTGCGATATCGTCGATCTCGACCTGTATGCCGCCGTCCAGAGCACGGACTTTCCCCTGCAGGTAGCGGCTGCACTGGGCAGGCTGTTGCAGGAGGCGGGATTCCGGCGCCGGTATCAGGAGGTGCCGGATTTGAACGGCCATAGCCAATTGCGGGCGCGGGTAATGGAGACGGCCATGCTGATGGAGAGGGAGGCGGAGTAGATGAACACATACGACAGGGAACGCCTGAAGGCCGTAGCGGTCGTGGAATCGTTGCGGGCGGGCGTACCGACACGGGTTTCCACCAGAACCCTGCCTGATCTGAGAGAAGGCCTGACAGACCTGATCCAGGATGACCTGGAATTGTTCCAGCAAGGCCAGGCCATGCCCGGGCGTCTGATCTGGGGGCCGTACGGACAGGGTAAGACTCACGTGCTGACCACCGTGGAACACCTGGCGCTGGAGATGGGTTTTGCGGTGAGCCGCGTTTCGTTGAGCCGCGAGGTATCCTGCCATAACCTCGGGCATTTCTACAGCCGCGTGGCGCCCCTGCTGCGCACGCCGGACTCCACCGTCTATGGCCTGCAGCGCAAACTCAACCAGAAAAAAGCAGCCGATCTGCCGGACAGTGCGCTCCAGAAACCGGGACGCTACAGCCACCCGCTCCCGGCAGTAATATTTGAAGATTATTTTTACGCCGAGGGCGAGGACCAGGACCTGCTGTATGGCTATCTGCTGGGCAGCAAGGTCGCACTCAGTGAACTGAAGCGTGTGCACAAGATTTACCGGGGCCAGGTCATGACCAAATTTGATCGCAATTTCAAGACCGGCGAAGATGCGACCGCCTTTTTCGGGATGCTGGCGGACGCCGCCTGTTTATGCGGCTACAGGGGATGGGTGATCCTGATCGACGAGCTGGAACTGGTAGCGCGGCTGGGCCGGATCAGCCGGCTGAAGGCTTACCGCAACCTGAACTGGCTGCTCAACTGGTCGGGAACGATGCCCTATCCGATCTATACGGCAGGCGCCGCGGCCATCGATCTGCAGGACGAATTCTGGCACTCTACTGACGCCAACCGGCCCAAAGATGAGGTGCTCATGCCGGAGTTGGCACTGGAGAGGTTTGGCGCTGCGGCCAGGGATGAGATCAGCAAATTCTTCGAGACCGGTATCAGCAGCCAGTGCACATCCATCGAGCCGGTGACCGAAGAAGCGCTGGTGGGACTGCTAGAGGAATTGGCGAGGATTCACGGTCAGGCCTATGACTGGCCGGCGCAACTCGACGTGCGCAAGCTGTTGCGCGACCTGGGCAGCACCACCGTACGCACCTATATCAGGGCAGCCCTCGAGGCTCTTGATACCCGTTACGTCTACCAGAAAGAGGTGGCGCCGGAGGCGGAAGACCTGGCTGCCTGCTCCCTGGATGAGGACAATACCTTCTTCTCCGAGGCTGTGAACGAAGAGTAGGACAGCCCGGAAGAGTGGCCCCGGCTATTATATCAATCGTCCAGAATAGTTTCACCGGCGGACTGGGCGGGCAGATCCCCCTGCACCCATCTGTCCCGGTCAATGATATCTTCCAGATAGAAGGGCAGCACCGAGACTACGATGTTCCGTTTGTGGAACAGGGCATTGGCGATAAAGAGGCTGGTATTGTTGTGCAGCGCCATGTCCCACCACTTGGTGACGATAAACTGGGGCAGCAGCACCGTGATGATGTCGCCCGGCTGCGAGGCGTGCTCCTCGGATTCGATATACTCCAGCAACGGCGCCACCACCTGCCGGTTGGGGGAGTGCCTGATAATCAGAGGCACATCTATGTTGAGCAGCGACCACTTCTTCCTCAGCTTGTCGGCCTCGCCGATGTATGTCTCCACATGGAAGGCCTCCACGCTGGAGCCCAGGCTCTTGGCATAGCGCAGGGCGTTCACCACCATGGCGTTCATGCTGTCGATCGGAATGATCACATGATGCTCGTAGCTTGCATCCAGGCTCAACGCCTTCAATTCTTCATTGGGGATGTCGAGATGGCATGCCACTGATCTGTAGTGCCCGTGGATCCTGAGCATGACCAGAATGATCAGCGGGATCAGCAGGACAACGATCCAGGCTCCTGACAAGAATTTGGTGACGGCAATGATGATCACCGTGATGAAAGTCATGACTGCCCCCAGGCCGTTAATACAGGCCTTCCACTGCCAGCCCTCGGTCTTCAGGCGCAGCCAGTGCACCAGCATTCCAGTCTGGGACAGGGTGAAGGCGGTGAATACCCCCACGGCGTACAGCGGAATCAACAGGTGAGTATCGCCCTGAAAGACGATGATCAACAGCCCCGCCAGAACCGCCAGCACCAGGATGCCGTTGTTGAAGTTGAGGCGGTGCCCGCGCAAGGCTAACTGCCTGGGAACGTACCGGTCCTGGGCGATCACCGACAGCAGGATCGGAAAGTCGGCAAAGGCGGTGTTGGCCGCCAGGGCCAGAATGACCGTCGTCGTCGCCTGGATCACGTAAAACATCCAGGTCCGTCCAAAAACATCGTAAGCCAGTTGGGCGGTAACGGTGATCACCGGGTGCGGAACAGTATGGTAGAGCCTGGCCAGGAAGGCCACCCCGCCGAAGGTCAGGAACACGGCAATTCCCAGCAGGATATAGGAGTGCTGGGCATGCTTCGCCGATGGCGGCTGGAAGTTGGGCACCCCGTTGCTGATCGCCTCGATGCCGGTCAGGGCCGCGCAGCCGGAGGAAAACGCCTTGAGGATCAAAAATACGAAGGCTGCCTCGGTAAGCGCGGGCAAGGCTCCGGCAGCTGACGGATGCACCAGCACATCCGTGCCCGAAAACCCGACGGTATAGTACTTGATCGCCCCGAAGATAACCAGGACCAGGATGGAAAGAATGAAGGCATAGGTCGGAATGCTAAAAATCCTCGAGGATTCTTTGATGCCTCGCAGATTGCCGATCACCATCAGTATGATGATGCAGAGAGCGATGATCACGCGCTCCGGGTACAGCGCTGGAAAGGCCGAGATGATCGCTGCCACCCCGGCAGCGATACTGACCGACACTGTCAGGATATAATCAGTGGCCAGCGAGGCCCCCGCTACCAGTCCCGGCAGGTGGCCGAGGTTGTCGGAGGCGACGATGTACGACCCACCGCCGTTGGGGTAGGCAGCCACCGTCTGCCGGTAGGAGAAGGTCAGGATGAACAACAAACCGATGATGACGGCGGCGATGCGGGGCATGAAGACAAACGAGGCCGCTCCGATGGCCGGCATCAGTATATAGAGCATCTCATCCACAGCGTAGGCCACCGAAGAGATGGCGTCGCTGGAGAGCAGCGGCATACCCCAGAAAACGTTGAATTTCTGCTCGCCGAGCTTGGCGCTGGGCAAGCTCTCCCCGAGCACGAACCGGGATACCTGTTTGAAAGTCATGGCGCTTCACTCATCCTAATTCAAGCTTTTCCCTACAAGGCTGATTATAGACACGCCAAGACAGAAAGTAATAATCAACGTTTCGTCAATGGAACGAGTAAAAAATGGGCATCTGCCGGTGAACAGCAGATGCCCGATGTCAATATTTAATTAACAAATACTACTGTCAGTAACTTTTTGGTGATAATGGTGAGATAATGGCTTCTGCTATAAGAATCGGTAGCCCACGCAGGGCTCCGTAATGATATGCACGGGGTGGGAGGGGTTCTGTTCGATCTTGTTGCGGAGGCGCTTGACAAATACCCGCAGGTAATGGACCTCCTCCGTGCAGGATGACCCCCAAACCATGCGCAGCAACTGCGTATGAGTGAGTACCTTCCCCGAATTAACCGCCAGTGTCTTCAGTAGTTTGTATTCTGTCGGGGTCAGCCTGATCTCCTTCCCCGACACGCTGGCCAGGCGCTGGGTCAGATCGAGCGTCAGGTCTCCGAAAGACAGTATCGGTTCGGTCTCGGCATTTTCCACGTGACGCAAGGCATTTCTGATCCGGGCCAGCAGTTCTCCCATGCCGAAAGGTTTGGTCACATAGTCATTGGCGCCGGCATCCAGGGCGGTGATCTTATCGCCCTCCTGTTCGCGCACGGACAGGATGATCACCGGCGCCTGTGTCCATTCACGCAATCTCTTGATCACCTCCAGCCCGTCCAGGTCAGGAAGAGTCAGGTCTAGAACTATCAGGTCCGGCCCTAAAAGGGCAGCCTGCTCCATGCCCTCCTGGCCGGTAGCAGCCTCGCTGACGCTATAACCATAGGCAGTCAGGGCCACCTTGAGCAGCCTCCTCATCTGGGGCTCATCGTCAACGATCAGAATGCGGGCTATTTTAATCTCCATCGCCATCACCTGCATCGATCTCCGGAGCATGCCCGGGCAGTATATCGTCCAGCGGGAGGGCGAAGGTCAGGGCAGTGCCTCCGCCATCATTATCCTCTGCCCAGATCTCTCCGCCGTGAGCCTCGATGATCCCCTTGCAGATAGTCAGCCCCAGTCCGGTGCCCCCTACGTGATGAGACGTTCGCAACCGGTAAAATTTATCGAATATCAGTTTTTTGTCTTCATCCGGGATACCGGGACCGCTATCGACCACGGCGAATTCCAACCGGCCATCTTTCCGGCGTACCCCGATGGAAATGGCCTCGTTCGGCGGGGAATATTTGGCGGCGTTGTCCAGAAGGTTGACAATGGCCTGCTCTATCAGTACAAAATCAACATGAATCAACGGCAGGTTCCATTCAATATCAACCCTGAGCGGATGTGAACGCGCCGTCTCACAACGCCTGATCGCCACTCCAATGATGTCCTGAGCATCGCACCAATCCCTTTTCAACTGCAGGTGTCCACTTTCCAGGCGGGCCATGTCCAGGAGATTGTTCACCAGGCGGTTCATGCGCATGGCGCCCTGTTTAATATTCAGCAGCAGGTCGGCCCGGTCAGGAGGGCTGAATGAAAGATTGTCGTCCAGCAGGCCGGTGACCGCTCCCATGATCGAAGTCAAAGGAGTTCTCAATTCATGCGAGATAGAATTGAACAGGGCATTATGCAACCGCTCCGATTCCTTGAGCAGGTCGGCGGCACGCGCCCGTTCCACCAGTTGTATGCGGTTTATGCCCACCGCGGCCAAGCTGGCAAACGCCTCCAGCATCTGACGCCGTTCCGAAGCCATAAGCGGTTCTTCCTCCTGGAGCCTGACAGCCAGCACTCCCGCCGTTCCCTGCTCGGTCTGCAGGGGCACGTAGGTCCATTTGGCCCAGGCCAGGGTCTCCGTACCACCCCCGGCTATCATCCCGTGTTCGAAGGCCCAGCGCGGCACCGGAGATTCGCTTTCATCCAGGCCACCATTCTGCTGCAGACCGGCCGATGCCCGCATAGCCAGTATGCCCTGATCATCAGGCAGCCATATCGCCACCTGGCTCTCGGCGATCTCGGCCACCTTCCTGGCAACGTGCTCCAGAACCTGTTCCATCTCGTTGGTAGCAGCAATGGCGCGGCTCAAGGCATATAACGCCGCCGTCCTGGCCTCTCGCTGATGAGCATGGGTTACATGTTGGCGCAACCGTCCCGATATGGTTCCGGTCATCAACGCCACCAGGAGAAACACGATAAAACTGAGCAGGTAATGAATATTGGCTACCAAAAAACTAAAAGTCGGGGGCACGAAAAAGAAATCAAAGGCCAGCATGCCCATCACCGCTGCCAGCGCCGCGTATTCCGGCCCCCAGATAACGGCGCTGAACAGCACCGGCAAAAGATAGAGCATGGCAATATTGACCTGGCCCAGCAACGGGGACAGCGGTTTTAACAAGATCGTCAGGGCAAGTACCATCAGCACTATCCAGGCAAATGGAACAGCAGAGAATGATCTTCCGGCAGGTTTCCTGCTCTCATATCTGAACTGCTGTGATTCTCCCGGGTAAATATGAATGCCGATGCCGGTGCTGCCCCTGATCACCTTATCCACTATTGGGCCGTGTAAGAGATCCCCCAGCTTGGAACGCAGGGGTTTTCCAATCACTATATGGGTAATATTGCGCTTTCTGGCCACCCGAAGCAGTTCTTCGGCCACATCATTGCCTGGCAGGACCATCGTCTCGGCGCCGAGTTCTTCCGCCAGGTGAAAATGAGCGTTCAGGCTGTTTTTTACCGTCTCATTACGAGGATCCGAGCGCAGGGTATCCACATGCGCCACCATCCACTCGGCTTGCAAGCTGTCAGCCAGGCGGCTTCCGATACGGACCAACTGAGTGGCAAAAGGGCTGGCACTGATGCAGACCATCACCCTCTCACCCGCCGGCCAGGGTCCGCTAATGGCATGTTTTTGCATGTAGGTTTCCATTTGCCGGTCGACACGCCGCGCCGTCTGTCGCAGGGCCAACTCCCGCAGGGCATTGATATTGCCGGGTCGAAAAAATTTATGCATCTCTTCGGCAGTGCCTTCGGCAAAGTGGACCTTGCCTTCCTTCAAGCGCTGTATAAGCTCTTCCGGTGTTATATCAACCACCTGAATGACAGCCTGCTCCAATATCCGGTCCGGCACCGTCTGGCTCACGACCACTCCGGTAATGCGCGCCACCATGTCATTCAAGCTTTCCAGGCGCATGATGTCCATCGTGGCGTAGACATCGATCCCGGCAGCCAGGAGTTCCTCCACGTCCTGATAGCGTCTGGCATGGCGCGCCCCTGTCGAATTGACATGCGCCAGTTCATCCACAAGCACAATCTTGGGCCTGCGCCGCAAGATGCCATCGAGGTCCATCTCTGCAATATCTTTTTCAAGTACGGCCGAACTCTTGGGAGCAATGGCCGGGATCTGGCCGAGCAATGCTTCGGTTTCAGGCTGCCCGTGCGTTTCCACCCATCCGGCCACGACATCCGCGTTATCCATCATCCGGTTCCGCGCCATCTCCAGCATGGCGTAGGTTTTCCCGACTCCTGCCGCTGCCCCCAGAAATACCGTTAAAATACCCTGAGATTGGCCTGTTTTACCGTTCATCAAGACTCATCCTAAATAATTTTTATATTATAACTTATAATCGAAATAAGACGCTTAGCCATTGCCTGAATATTAATATGCCCCGCTTTGCGGGGGCATTCAGGAGAGGCGCTCATATGCTGCCGGACTGCTGATGGCAGCCATCTTTTCACGGGACG
>JAHFCR010000162.1 GCA_023249405.1 Peptococcaceae bacterium | reverse complement strand
TGTTTTTCCGGTGCGGTTGCCCCCACTCAGGGGGCGCAAGGAAGACATTCCCCAACTTTCGCGCACTTTTGTTGGCCGTTTTGCCGCCCATCTGAACCAGAAGATTCCGCCCTTTATCAGCGAAGAGAGCATGAAGATTCTGCTGGCCTATGACTGGCCGGGCAATGTCCGGGAACTGGAGCATACCCTGCAGCGGGCGGTGATCCTGGCCAACTTGGGCGGCCATCAGGCGATCTTGCCAGAACATCTCGCCATCGGGCCTGCAGTGTCTGGGAGGGATGAAAGTGCCACCGGCGGGGAGACTGATTTTACCATCCTCCCCCTGGAGGAGTACGAACGCCGCTATCTGATTCGGGTGTTAGAACACACGGAAGGGGTGATCCACGGACAGCACGGGGCCGCTTCCCTCCTCCAGATAAACCCCACCACCTTGCGCAGCCGCCTGGAAAAGCTGGGTATCAAGAAGAGAAAAACGACAGAAAATCAAGGAGATAGCAAATGAGTATCCGAAGTTACGATATTTCGCAATTTCTCCGCAATATTGCGACATATCGTAATATCTGTTTATATCCCTGTCCTGCTTGAACTTAGGGCATTTTTTTCTTTCTCTGTATCCCGATATTACGATATATCGTAGAATTGGATGAATAGATGAATCGACTGCAATAGAGCGCAATATATGGTATGTCGAATTTTTACAATCACCTGGGTGATAAAAATCCCAGGTGATTTTTGTTTGGCATAGAAATTGTATGCGGTTTAAAGACCTTTAGGGCAGCTAGAGGTTAAAATGCAGCCTTCAACTTCCAACCTCAGGGGGATATCATGAGCCGATCTGTGAAACTCGTCAGCAATAGCGTCGCACGCTGGACCATGAACGTGGTCGCGAGATCCTTGGCAGTGGCGTCAGTTTTCCTGCTGGGCAGATCTGGGGCGGCTGCAACCAATCCGACTCTGGTACCTATGGGAAAGGGTACTATACAAGCAGACCAAAATACTGATATACATGTGAGTTATTTACATGTAGGCGTGGGTAGCAATGTAAACCAAGACTGGTGGCCACCGGTACCAGAATAAGCGACGCGCAATACGGGAATAATCAGTAGATCACGAAACGGGGTTTGAGCAGTTAAAACGGCTACTTATTCTGCTCCTTTGAGCACCTGCTCTTTTGAGCCCTATAACAAATCTCAGAGGGAAAACTGAGGTAGATGCCACGAAAGAAACGGGCAAACAAGCATTGTAAGCCCTGCGTTTTCGAGAAGTTAGGACACTTCGTGATCTACTGATAATACCTAGCTGGTAAAAGTATTGATGTATCTGCGAGTATCCTTTGGCAACCAACTGCTGAAGCTGGGCCAATACTTCTCCCGGATTGCCGATCATCTGGCGCGCCAGGAGCGGACCCTGCTGGTGGTCTGCCATGGCTACAGCTTGGCGCACACCCTTCGCCCCCTGGTGATGGCCCGGGCCCTGCGGCAGCGAGGCTACGGGGTGGTATGTGCCGGCCGTGGTCCTCACATGGAGCGCGTCCGGCAGGAAGGGTTTGCTGTCCACGATGTGGAGACCCTGCCACAGGAATGGATGGATCAGCAGGTGGCTCTGGGGCAGTATGGCTATTACGACCTGGAGTGGATAGACCGCTGCGTCAGTTCAGAGCGCAGCTTGATCAGGCAGATACAGCCGGATCTGGTGATCTGCGATATGAAGCCAACCCTCTCGCTGAGCGCGCGCCTGGAGGGGGTAGATGAAGTCCACCTGACCCAGGCCTACAACCAGCCCGGTTATCCCATGCCGATCCGCTTGCCAGACCGCTTTTCCATGGAGATCGGCCCTTTTGCCCAATACTTGGCCCAGCACGCCGACCAGGTCAAAGCACAGCGCAGCTTCCAGTTCCTGGCAGATATCCCTCAATTCCATCCTCCTGGGATGGGGGCGCCCGGATACCACTATGTGGGCCCCTTGCTGGATCGGCCAGCAGCGCCTTCGCAGGTGGATATCCTCGACAGCGGGTGGGACCTCTCGCTGCCCCTGGTATACCTGAGTTGTGGCAGCAGCGGCCGCTTTCCCGCCTATTTGGAGGAACTCCTCTCGGCATTCAGCCGCCTGCCGTACCGTCTGCTGGTCACCACGGCCGGCCGCTGGCAGGGCGAGGTACACGCGCCCAATATCCGGGTCGTGGACTTTGTCCCCGGCGGATGGGTGCTGAGACGGGCGCAGGTGCTGGTGGGCATTGTCGGGATCGGCGCCATTTATCAAGCCCTCTCCTGCGGGGTGCCGATAATCGGAGCCCCCGAACACTTAGACCAAGAGTACCATCTGC
>JAHFCR010000037.1 GCA_023249405.1 Peptococcaceae bacterium | reverse complement strand
CCGACCAGCACCAGGTCCTGGACGTTGATTCGTCCGTCCCGGTTGATGTCCTCGGCGATCCAGCCGGGGGTTCCGGTCTCGGCGAAGTGCTGGCCGACCAGCACCAGGTCCTGGACGTTGACCAGATCGTCGCCGTTCAGGTCGTAGCCGGCGGAGGCGCCAGCGGCCTTGACCGTGACATCGAAGGTCTTTTCCTGCGCCGCCTCTCCATAGGCCACCGTGGCGGTCAACCGCACGCTGGTGTCCGCTGCTCCGCCATGCGCGATGCCCTCGCCGGACAGGATGGAGGGGTTGTCGCTCGTCCAGGTGACGGCGGAACCGAAAGCGCCCTGCTGCGGCAGGTTCAGGTTGGCGGTGACGGCGGTCAAATCGCCGGCGATAGCCAGCGCTGCCGCCGCCTCGGCCACGATCTGCTGGTCCAGCGTCGCTCCGGGCGCTACTGCCGTCTCATCGGCGCAGTACTTGAACACCAGTTCATTCCCGTCGTTCAGCATGGCTGCGGTGAGAGGGGCGGTGACTCGCTGGCCGTTGACGTAGCAGTACCAGGCGGCGTTCTCCCCGGCCGCCAGACCCGCCAGGCTGGAGACGCCGCCGTCGGCGTCGAGGGTGCAGGCGAGGCTGGTGTGGTTGCTCAGGGTGCTGTTTAGAATGTAGGCGATACTCTTGCCGGCGGTGGCGGCGCTGTTCAGTTCCGTCCGCGGGAGAAGGATGCCCGTAGCGGTGTCGCCCATGATGGTGAGGGCGGCCGCCCCGCGATCCACCAGGTTATCCGTCGCTTCCCGCAGGGTGAAGTAGGACTGGCCGAAGGCACGCTTGGCCATGCGCTCGCTGTCGCCGCGCACGGTTTCCGCGGCGGCCAGGGCCACCTGCAGCGCCTGCAGGCTCTCCGGCGTATAGCGATCGCCGGCGCCGGCGATCGTCGCTTCCGCCTGTCGGATCTGGGCGTCGAACTGGGCGGTGGTGATCCCCGCCCGCCGCAAGACGCTGTCGCCGTAATAGGCGTCGCCGAACTCCAGCGCTATCTGGGTGTTGAAACTGTCCCTGCCCTCGATCTCCTGCTGGTACAGGGTGTCCAGCGGGCTGACCCCGTTGACGCGCCACTCGTCGGCGCTCAGATCGAAGCCCGGCAACCCGGCCGCTGTCAGTGCCTCAAAGCCGCTGACGACGCAGCCGTTGGACATGGTGATGGAGCCGCCGGCCACACCGCCCGTGTTGAACAGGGCGACGTAGTCGCCGCTCTGCTCCTGGGATGCCTTCAGGGTCTCTCTGAGCCCGTTGATGGCATCCCTAACCCCGTTGTAATCCAGGTGGTTGGCCAGCACGATCAGGTCCCAGCCGGCCATGTCCGGGCCGTAGGAGAGGTCGCTCAGCTGTGCCTTGCAGTAACCGATGTAGGCGTTCCGCGCCGCATCGCTGATATCGGCGCCGGCGGCCTCGAGGGCCATGCCTGACCAGCCGGGGCAGGCGTAAGGGCCCCAGTTTTGATTGGCCTGATAATAGTCCAGCAGCCCCTGCACATAGTTGATTCCCTTGTAGTCGTAGGGGTTGCCGCCGGTGGCCAGGATCTGCAGGATCACCGCGCTGTAGTCGGTGGGCTGCCAGGGGCTGTCCTGCCGGTGCTTGGTCACGTCGTAGAGGCTGAAGTTGTACTGGTCGAAGTCGTCGCCCAGCACGGACTTGGCCGCAAAGACGTCCCAGTAGGTGCCGGTGAGGGCGGTATCGGTGTTGTACTGCTCCCGGATGGCGTAGACCGCCTCGCTGACGATGTTGTCGCTCAGGGCGGGGATGGTCACGGTGAAGTCCCGGGTGGCCGTGCCCTGGTTCTTGGTGGCGGTGGCCGTCAGAATGATGGCGGCAGCGGCCGAGCCGGCGGCGGGACGGGTGACGGCGCCATCGTTTGTGATCACCGACGGATTGCCGGAGACCCAGGCGATGGCGCTGCCATTGGCGCCCGAGGCCGGTAAAGCGATGTTTCTGATGGTGCTGACGGGCAGGGATAGGGCCGCCAGGTCGGCCTGGGCCGCTTCCTGGTCGCTCAGGACGCCCGCCGCCGGAACGGTGACGGAGAAGACCCGCTGCTGCAAGGCGGCGCCGCGCCGGGCGGTGGCGATCAGGGTGACCACGGCGTCCGGTTGGCCCTGGGCGGGGCGGGTGACGACGCCCGTTGTGGTGATGGCCTGCGAATTGCCGGTGGTCCAGGTGATGGCGCTGCCGTTGGCGCCCGCCGTGCTCAAATTCAGATTGCCCGTGGCGGTCTCCGGGATGGACAGGGCCGCCAGGTCGGCGCTCACCGCCTGGCTGTCGCTGACGGTGTTGGTGTCGAAGGAGATGGTGGAAAGCATGGACCTGTTGTTGGCCAGGTCGCCCAGCGCCGTCATCACGGCGGCAGTGGCCCGGATCGATGGAATTGTGTCGCTTGCCGATCCCGTTCCGTTATAGCTGCCGTCCGCCAGGCAGGCGTTGCGCAGGCGGTCGAGCACTCCGTAGTCGGCCACCTTGTCCTTCTGCCCCGCCGCCACCAGGGCCGAGACGTAGCGGGCAGCCTGCGCCGGGGCGGGCACATAGAATCTCTGGGTTGTTGTCGGTGTGCCGATCACCGCCCCGCGGCTGCCGTCGGCGTTGAGCTGGTAATTCGCCTGGGTATATGAGCCGTTGTGGTTATCGACATCGAGCACGGACTGAGATCCGTAGGGATAGCTGGTGTTGGGCGGGTCGTCCGTGGCATACTCGAAATCCTCATGGAACAGATACTCCAGGCTCTTGAGCAGGCCGGCCATCTCCTGCTGCGCCTGATGCCCGATCGTCCTGCCCGGCGCATACTCGGTGGTATCGCCCACCCACCTGGACAGCAGCATCACCAGGGCGCATTGGTCCTGGAACCAATCGAAATTATAAAAACCCATTATCTGGCTGTAGGCGCGGCCGCCGGTCATCGGATAGTCGATCATTCTGCCCAGGATGTGCTTGATGGCGCCGATGCGGCCGAGGTCGGCGTCGGGCTGTTCGTTGCCCCACAACTGGCCGTTGAAGTAGGCCTCCAACGCCAGGGTGTAGTACACCTGCTGGTAGTCGCTGCCCAGCGAGCCGTCGGCCTGCTGCTTATCCAGGATCGCCCTGATCAGGTCCACCTGCATGGTGTTGCTGGAGCCGGACACGTTGCTGGTATAGTCGCGGGGATTGCCTCCCCGCCCCAGGGTGTCCAGGACGGCGATGGCCTCTGGCGAATGTTGGTAGTTGCTGCTCACTTCCGAGTAGGTAGCGTTGGAGTTGTAGGCGCCGTTGTAAGGCAGGTTAAAGCCGAAGCCGTCCAGGCTGCCCATGCCCGATAAGACGGCCAGCGGCTCCCCCGGCGTGTCCAGAATATGCTTGTTCTGGTAGAGTGTTTTCAGCTTGGCAAAATTCTCTGCCAGGTCGAAGCTCTTGTCCAGCGGCCCGACGGTGAAAATCCACGACCGCCGGACCAGGGCGGTTCCCCTGGTCACATCGGCGATCAGGCCCACCGTGACGTCGGGACCGTCGGCCGGCGGAGTGATCGTCCCGTCAGCGGCGATCACGTCGGGGTCGCTGCTGGACCAGGCGACGGTGGTGCCGTTCTCCCCTACTGTGGGCAGGGAGATGGTATTATCGGATTGATTCAGTGTGATCGCCGTCACCGCTTCTGCCGTGGCCTCGATGTCCGCCGCGGCGGTGGCTCTGGCATTGCTGTCGCCGAAAACCGGCTTGGAGAAGGCCGATTCTTTGGCCGGATCGGCGTTCTGGTCCAGGGCCAGCAGCGCCATGGCGGTGGACTCCCGGTTGGAGACCGTATCCGTCAGTTTGCGCCTGTAGCTGCCGTCCGGCAACTGGAACTGCGCCAGCTTCTGCCACACGGTCTCGTCGACCGTCTCTCCCGCCGAAAGCCGGGACATGATGTAGGCCGAGAGCAGTTCGCAGGAGGCCGTGACCATGTTCGAACTGGTCTTGGCATATTCGCTGTCCAGATAGGTCAGTGACTTGCCGGTGTTGCCGGCGTTGAGCTGCGAGGGATCGGCGCAGGCGAACAGGCCTTGGGCCATCCAGAAAGTGCCCAGCAGCTGCTTGTTCTGGTCGCTGGCATTAAGCCCCCACACATAGTTGGGATCGCTCGCCCTGAAATAGCCGCTGGCGGGATAATGGGAGAGGATGCTGGAGAGGCAGGCCGCCTCCCCGATCTGCTGCGGGTCTGCACTCTGCAGGGGGTAGGGATCCGCTCCCCAATAGGCCCGCAGCGCCAGCAGCGCCAGTCCGTCATCGGAACCGTCAAACTGTGGCCCCGACTTGTTTTGATACTGCAGCAGGTCCTGCACATAGTCCTTGCCGTTCAGATCGGCGGGGTCTTTCCCCAGGGCGATGCTGTCCAGGATAAGCTGCGACAGCTGCGCCGGCACGCTGAGTCCGCTGGGGGCGGTGGCGCTGCCCCTGATCACGTCAAAGATGGTAAGCGGTGTAATATTGGCTTCCTGATCGTTATAGACATGGGGCTTCAGGTAGTAGGCGCTCTCGGTGAGAGCGTCCGTGTTGTAACCGTTAAGATCAACGCCCGCCCCGTGCAGGGCGGTGGCCTCCAGGGGGGCGGTCAGGCTCTTGTTGGCGGTATAAAAATCCTTCACCTTGCTGAGCTGTTCCTGCGCTGCGGTTTCCGGGGGGGCGTCGTTGACCGTCAGCGTCGCCGCCTGCGATGTGGCGCTGCCGTTTTGGTCGGTGACCACGCAGCGGTACTGCCAGCCGCTCATCTCCCTGGTAGCGCTGTCCACGGAGTAGACTGCTCCCGACACCCCGTCGATGGCCGCCCAGGTGATCCCGCTGTCGGCGCTGCTCTGCCAGTGGTAGGCCAGGGTGGCGGCATCGCCGCTGGCGGTCACGCTGAAAGAGGCGCTCTGGCCGGCGGTCACCGTGCAGTCTCCGGGCTCACCGGAGATGGCGGGCGAAGCGGCCACGTCGGGGAACGGATTGGTGTCCTGTCCGGTCAGGCCGCTGAGCCTGGGAAAGTAGAGGGCATCGTCCCATTCCCAGGCCCCGGCGTCCCCGGTGAAGTCGAACCCCAGGGCCACCCATGTATCCTTCGTTTTCAGCTGGGCCATGGTCGTGCCGGCCCCGTTTTTGTCCGAGGCAGACCCGCCCGTGACGACGGCGCCGTTCACCGGCAGCCGGTCCCAGGCAATGTTGCCGGTGAAGCTGCTGGCCTTGGCGGCGCCGGAAATCCGCCCGAACAAGTCGTTGGTGTTTGTCTGCAAGTTTTTAACCCCTTTATTCAGGGCGGCACAGCCAATTATCTGCGCATTTTTTGCGGAAGTGCTGGTACTGGTATTGGGGGTGCCGGTGATCCCCCCGACCGCCCCGGTCGTGCTGCCGGCATTGCCGGAGATCCATCCGGTGGCATAGCAATTCTGAATGGTGATGGAGCCTGCAGTGATCATCGTTGACTGCATGTTCCCGCCGACGACACCCCCGGCAAGCGGTATAGCGTCACTCGAGCAGGAGACATCCCCGGTGGCATAGCAGTCCCCAACGGTGATCACCCCGTCTTTGCTGGCGTTGGCAAATTGAATGAATCCCACCACGCCGCCGACGCCATTACTGCCGCTGCTGCTGACGGAAACAGACGTGTAGCAATGCTTTACCGATGCCGTCGCCCCCATGGTTGACGCCTGCAGCAGTCCGATCAGGCCTCCGGCCCGGTAATCGGAGGCGATGGAGCCTCCCCGCGCCGTGCAGTTGCTGACAGCGGAACCGTCTGCCACCCCCGCCAGGGCGCCGGTGCCCGTGGTGGAACCAGACTGGCTGCCGGCTACCGTGATATTCGGCGAGATGATGTTCACGTTTTTCACGGTGGCTGATTTCAGGTAGCCGAACAGCCCCATGCCATTTGATCCTGCGGCGGTCTGATCGATATAGAGTCCGGAAATATCATGACCACCGCCATCGTAATAGCCCTTGAACTGGGATGAGCCTCCGATGGGAGTCCAGGGATCCGTCCCGAGATCGATATAGCCGGTCTGCCGATAGTACAGGACGTTGAATTTGGCGCCGCCCGCATTACCTAAATTGCTGTTGACATCCGTCGCCAACTGTGTCAGATCGGCCTTGCTGCCGATCAGGTACGGGCTGTCCGATGTGCCGTAGCCGCCGCTGAAATTGTCGTCTCCGGGTACGCCTGCCGCGATGTCGAGGCTTGCCCACTGCGTTGTGGCGCCGTACACGGCATAGATCACACTGGTGACGGTCTGCCCGGTGTCGTTGGCGGGCACGGTGAAAGCGACCGTATCGCTGTCACCGGCGATGTCGTGCCGGTCTCCGCCGGCACCGGTGTAATACCAATCGATGCCGCTGGCCACCCTGTCGTCGCCGTCATAGATGGAGGATGTTACCGTGACCTCCTCTCCGCCGCTGTATACCTGCCTGTCGGGGCTGATCACCAAACCCGATGCCCCGTCGCCCGCCCCGGCATAGACCGGCGGCGGCGGAGCGATCATTCCCGCCAGGAAGGCCACCAATAAGATGAGATTCAATACAATTCTCCTGGACCTGTTCCGCAAACTCATTCTTTGTGACTACCTCCTCGATGATGTTGATCATGTTTTGCACTGCGCCAAGCTTTCCATAGATACTTCTTCACAACAACGGCACGGTGATCCCCTCCCGCAGCGGCACCCTTTTGGCGCCCTCGTCACCAACCGGAAAGGAAAAATAAAACAACGGAAGCACGTCCCCGTGGGCAGTGCTTCCGTTGTTCGGTCAGCCTTTCCGGTTGATTGATTCTATCTTTTGTATAGTACAATCTTTTTTGAAAGCCGATTATGGCCGGGTGTGGACTGTTTGCACAGCGCCTGCTACCCGCTGCCTAGCCCCCCTTGAAGATGGTCTCGTAAACCCGGCCCAGATCGACGCTGTTACGCACAATGCCGGCCAGCTGATCGTACTGCTGCTCCTTGAACCGTTTGTAATCGATGGCCTCGACAGGCGTGCCCTGATCAGTCTTACGGTTCAGGAGCAGCTGCAACAGCCGGCCCAGGAATTCGGGGGTATCGAACAGGCCGTGGATGTATGTTCCGCACACCCTGCCGTCCGGGCTGGCGCAGCCGTCCGGCAGGTCGGCCGGGCGGCCCATCCGTTCGGTGATCCTGGTAAACGGGCGCACCTCGCCGGTCGGCGTGGTCACCCCCATGTGGATCTCGTAGCCCTCAAGCGGCGCCCCTGCCAGCATTTCCAAAACGGTGCCGTCCAGGTCTAACACCGACGCCCGCACCCTGGTCGTGACCTTCTCCCTGAACAGGGTGGTGCTGACGTTCAGCAGGCCCAGCCCCTCGCTCTCCGCCCGGCCGGACTCCACCAGGCCGGGGTCCAGCAGGCGCTGGCCGAGCATCTGGAAACCGCCGCAGACTCCCATGATCAGCCCCCCGGAGGCGTGATATCCGGCCAGCCACTCCTGCAGCCCGTTCTCCCTGATGAATTGCAGGTCGCCGGCGGTGTTCTTGGAGCCGGGGATGATCACCAGGTCCGGGCGGTAACCTTCCCGGGCTGTTTGAAAATAGGCCAGTTCCACTCCCGGCTGGTTTTCCAGGGGGGCAAAATCAGTATAGTTGGCCATGTAGGGCAGTCTGATCACGCCGATGGCCAGGGCGCCTGCCTCCGTCGCAGTGGCGGGAGTTGTCCGGTGGAAGCGCTCGGTGATACTGTCCTCGTCGTCGATCGACAGGTCGAAGTAGGGAACTACGCCGAGCACTGGAATGCCTGTGCGCTCTTCGATCATCCGCAGACCGGGCGCCAGGATCTCCGGATCACCGCGGAACTTATTGATGATGAACCCTCTGATCCTGCTCCGTTCTGACTCTTCCAGCAGCATGGCCGTGCCGTAGAAGGAGGCGAACACCCCGCCCTTGTCGATGTCGCCGATGACGATCACCGGGGCGTCCACCCTGGTGGCGATCCCCATGTTGACCAGATCCCGCTCGCGCAGATTGATCTCGGCCGGGCTGCCGGCGCCCTCGATCACAATGATGTCGCTGCCGGCGGCCAGCCGGGCGTACGATGCCAGGATGCCGTCCATCAGGGCCGGCTTGAACAGTTCGTACTCCATCGCCGACATGTTCCGATAGACTCTGCCCCCGACGATCACCTGGGCCTGGCAGTCCGAGGTCGGTTTGATCAGGACAGGGTTCATGTCGATCGCCGGCGCCACCCCGGCGGCCTCCGCCTGCACCACCTGGGCCCTGCTGATCTCGCCCCCCTCTCCGGTCACGTAGGAGTTGAGCGCCATGTTCTGGGTCTTGAAAGGAGCGACCCGGTAGCCGTCCTGCTTGAAGATCCGGCAGAAGGCGGCGGCGATCACGCTCTTGCCCACCGTCGAGGCCGTTCCCTGAAACATGATATTTTTAGCTGTCATCCGCTTGAGCACGCCCTTTTTTTATTCCGGTGAAACCGGAAGGCGTGACAGTTCGACCGGAAATCATCCCCATCACCCGTCACACCGTCTTTCCCTCTGAAATGCTAGCTCGTCAGGTTCTGCCCGATCAGCACCAGGTCCTGCACGTTGACCCGGCCGTCCTGGTTGACATCCTCGGGGATCCAGCCATCGGCCCCCGTTTCCGCGACATGCTGGCCGACCAGCACCAGATCCTGCACGTTGACCCTGCCGTCGCTATTCAGGTCGTAGCTGCCGCTGCCACCGGGCTGCACGGTAACCAGGCAGAAGTCTTGCTTGTCGCCGTCTTTGGTGGTTACGGTGATTGTGGCACTGCCGTAGACGTGTCCGGTGACGGTGCAGGTGGCGCCGCTGTAGACCATGCTGGCCACGGCCTCGTCGCTGGAGGTCCAGGTGAGGCCCTGGTCGGTGGCGTTATCCGGAGTGACAGTAGCGGTTAGTGTGCCACTGGCGCCGGGGGTCAGGGTGAGGCTGTCCGGTTCCAGGGTGACGCCGGTGACGGGGACAGTGGTACTGCCGAAGGCGTAGACCCGTCCGCCGCTGTAACTGAAGACCGTGCCGTCCGCCACCGCCGGGGTGGAACCTCCCTGCCCGGAACTCCACACCAGGTGGCCGTCGCCGGCATCCAGGGCGTAGAGCCCACCATAGTCGAAGTAGCCTCCCGTTTTGGCCTTGCCCACAAATACCTTGCCGCCGGCTACCGCCACCGAGCAGGTCCAGTTGCCTACGGTCAGGCCGAGGCTGGCCGGCTCATCCCAGATCAGGGCGCCTGTTTCGGCATTGAAGCAGTAGGTGTCAAAGTCGGAGAAACCGTCGCAGCCGCCGCTGAGAAAGAGCTTGCCGTCAGCATAGGCGGGCGTGTTGTCGGTGCGCTGTATGTCTACAGTCCCGACCACCTCGTTCAGGCCCGGGTGCGTTCCAGCGTCCTTGGGGCCGACCGCCACCCAGATAATGTGTCCGTCGCCGGCGTCCAGGGCGGCCACCTCGCCGTCACCGTAGAAGTTGTAGGTGCCGACGAAGACCTTGCCGTCGGCCACGCTGGGGGAGCCGCAGGTGTCGTGTTTCAGGCCGTTCTGGTGCCAGATCTCCGTTCCGGTCATCGCATTCAGGCAGTAAACATTGTTGGCGCCGGAACCGGGGCCGTTGGCATCTTTCCAGCTGCAAACGTAGACCTTCCCGCTGTCGTAGGCCGGGGTGGACTGGGAATACCCCACCAGCTGATGCTCCCAGATCTTGTCGCCGCTGTTTTCGTCCAGGGCGTAACAGTAGGAGACACTGCCGCCCCAATCGGTGAAGAAGGCCTTGCCGTCAGCCACCCGGGGGCTGCCGTTGACCACGTTGTAATGCAGCGCGTAGCTCCAAAGAATGTTTCCGTCGGCGGCATCCAGGCAGTAGGCCTTCTTGGCCGAACCGATAAAGACCTTCCCGCTGTCGTAGGCCGGTGATGACCAGGAACCGCTGCTCGCCGTGTCTATGACCTTCTGCCAGATTGTGGCGCCGCTGGCCTCATCCAGGCAGGCGATCGCCGAGGAGTTGGCCGAAAAGCCGTCGCCGCTCGGACTGCTGTAGACATACACCCGGCCACCGGCGATCACCGGGGATGAGGATGGGTTGGCCCCGACGTTATCGCTGGCCCAGAGAATATTTCCGGCGCCGGGAGAACTGGAAGCGGAGTAGCCGGCGCCATCGACGGTGTTGTGAAACTGCGGCCAGTCGTAGCCAGCGGCGTAGCAGGCCGTCGGAAAGAGCAGGGCCATGGCCAGCAGGAGCGCAAACATGGCCAGTCTTGCCTTAATTCTCGACATCATGATCACCCTTTCTGAAAATCTCCCGTTGGGAGATGATAGATTGCACACTGAGCATCTTGCTTTACCATGCAGGCGGCACACTGCCTGCAAGGTTACCGGTTACCAGCTCTTGCTTCACTCGCTATCGGCCTCTTTCACCCACATCAACTCCAGCTTGACTCGCTTCGCTCCGGTTCTTCCTCCCTCCCCCAGCCCGCTCTCTTTTCGTCTCTCTCTGCGCCCGGCAGGACTTGCCTGGCCATATTTACCCAGTGCAGGCGCCTTCAACATCACTTTTATGTTCAAGCGGCGCTTCTAGCCGGAACCGATGCTCCTGACCGTTGCCGCGGCGCCCGTTATCATACCGGCGTTCTTCCAGTAGAACCGTTTCTGGAAACGCTCCAGGGTTCTGATCACCCTGGATCCGAAAACCGATACGAATAAGACATTGGCCACGGCGTGGCTGCCGTCCCAGATGACGGCGTTGAGCAGGGTGAGCAGGTAGGTGACCCAGGTGAGCGGCTGCACAAAAAACGCCCAGAACCAGAGATTGATGATCACCCCGTAGAGCCACCCCCAGATAAAGCCGAAGACGGCCAGAACGATGATCTCCCTGCGGCCGGTGAGCCGCAGCCCCCTGAGCCAGCCGGCGGTAATCCCCACCAGCCCCCAGGTGAAGATCTGGTAAGCTGTCCAGGGCCCCTGCCCCAGAAACATGTTGGAGACCAGGGCGGTCAGGGAGGCCGTCATGAAACCGGCCATCGGACCGAAGACGTAACCGGCGCAGATGATGAAAAAAGTGCAGGGCTGGAAGTTCATCAGCGAGGCGAAGGGCAGCCTGGACAGGGCGGAGATGGTGCCCAGCATGGCCACGAGGGCGATCTCCTTGGCGCCGGTGGCCGCCCGCTCAAACTCCAGATAAAAACCCAGCACACTCAAGCAGACGAAGGCCGTGGTGATCAGGCCCCAGCTCAGGAATCCGGTATTGGGGTCCAGAATGCTGCCCTTCAGCGAGATGAAGGGAGCTATATAGATCCCCAGCCCGAGCAAGATGATCAATATAATGAAGTAATATTTCCTTCCCATGTCACCCTCCCGCCAGGTCAATGCCGCAGCAACTGCAGCGCCTCTTCCGGTGTCAGGATCTCCTGGGGGACGCCCAGCCGGGCGAAGCCCTGAAAAACCCGGTTGATCTGCGGTGAGAACAGCAGCGCCCTGGACAGCACCTGACGCCTGTCGCCGTCGACCACGATCTTCCCCTCCCCCAGCAGGATCACCCGCTGGGCATATTCGGCCACCATCTCCACGTCATGCGTGACGATGATCACCGTATTGCCGCCGTCCCTGTACTCGCAGAGGAAGCGCATCAGGTAGTCCTTCAGCTGCTGATCCATGCCCCTGGTGGGCTCATCCAGGATCAGCACCTGCGGTCTGGCGGCCAGCACCGTGGCCAGGGCCACCCGCTGCTTCTGGCCGCCGCTCAGAAACCGGGGGTATTGCCGGGCGTAAGGGGTCAGGTCAAACTGCTCCAGCACCTCCCCCACCCGGCGGTGCACATCGCTGAAACCCAGCCCCCTCAGGGTGGTGGCCACCTCCTCCTCCACCGTCTCGGCAAACAGGTGGTCGTTGGGGTCCTGAAAGACGTACCCGACATGCCTGGCCAGTTCCGCCACGGTGGTTTTCACAATATCCAGGCCGTTCACCCGCACCCGGCCCCGGGACGGCTTCAATAAGCCGATGAAGTGCTTCACCAGCGTGGTCTTGCCGGCGGCGTTGCGCCCCATGACGGCCACAAACTCCCCCCGGCCGATGCTCAGGTCGATCCCCTTCAGGGCGGCATAGGGATGCTTGTAGGCGTACCACAGGTTCTCCGTCTCGATCACGGGGTCGCCGGCTCCGCCACGGGCGTCTCCGACGGCAGGAAATCCCCCGATCCCGGTGTACACCCGTTCCAGGAGGCGGCGGCCCTCCTTGACGGTGAGCGGCGCCCCCGTCACCGGCACCCCCCGCTCCTGGAGCCCGTGCACCAGCCTGATCAGCGGAGGGATGCCCACCCCAGCCCGGCAGAGCCGGTCATACTGCCGCTCCAGCACCTGGCCGGGCCTGCCGTCGGCGATCACCCGGCCGGCTGACAGCACGATCAGGCGGTCCACCAGGTGCACCACCCGCTCCAGGCGGTGCTCCACCAGCACCACCGTCATCCCCAGTTCATCGTTCAGACGCTGCACCGTCGCCAGCACCTCCTCGGCGCCCTGCGGGTCCAGCTCCGAGGTCGGCTCGTCCAGCACCAGGACCTCCGGCTTCAGCGCCAGCACCGAGGCAATGGCCACCTTCTGCTTCTCGCCCCCGGACAGGGTATGCAACTGCCGTTTCCTGAGGGCGGCGATGCCGACGGTATCCAGCGCCTCCTCCAGGCGCTTGGCGATCTCCTGGCGGGGCAGGGCCAGGTTCTCCATGCCGAAGGCGATCTCCCGCTCCACGTCGGCGGTCACCAGCTGATTTTCCGGGTCCTGAAAGACCATCCCCACCCGGGTAGCCATCTCCTTCGGGGCATGCAGGCTCACATCCAGGCCGTCCACCGTCACCCGGCCGCCCAGCCGGCCGCCGTAGAAGTGCGGGATCAGGCCGTTCAGGCAGCGCGCCAGGCTGGATTTGCCGCTGCCGGAAGCACCGGTGACCAGGACAAACTCCCCGTCCCCGATCTCCAGGTCGATCCCGTTCAGGGCGGGCCGTTTCTCGTCGGCGTAGTAGAAACTCAGATTCTCTATGCTAATCAAGCTGCCACCTCTTTCTGAACCAGGCCAGAGGCAGGATGGCCAGCAGCAACGCCGCCAGAACGGCCAGCGCCAGCCATCCGGCCATGCCCGGATCGAGCCGCTGCAGGGAGGGATAATAGCGGTACTTGCCGTATCCCAGGCAGCGCAGATAGATTCCCACCGGCAGGGGAAGCAGTCCGGCCACAGCCAGCAGGCGGTCCCAGCCGGACAGCGTGATCTCGCTGAAGGCGGTGCGGCGTTTGTATGCCCCGAAGGCTCTCGCCTCCATGGCCTCGGCGATCTGCACCGCCCGGTCCAGGGAGTTGGACAACAGGGGCACCAGCACCGCCCCGCCGTTTCTGGCCCGCTGCAGGAGGCCGCCCCTGTCCAGTTCCATGCCCCGCGTCCGCTGCACGTCGCTGATCCGCTCCCGGTCATCCACCAGGGCCGGAAAGAAGCGCAGGGACATGGAGGTGGCCAGCACGGACTTGTACGGCAGCCTGAGTTTGAGCATCGCCTGCATCATGTCGTCGGGATGCACCGTGAAATTGAGCGCCACAAAGGCCGACACGATCGTCACCAGCCTCAGGGCCATCCCCAGTCCGAAGGCGATCGCCTCCAGGGTGATCTTCGGCTGTCCCAGGGTGGGGATCTCGAAGGTGAACTCCAGCAGCACATGCGACCCCTGATAGATCACCAGGGCGTTGATCAGCACGATGGCCAGGCTCATCCAGAGCATGAAGCGCATCAGCGAGGCCCACTCCCGCCAGGCCCGGGCCAGGGCGATGACCGGCAGAGTGGACAGAAAGAGCATGATCAGGTAGAGCGGATGATCGAAGATGACGGCGAGCAGCATCACCGCGGCCACCCAGGCCAGCTTGGCAAAGGGGTTCAGCCTGTGCACGACGGTATCCCGATCCTGGTAGCGGTAACTGGTTCCGGAACTCATATCAGCTCCTGCTCCTGCGGAGTCTCCTCCGCTTTCTGCCGGCGGCGCCGCCTGATCAGCCACCAGAGCAGAATGAGTATTGCCGCCGCCGGGAGGAGCGCCCACCAGTATCGGGCCACCCTCCCGCCGGCCGCCGGCGCCGGCGGCTGCGGCAGCCCGCCCAGACCGCTGGCGGCGGGGGCCGTAGCCGGGCCTGCGGTAGCCACCGGCGTTGCCTTCTCCTGCGCGACGCCCAGCGCAGCAGCCTGTTGAACGGGTTGCTGCGCTGGCTCGCCCTCGGTGTTCAGGGCCAGTTTCTGGGGACCCCCGTCCGGGATCGGGGTCCTGATCACCTCGCCCTGGCCGACGACCAGGGCGAAGGAGCGGCTCAGCTCCGCCGGAAATCCGGTCAGTACCCTGGCCGCCCGCCGCACGCCCGCCGCATCCAGGCCGGTCACCGCCCAGACCGCGTTCTGGCAGGCCCAGTTGCCCAGGGGATTCCAGGGGCTCTGGATCACGTCCAGCAGGCCGTACCCCGCTCCGTATGCCTGCATGTCTTTCCCGGTGAGGCCGCGCGTCCGGATCTGGTTGCCTGCGATATAGGCTGGCTCATGGGCCTGCAACTGCTGGTTCACGCTGGCGATCAGCGGCTGATCCGCTGTGGCGATGATGAACAGGTTGTCCCGCTGCTTCTCGTCATCGGTCAGGGCATTGAGGTCTTTCAGGGCCACGCCGGCCACCCCCAGGGCAGTCAGGCGGTCCCTGAGCTGGCGGGCCTCGGCGGCGAATTCCGGGGCATACACCACCGCGGTGGGCGCCACCTTGCCCCTGTAGCCGTGCAGGCAGGGCTCGGGAAAAGCGCCCAGCACCGCCGAAGGCCCCCCCATGCTGTAAAAGGTCCAGTCGTGAAAATCCCAGGTCTCCACATCTCCGGGCTGCAGCTTGTAGCCATAGGCAAAAACCTTGGACATCAGTCCGTTGATGTAGTAGAACCAGTACACCTGCTGGTTGCCCTTGATGCCGGCGATACTCTCGATATAGTCGCCGGACAGGTCGATCTCCGCCGCCTGCTCCAGGGCATCACCGGCGGTGGAGTTCACTCCGGTGGATACCACCTTGTCGAAGACCACCTCGCTGCCGAAGTTCTTGGCGCCGGTGACATGCACCTGCATGCGCTCCTTGGAGGGGAGCTGCACGAAAGCCTCGACCGGAAGCGCCGTGGAGCACAGTAAAACCAGCAGCGCCAAGGCAGCGCCTGCCCTTAACAATCTCCTATCCGAGCGGATCATGCATTCGCGCCCCTCTCATGCGTCCAAATGTTGTCCGAGCAGGACCAGGTCCTGCACGTTGATCCGGCCGTCCTGGTTGATATCCTCGCCGATCCAGCCCGGATCGCCGGTCTCGGCGAAGCGCTGGCCGCACAGGACCAGGTCCTGCACATTTACCGTCCCGTCGCCATTCAGGTCGTAGCTCCCGGCCCCGGTTGCCTGCGCCCTCAGGGCATAGATGTAGCCCCTGTCGTTGACGAAAAAGACTTGGCCGCCGGCGATGGAGACACCGGCCAGGGTGTATTCCGGATGGTCGGGATCGAACTCCCACAGCACATTTCCCTGATCGTCGAAACAGTACGCCGCCGCCGCGGCGCAGTCGGTGGCGATGTAGACGTACGGCCTGCCGTTCTGAACAGAGACCGCCGGCGAGGCCTCGGTGCCGTAGCCGTCGAAATCGTGCTGCCAGAGCAGGCCGCCGTCCGCCTCGTTCAGGCAGTACAATCCGCCCTGCTTGTTGAAACTGCCGGAGCAGACGAAGACCTTGTTGCCGTACACGGCCGGAGTGGAATTGCTTGATGTGCCGATAGAGGCGTGCCAGCCTGCCCCGGTGTCGAATTTTCCGGCCAGGGGATCGAATCCCAGGCGCCAGAGGTACCCCTGATTGGTTGTCAGGTAGACCTTCTGCCGCCGCCAGTCGAAGTTGATGCCCGAGCAGACCGCCCCGGCCGATACCCCGTAGCTGTTCGAGAGATTGACCTCGTCAACCTCGACTCCCGTATTCTTATAGACGGCGGTGACCACGGAATTGGAGTCGCCGAAGAGCAGGTAGTCCCCGGCGATCGCTGCTCCGGACCACCACTGGTAGTGGGTATTGCCATTGCCCGGACGCTGCCAGACGATCAGCGGGCTGCCTCCCCGCCCGGCGGCATCCAGGCAGAAGTAGTTCCCCTCGTAGCTGCCCACGTAGACCTTGCCCTCGCTGTAGACAACCTGGGTGGAGAGTTCCTCCAGCTGGTACGTGCCCTGAGTCAGCTTGCCGCTCCACAGAACCTGGCCGGTGTTCTCGTCCAGGGCATAGATATAGCCATGGCAGGTGGCGACGAATACCTTCCCCTCCCCATAGGCGGGGGTGGGTAGATTATACCTGGACGGATTGGTATCCAGTGGGATGCTCCACAGAGTCTGACCGGTTTTCTGGTCAAATGCCCAGGCGATATCGTTCACATCGACCACGAACGCCTTGCCGTTCCCCAGCGTCGCCGGGTGGTCGATGCCATGGGTGGCCCTGTAGCCGGTGAAGGCCTGCCAGCTGACTTCGGGCGTCTGCACGGGAGCGGGGCTGGCCGTCACTCCGCTGTTGTCCGGATCCCTCTGGAAGCCGGGCCACTCCCGCTCCTCCTGGATGCAATAGAGGTACCCGCTGCTGTTCCCCAGGTAGAGGGAGCCGTCGGCCGCCGCAGGACCCTGCATCAGATAGCTGGCATCTGGAAGATCGTACTTCCAGACCAGTTTTCCGTCACCGTTCAGGCAATAGAGCCAGCCGTCGGAGATCGCCGTGGTGAAGTACAGATAGGCCGTCCCACCCGTCGCCATCAGGACGGGTGAGGCCTTCACGCCTCCCTCGACCGGGTACGACCAGAGAATATCGCCTCCGGCGTCGTCGATACAGATCAGGTTGCCGGGATAGCCGTGTTCTCCCTGGCCGACGTAGACGCGCCCGCCGTAGATCACCGGTGTGGAGGTGCTGAAACCGGTGGCGACGGAGTAACCGTCGTTGAGAAACCGGCCGCTCAGCTGATTGAAGCCGATCTTCCACAGGTATCCCTCGGCGACGCCATTCTCGGAACTGGTATAGACATAACCGTTCTGATAGGCCACCGAGGCGCGGATCCAGCCCGGCGTGGCCCTGGCAAAGGAGAGGCGGCCGGTGTCGTTGAGATAGACCTGGTCGGAGACCGCCCCCGTCTCCCGGTACACGCTGGTCACGACCCCCTCATGATTGCCGAAGACCGCGTAGTCGCCGATCACCGAGCAGCCGTCCCAGAGGTAGCCGGCGGTGGCGGAGGCGTATGTCCAGCGCAGGGCGCCGCTCTCGTCCAGGCAGTAATAGCTGTTCGTATCCCCGCCGGTACCGCCGTCGCCCACATAGATCCGTCCGTCGGAGTAAGTGACGGGACACTGGAATCCCCGGTCGCTGACCTTGTTGCTCCACAGCTGTGCCCCGCCCTGGGCATCGTAGGCCATCACGCAGCCGTCAAAGGTGGCCAGATAGATCCGGCCGTTGCCATAGGCCGGAGTGGAGGTCTGTCCGGCGCCGTGCTCTCCGAGATCCTGCTCCCAGAGCGTGTCCCCGGTATCCCTGGATAGCGCCGCCAGCTTGCTGCCGGCAAAAACGTAAACGGTGTTCCCGCTGACGACGGCCGTGTTCTCGATGCCGGTCCCTCCCTGGCTGGCAACAAATTTGCTCCACGCCAGATGCGGGGTCAGTACCGCCGATGCCACATCGATCTGTCCCGACCGCTGCTCATCATGTTGGAACTGCGCCCAGTCCCCGGCGGCGGCCTGCGCCCCTGGCACTCTCCAGGCAAAGGAGAGCAGCAGCGCTCCGGCCAGCAGCAGCCGTCCTAACATCCTGTCCATATCCTCACCTCCGAGTGGGTCAGGCTTGCACAAATGCATGCTTTTTTACATGGCAGCCGTCGGCTGCAAGTTGTCATCCGATCAGCGCTCAAGGCAGCAGCTTCCGGAGCATCACCGCGCACTCCGCCCTGGTGGCAGGGGCTTTCGGCCTGAAGTTGCCGTCCTCATACCCATGGGCGAGATCCCTGCCGGTCAGCATCGCCACGGCAGACCGCGCCCAATCGGAGACCTCCCCGGCGTCCTTGAACTGCAGCGATAGATCTGTCTGCAGCGCTGCGGCTGTCTGCTGGCCCTCTTTACCGGCCAGGGCACGGCCGAGCATCGAGGCCAGCTGCTCCCTCGTCACCGGATCATCGGGGCCGAACCGGCCATCGCTGTACCCGGAGAGCAGCCCGCCCGATAGGCCGGCGCCCACGGCTCCGTAGTACCAGTCCCCGGGGTGCACGTCGCTGAAGGCCTCCGTGCCGGAAGCGTAGGGCATCCCCAGCACGTGAACCAGCATCGCCGCGAACTCGGCCCTGGTGACCGGCTGGTCGGGCCTGAAGGTGTCATCGTCGTAGCCCTTCAGGTAACCTCCGGCTGCCAGGTACTCGATGTCCGCACCGGCCCAGTAGCCTGGCGGCAGGTCCTTGAAGGTGGGAGCAGAGTCGCCCGACGGCTGTGTAGGCTGTTGATTCGGCTGCGGCGATTGTTGCGCCTGCACCGTGACGGTGCAGATCGCCTTGAAGGCGCCGTCGGCCGTGGTGGCGGTGATGGTGGCGCCGCCAACGGCGACACCGGTGACCTTGCCGGTTGCATCTACCGTGGCCACCGCCGCGTTGTCCGAGGCCCAGGTGACTGTTTTATTGCTGGCGCCGGCCGGCGTGACCGTCGCCGTCAGGGTATCGCTGCCGTCGACGGCGATGGTGTCGGAAGTCTTGTTGAGAGTGACGCCGGTGACCGGTACTGTCGCCGCTCCTGCCGCGGCGCCCTGAACGCCGGTCATGGCGCTCCATTGCCATAAAATGCTGTCCTCGCTGGTCACGTTATACCTGGCTGCGCCCCGATTGGCGAAGACCCCGTTGACAAAGAATACCCATCCCTCAGACATCTCTCCCCAGGGGCTATCCTCGCCATAGAGGCTCTCCACGTAGCCTCCCGTGATATAGGGGTTGTCCCAGTCCACCTGCGGATTCATGGCCGGGTCCGTCTGCGCTGCCGTCTGCAGTACGTCCATGACGGTCTTTCCCGCCTGCACGCTCACGTTGCCGCTGAAACGGGTAGTCTTATTCTGATCCTGGATCGTCAGCTTGACCGTGATCGTTCCACCACCGCCGGAATTACCGTCGCCACCGCCGGAGGTCACAGTTGCGGCGCAGGTGGCGGTAAACCCGCCGTCTGCCGTGGTGGCGGTAATGGCGGCGGTACCGACGGCGACGCCGGTGACCTTGCCGGCCGCATCCACCGTGGCCACCGCGGTGTTGTCCGAGGCCCAGGTGACGCTCTTGTTGCTGGCGTTGGACGGCGTGACCGTCGCTGTCAGGGTATCGCTGCCGCCAACGGCGATGGTGTCAGTGGTCTTGTTGAGTGCCACGCCGGTGACGGGAACTGCTACCCCCTTAAGGGCATAGAGCCAGCCAGCGTCATTGCCAAAATACAGCCAGCCGTCAGCCGCCGCGAGGCTGGCAGTGGTATAGGTCGGGTTGTCATACTGATACTGCCAGACCTGATTACCGGCCTGATCCAGACAGAAGAGGGACGATTGCTCCCAGTTGGTGACAAAGTAGATAAAGGGAGTCCCATCCTGGACTGAGACGGCGGGAGAGGCCTGCACGCCCGGCACCGAGGCATCCGCCTGGCCGGTGGGCATGAAGCTCCACAGGCTGCCGCCGGTCTGTTCGTCCAGGCAGTACAGGCCGCCACCGGAGGCGAAGGTCCCTGTTCCCACATATAGCTTGCCGTTAGACACCGCCGGGGTCGACGTGCTGATTATGCCGATGTTCGTGTGCCACTCGTGGGCCAGCTTGCCGGCAGCCGGTTCCAGGCTGAAACCCCAGCAATTGCCGCCCTGATCGGTAAGAAAGACCATGTTCCCGACAGGGTCAAAGCTTACCGACGAGCGGATCTCCTTCGCCCCGCCGTCATACACCTTCAAGCTTACCGAGGAAAGCAGGGCGCCGGTATCCTTATCCAGGCAGGTGACGACCGACCGTTCAGATCCGAAGACCAGGCATCTGCCCACCATGCAGGATCCGGCCCAGTAATAACCTCCTGGGGCAGCCGAGTTCGGCACCTGGTACTGGGTACCGATCCCGGGACTGCCGTCATCTGCTTTCAGGCAGTAATAATACTCGTCTGAATTGGCATCGGAGTTCCAGCCTCCGACGTAGATCTTCCCTTCCGCATATTTGACCGGGGTATCCAGCTGGCTGTACGAAGATGCCAATGTCAACGGGACGTGCCAGCGGATATCTCCGTTGGCGGCGTCCAGGGCATAGACATGACCGTCGTTGGTGGCCACGTACAGCGTGCCGTTGTCATAGGCAGGCGTGGCCAGCTGAAATTTCATTTTTGTAGAACTAAGTTGGGTCGCCCATTTCTGTATTCCGGTGCTGGCGTCAAAGGCCCAGGCTTTACCCAGGGCATCAAGCACAAAGACGTTGCCTCCGGCGACCAGCGGGGTGCTGTTGATGCCTGCCATGCTGGTGTTTCCAACCTGCTGCTGCCAGGCCACGCTGACACCGCTGGAGCCCGCAGGCGCCTGATCACCGGTCAGGCCGTCGTTATAGAGGTCGCTCTGAAACTGCGGCCATGACCCCCCGCTGCCGCTTTCGCTGGCCCATCCCGCCGCCGGGGCCAACAGGCAGGCGAGCAGAATCGTCATTAACAGCCACAGCATTCTCTTACCAAGTAACTTGTCAAGCATGTTATTCTCCTCCCCAAGATCAGTTGTTCTGATCTTTCATCAAGAGCTAATACAGTTTGAAAGTAAGCGCATCCCGGGTGCTAGTGCTGTGTTTTTCCAGTCAACCTCAACAGCGCTTGAACCATTGCCGCCGCCTGCGCCCTGGCGGCATGCTCCAGCGGAGCGATGGTGCCAGTGGTCATGCCGTGCACCACTCCGGCATTGACCGCCTTGGCCATGCCTGGCAGCGCCCAAGCGTCGATGCTGCCCCTGTCGCCGAATTTGTCCAGGGACTGTGCATCGTCGGAGGTGGTGTAACCTGCGCTCTCCAGGGCATTCACGATCATCACGGCCATCTGTTCACGGGTGACGGGAGTGTTGGGGGCAAAGAGGCCGTCTCCCAGGCCTTTGATCAGTCCGGCCTGCGCCGCGGCGGCCACGGAGGCGTAGCACCAGGAGGTGGCGGGCACGTCCTGGAACTGGACCTGTGTTTCAGTCGATGGTTTCAGGCCCAGGGCCTTAACCAGCATGACGGCGAACTCGGCGCGGGTGATGTCGCCGTCCGGTTTGAAGCTGCCGTCAGGGTAGCCGCTGAGGATGCCCATCGTGTTCAACTGATAGATCGCCTGCTGCGCCCAGTAGGACCCGGATACATCGGTGAAGGTGGTTCCTTCTGCTGGCTGGGTTGGCGGCTGGGGCTGCCGGGTTCCCGCCTTGGCGGTGGTGAACTGCTTCAGGGCGCCCTGGATGGTTCCCTGGGAACTGGTGGCGTAGGCCTTGTAGTAGTAGGTGGTCTCCGGCTTCAGGCCGCTGAGCGTAACCTGGAAGGTGCCGCTGTGGTTGTCCGTTCCCGCCTGCTGCTTCTGGTCCAGGCTGTTCTGGTCGGTGCTCCAGAGGAAGCCGTAGGCGGTGATGTCTGCTCCGCCGCTATTGGTGATGCTGCCGGCTAGAGTGGCGGTGGTGTCGGTGATGGCGGTGGCGCCGGATGTCTGGACAACGGCGGCGGTGACGCCGCCTCCTCCGCCTCCGCCGCCGGTGCTGGTGCTGGTGCTGGCGACAACGGGCACGGCGACGAAGCTGGTGAAGTGCAGGGTCCAGATATTGATATTGGTCCCGTCGACATAATAACCATCCGGGGCGCTTGCTGTCAGCGTGCTTCCCGAATCGGTGGTCAAGCGGCTGTTGATCGGAGTAAAGGCGTTGTTCCTGATGTAGCCGACGGCTACGTTGCTGCTGTAGCCACCGGGGATGACGATCTTGACCGGCTGGTCAAAGCTCAGGGAAACGTCGCCGAAGCCTACCGCCACTACCTTTGCCGAGTTCTTGGTGGCATTGTCCGGCAGGGCGCTTACAGGCAGTGTCGCCGGATCGACGACGCTGGGCGCCTGAATAACGCCGTTCCAGTTCGGATCCTGGGCGGTGATCGTGGTGTTCTGCGGTATGGAGACCTGCACTCTAACCGCAGGCTGGCCCTGGAACTGCACCTGGGCATTGATGTTCATGGCGGGGAGCGGCCGGGTGGTGGTCGTGGTGTCCCCCGGGAGGGATGCCTGCACCATATTGCTCACATCGACGGTGGTGTTGCTGGCAGTGGCGCCGATATTGACCGTTACCGGCGTGCTGCTGTCCGCTACCACCAGGTTGCTGTTGCTGGCGGTGATATTATTTGACGCTGCCGCCGCAACGGTCGCATCGCTGACATTGACATACAGCTGGGCGGTCCTGGTGACTCCGCCGACGGTGACGCTGGCGGTGAGCGCGCAGCTACCCGCATGGGGCAGGGTCAGGCCGGCGCCGGCCAGGGTGGCGCCGGTGCCACCGGCGTCGGCGATCGCCCAGGATGGGGCCGGAATGGTCATTGACCCGCCATATTGATCATAGGCCGTCACGGGGACGGCGCTCAGGTAAACAGTGGCGCCCGCCGTTTGACCGGTGATCTTTCCGGCTGCTATCGTAGTCAGTACGGGTGAGGCCTGGCTGACCGTGATGCTTTTATCTCCGTGCACGCCGGAGCTGTCTCTGGCTGCGGCCCTGACGGTCACGGATCCTGCAGCGCCACCGGTAATCACTCCGTTGGCGTCGATGGCGGCAGTGCCGGTGACATTGATCACCGACCAGGTAACGCTCCTGTTGGTGGCGTTAGCTGGCAGTACTGTTGCGTGCATCTGCAGCGTGGAGCCGGATTGGACTGCGATCGCTCCGCCTGCTCCGCTCACGGTGATGCTCCTGACGGAGACGGTGGTAGTTCCGCTCTGGACGGTGACGCTGCCATTGGTCAGTTGCACCGGCACGGCAGCGCCTTCCTTGGTGGAAGCGACAACCTCGCTCAGGGTGAGGGCGGAAGTGCCGGCCGCCTTGGCCTGGAAGGTTATGGTGGCGAAGATGCCTGGTCCGGTCACCTCAGCGCCATGGCTGGTAGTGGCACCGATCACATTGGTCAGGTTGCCGGTGGCGTTGTCTATCTCTCCTGGCTGGAAGTAGGTGGTGGCGCCTCCCTGTTTAAGGAGGTTACCCTCGGTCACGGAGGTGACAGCCAGCACTGACGGATCGTAGCCCAGGTTGAACTGTGCTCCGGCGATGGCCACGCTCGGTGCTACCGCCACATCCACCGTGAAAGTGCCTCCGGCGGTGACGGTCCTGGCCGCCGGGCTGACGCCCACCGAGGCGCCGGGAACCGCCGCCTGCACGGTGACGCTGCAGGTGGCGGTCTTGGAGCCGTCCGCCGTGGTCACGGTGATGATGGCTGCACCAGGAGATACTGCCGTCACCTTGCCGGTCTGATCGACCGTGGCCACCGGCTCGTTGCTGGATGACCAGGTGACGCTCTTGTTCGTGGCATTATCCGGGGCGACGGTGGCAGTCAGAGTTTCGTTGGCGCCGACGCTCAGGGCGAGGCTGGTCTTGTTCAGGGTGACGCCGGTGACCGGGACAGCGGTGGCGCCGCCCTGGACAGTGACGCTGCCATTGGTCAGCTGCACCGGCACGGCAGCGCCTTCCTTGGTGGAAGCGACAACCTCGCTCAGGGTGAGGGCGGTAGTGCCGGCCGCCTTGGCCTGGAAGGTTACGGTGGCGAAGATGCCTGGCCCGGTCACTTCAGATCCATGGCTGGTAGTAGCGCCGGCCACGTTGCTCAAACTGCCGGTGGCGTTGTCTATCTCTCCTGGCTGGAAGTAGGTGGTGGCGCCTCCCTGTTTAAGGAGGTTGCCCTCGCTCACGGAGGTGACAGCCAGCACTGACGGATCGTAGCTCAGGTTGAACTGTGCTCCGGCGATGGCCACGCTCGGTGCTACCGCCACATCCACCGTGAAAGTGCCTCCGGCGGTAACGGTCCTGGCCGCCGGGCTGATGCTCACCGAAGTGTCGCCGACAGCAGCCAATGCTCTACCCGCCAAAGGCATGGACATAAATTGAATTGCTATCATCGACACAATAATCAGCATACGTAGTAGCTGGTTCCATTTTGCTTTTAACATAAGTACACCTCCAAACAAATACTTACAAAAATAGATGTTCACAAACCACAACACCAACTTGCAACGCCGCTAATGGATCACCCCCGAAAAACCTTCTTTGTCACTTTCCCGTTCTACTTGACCGTTAAAAAGAGGTAAAAAAAGAACAACAGAAGCATGCCTTTCGACAAGTGCTTCCGTTGTTCGGTCAGCCTCTCTTATTGGCTTTTATACCTGATTTATAATTTTATCGACTTCTTGACTTCTTCCACCCTGACCGGTTCCGTGTTTTGAACCATGATAATGATCTCGCCGTAACCGGTAACCCTGATCAGTTCGATCAGCTTCTTCTCCTTCTCAGAAACATCGATCTGGTATATTTTTTGTTCTTCTTTTTGCTCCACAGTACCACTCCTCGGTCGTGCGCTCCTCAATTATGCAGTTGTTGATTGATACCGGGTTGATTAAATCAACGATATTAATGACAGCGCTGACTGCCATTGTAAAAATACTTGAACGACCGTAATGGATATTGCCGTAAACTGTCTTCAGCTTAAAAAAGAAAAACAACGCGAAGCATCTATCAATAAGCGCTTCCGTTGTTCGGTCAGCTGATTATTTGATACGCCATTTTTTATTACAGATGCAAGACAGACGCAACCTCGCGTGCAGAAAATAATACCCCCGTCAGCTTTATTCGGGGGAGAGGACCATCTGCTACTGATCATAAGCACCTCCCCATCTTCGTAGATCAAAGGTGTCATTTAGAATAGGCAGGTTTCCTGGCTCAGGATCATCTCTTACCTTGCGCCTTCCCAGATCGCTCCAGTGGCTCATGCAAAGTAGATCCCCTTACAGTGGCGAGACCGCGCCGGTTTTACACCGGTCTTCCCTTTTCAGCCCTGACAAGGCAGGGCCACCCATTCTTATTTTTCTGTGGTATTCTCTCTTCCTGCGATGATCTCCTTTTTTTTAATAAAATTTTTCTCATAATACAGGTGTCAATTACCCACCTTTTTCTCAACCCCGGGCGGACTATCACAATGGTCAGCAATCACAGTCCCAGGTCCGCCAATGCCCAACGTAAATTTCAATTTTTCCCGGTTATATATCTTGGTCATCATGTCTATCAACACCGTGGTTTTCGGTCTCGCTCTCCAAAAGACGTCTAGCCTGGCCGATGGTCATCGGCAATTCGGACGGAGTGGAGAATCCGTCGCGCTGCAGCAATTCCACCAGGTGGGCCACCCTGGGCAGGCGGAGGTTGTTGCTGCGGATAATCTCCTTGCAAGAGAAGACATCGTTGGTGGCCCCGGATATCTTGATTCGTCCCTTGTTCAGGACATAGACCTGCTCCGCCAGTAGGGGCACTATGTCGACATCATGAGCAGCGAAGATCATGGTGACGTTCAGTTCGTTGTTGATCTTCTTTAATAGCCTGACCAGTTGGGCTACTCCTTTGGGGTCCAGGGATGCCGTCGGCTCATCGAGCACCAGCAACTCTGGTTTCATGGCCAGCACACTGGCCAGCGCCACCCTCTTCTTCTCGCCGCCGCTGAGGGCGTAGGGGCTCTTGCCCTCATAGCCTTCCAGCCCGACGACGCTCAGCGCCCACCCCACCGTCTCCGGGATCGTCTCCTTGGTGACTCCCATGTTGAGCAGCCCATAGGCGATCTCCTGCTTCACCGTGTTGGAAAAGAGCTGGTCGTCCGGATCCTGGAAAACCATGCCCACCATTCGGCGAATCGCTTTGTAGTTCTTTTTCTCCACGCGCAGCCCCTTGACAAACACCTCGCCAGATGTGGGTTGCAACAGGCCGTTGAAGAGTTGAAACAGGGTGGACTTGCCCGAACCGTTGGCCCCGAGAATGGCCACCATCTCTCCCGTCGATACGCTGATATCGATGTTGCGCAGGGCTGTTGTTCCATCCGGGTAGGTAAAGCCGAGATCGACCGTTTTGATTACTTCCATGTTGATAGCACTCCTTGTGATTTAGCGTAAGAGCAGATCGACCGCTAGCAGTGCAAGCATGAGCAGAAATCCCAGGGCGCCGGCTATCATATCGATCCTGGAGACAGCATGCTCGAAGTAGGGGGAAACGGCGCTCTCCTCTTCGAAGCCGCGGGAGAGCATCGCCTTATAGATGCTGGTGCTCCGGTCCAGGGCCTTGAGCATCATCACGCCTGCTACCACGCCCAGATCGCGCGTCTGCCGGTGCCAGGGCAGGCTTCCCCCGCCCCTGCTCAGCTGGGCGCGCCTCATGGTATGCATCGTCTCGTCCATGAGGGTGATGTAGCGGTAGATCATCTCTGCCAGGTCCACCATCAGGCTGGGTATCTTCACCATGCGCAGTGTGCCCAGGATCTCCGGCATCGGTGTGGTAACAGAGAGCAGGGTGATCAGCGAAACTGCAGCCAGGACGCGCAGCATGATCAGAAAACCCCAGTTCAGTCCCTCGCGGTACATGGGGAGAACCCAGGAAAAAAGGGTGATCCGCCCGATCTCGGTGTGGCCGTACGTGAACAACAGGCTGAGCAGGACCAACCAGGCAATACCGAAGGGGGCGATCAGCCTGAGTAAGAGCTGTGAAGTAGAAATTTTGCCGGAGACGCACATGCCGATCAAAAGAATCATGGTGGCAAGCAGCGGGCTTGCCACCAGGTACCAGTGCTTCAGGATGACGACAACGATAATAGCGGCGAGACCAAGCAGGGTCTTAACCCGGCCGTCAAGGGAAAAATGCAGCTCAGATGACTCTGAAGCCATCAGCGGCGCCATGATATCAACCTTTCGCCTTTTCCTGCCCGGTCTCTCCAAACAGCTTTCTCCAGTTGTAGCCGACGACCAGGCCGGCAAAGAAGTTGGCCACGGAGAAGGCGCTGACCTCGGCATCGCCGGGCAGCTCAATCAGGGGATGGTGCTCCACGTGCGTCGTCTGCGCGGCCATATTGTTGACCAGGTCATCCGTACCCCCGGCCTCCATCTTGTGCGTATCCATGTAGAAGGCGGAACAAAAGATCAGAAACAGTAGGACCAGGCCGGTAATTAAAACGTTGCGGGTAAACGGATCGAACCACTGTACTTGTTCTTTCTCAACCTTTATCATTAGCCTCTTCTCTCCTTCCGGATCAATTATTAACCGCAGGCTGGCCGGATACAGCTTTGCGCACAGGGGCCACACCCGGGAGCAGGTCAGGCCGGCGGGTGAGCATCACCTGGAGCACCACAGCCGTGAAGATCCCCTCCAGGATAGCCAGCGGCAGTTGGGTGGGTCCATAGCCGAGGAAGAACAGCATCCACTGCTTGAAAAAGGGAATATTGCCTCCATTGACGTTCAGGGCCAATTCCAGGGCAGCAACCAGGTAAGTGGCCAGATCTCCTACAAAACCGGCGATTCCGGCGGCAAACCAGACCGGGCTGATGTTGCGCAGCAGTCTCCAACAGAAGTAGCCTGCGAATCCGCCGGCCAGGCCCATGGAGATGGTATTGGCGCCGATGGTGGTGATGCCTCCGTGGGCGAAGAACACGGCCTGGAAGAAGAGCACGATCACTGAGATCACCACCGTGGCAAAGGGCCCCACCACGATCGCCGCCAGCGGGGTACCGCAGGGATGGGAGCAGGAACCTGTTACCGGTACCGGCAGGTGCATGGCGGAGATCACGAAGACGGCGACCCCGACCATGGCCAGAAACGGCTTGTAGTATAAATTGTCCTTGATGCGCTGCCTGATCTGCCGCAGGCCCGGCACAACAAAGGCAACAGTGACAGCGTACCATGACACCCACCAGCTGGGCTGTAAGATTCCGTCTTCAATATGCACAGATAGATGCCTCCTTAGCTAGTATTGAAGTAATTAGTATTGCAGTGTGATACCTGAGAATATGAATCAAATTCAGACACCATGAGTACAATCCATCTTTAATTTAGACGCAAACAACATCCCTCCCGTCTGAAATGTTGAACGAGCATCCGCTTCCCCGTTTAAAAAATAGGCGCCTGGCCCGGCGCCACGCTAGACCAGGCTGCACTGAGAAAGGAGAAGCAAACATACTATTCATGAACACGCCCTCTCCGGCGCACACACAAAACGATCCCGGCCTCATAGGCCGGGATCGTGATCAGAGCAGCATAGCTAACAGCCAACACGGTCCTCTGGATGGGAGGCACTCTTTGTTGAAACTCCAGGCAGGTCTACTGGCTCATGGCTCATCGCCCTGCTCCCCCTTCCCGGATGTTCCCATCCAGTGGTCTTCGGAGCAAAACTCCCCATTTACAGTGGCCCCACCGCTCAGGATTTAACCTGATTCCCTATTCTCCCCGGGTATGAAACCGGGGCACCTGGAGCCTGGTTACTATTTACTTGTCTAAAATAAAATATACCTTTTTAGAAGTATTGTCAATAAGTCGATACGACATTTCAATACTATATAATGCTAATTATCCATAAAGAAAGCAAATTCATAATCCTGATAACCCCATAGCGACATGTTAGAACTATATTTCTACCAACCATGCGCGCGCATACAGTGAGAAGGTATCTTCATCCCATAAATAATGCTCTTTACCGGACGCATTTTAATTCCAAATAGCACAGGTACGGTATAATGGGAAACAGGATATCTATATTCCAACATCTTTGTATCGCTCAAATCAGGTCAAAAAAAACTGGAGGCCTTGCAATGAGCTGCTACAAATACTGGTCAAAGATCTCAGAGATAGCCGCGGATCTGAGCAAACACGAAATCGGTGATCTCCAAAAAAGCTCCCTCGACGAGATCATCCCGATGCTGGACGCCATCGAGGTGATCGCCCACGATCAAGCCATCGATTTTGATTCCGCCAAACACATACTGGATGACCAGAAGATGAACGATGCCCTGAAGCTGATTCGCCGGTTTTACGTGAAGGTGGGCACGAGGCTGGAGGCGCACAATGCCCATACCATCCTGGAATCTGCCGATCCCCGGGCGAAGTTGGAGTCCTTCCATTTCTATGACCGATATGTGGTGCTGGTTGGCAACGAGGGGCACATGGCAAATCTTACGGCAGGAGACCGGGTCGTTTTTATCGGTGGCGGACCCCTGCCGCTAACGCTGATCCTGCTCCACAAATTTTTTGGCGTCAAAGGTACCAGCATTGAGATGCTGCCGGAGATCGCCGATCTGTCCAGGAAGGTGCTTGCCAAACTGGGGCTTGATTCAGAAATAACGGTCGTCGACGGGGATGAGACCGCCCTGTCCCGGTTGGATTATGACGCCGTGATGGTGGCGGCCTTTGCGGAGCCGAAGGAACGGGTGTTCAGGAATGTCGGAGACGCCGTCACCCGGGAAACCAAAATCTTATACAGAACCTACAGCGGCATGAGAGCGATTCTTTATGCCCCCGTGAGCGTGGATGATCTGAAGGGTTTTGAGGAGCTTGAACTGATCCTGCCCACGGGTAAGGTCAATAATACCTCAGTGATGATCAGAAAGTGCCCGGAGGCCTTGGTGCGCTCGGATGCGCAGGATGCCTGCGCCAATAATCCGGCTGCTGCCGGCCCCAGCCACCGGTAGCATCGTCAAAGAAAGCAGGATTCAGACAGTCGACAGCGAATATTTATAAATAGATAGGAGAACCACGAAGGTTCTTTCACTGCAGCAGCGGTGGGAATGCTCGTGGTTCTCTTTTTTACGGAAGTCATGGCCACACCCTGCCGGCATATTCCCGGCAGAAACGCAGATAGGCAGGTGCGCTTTTACTATGAGTGTGGAGCCTGAAATGTTTGATCTGCCCCCAGGCAATGCCACCACCA
>JAHFCR010000003.1 GCA_023249405.1 Peptococcaceae bacterium | reverse complement strand
GCCGTGATCTACGCTACCAAGTGCTGCGATTTCTGGCCGCGGCGCTTTGGCTTCCACGAGGTCTTTCACCTGTTTGTCAGCGCCGGCGGCGTCACCCACTTCATCATGATGCTCGCCCTGGTGGGACTGATCAGACTATAGATACTGAACTACTCCGGAAGCAGCCAAAAACGGGCAGCGCAGGTATATATTCTTATAAGACACTGCATACTAAGCTCGGAGCATGTGGCAACGGTAACTTTAGAGTGAAAAATTCTGCGAAAGTATTGGCAGGAAGATAAACTCTGGGTGATCCTGAGTCGCCAGCACAGGCAACGACCTTTTATAACTCCCAAAAGGGAGATTATTTTTTTCGGAGATGCAGTCGATGCGCATATTGATGCTGTCCTGGGAATTCCCTCCCCGCAGTGTGGGCGGTCTTTCCCAGCATGTCTACGACCTGGCTACGGCCCTGGCGCAAGCCGGGGAGGAGATTCACCTGATCACCTGCGCCACTGAAAAGGCTCAGCCTCAAGAAATTGTCAACGGTATTCACGTCTACCGGGTCAATCCCTATAACCTCTCAGCCCCTGACTTTGTGACCTGGGTTCTACAACTCAACCTGAGCATGATGGAGTTTGCAGTCTCCCTGATCAACTCCATGGCCGATCTCGACCTGATTCATGCCCATGACTGGCTGGTGGCCTATGCCGGCAGGGCTCTGAAACATGCCTATCGGGTCCCTCTGATCGCCACTGTTCATGCGACTGAATATGGCCGCAACCAGGGGCTTCACAACGACCTGCAGCGCTATATCGGCGACGTGGAATGGTGGCTGGTGTACGAGGCGTGGCGGGTGATCGTATGCAGCAGCTATATGGCCAGGGAATTGCAACGGGTTTTTCAGGCCCCGGCGGATAAGCTGCGAGTCGTTCCCAACGGGGTAGACCTGAAGCGCTACCAGCAGACCGGCCGATCGCTATCCCGCTCTTTTTTTGCCGCTCCGGGCGAGAAGATCGTCCTGTTCGTGGGGCGGCTGGTCCAGGAGAAGGGCGTCCACCTGTTGATCGAGGCGATCCCGAAGATCGTCCATTATTACTCCGGTGTCAAGTTCATCATTGCCGGGCGAGGGCCCGCAGAGGATTATTTAAAAAACAAGGCTATGGACCTGGGGATCGGCAACCGTATCTATTTTACCGGCTATATCGACGATGAGACCAGGGATTTTCTCTACCAGGAAGCGTCAGCAGCTGTTTTCCCCAGCCTCTATGAGCCCTTCGGGATGGTAGTCCTGGAGGCGATGGCAGCCATGTGTCCGGTGGTGGTGGCAGATGTGGGCGGGTTGTCGGAGATCGTCGCGCACGGGACCAACGGACTGAAATTCTATTCAGGAAATCCCCACTCGCTGGCGGATAATGTTCTGCGCCTGCTCCATGAGCCGGACCTGGCCTCCCGGATAGCGGCGACCGCCAAGCAGGAGATCCACAAGCTGTATACCTGGCAGGAGATCGCCAGGCGGACCCGGTTAGTCTATGCCGAGGTCAAGGATGATTATGAGGCCGGCGCCTGGAAGACGGACTCATGGCTCTGCGGTACCGACAGGCTGAAGCGCGTCCACAATTCGCTCGGCAACGCTGGAAGATATTATGTGCCCGGCCTACAGTTCCGCGCCCTGGAAGGCGCCGGGCAGGAGAGCGATCTGGCCGGGCATTGACCGGAGATCAGGAAATGGCCGGAGGAAAAAAGGTCTGTAGTCCTAAAGGAATATGGTAAATGTTATCGTACTTACTATTAATGACTAATATGATCATTGGCGTAATGCGCTTAGTCCAGTGTGGAACAGCAGGTCAATGCCCAAGTCTGGCAGTACCCCAGAGTTTCTAAAAATTAGATTCATAGAAGGCGGCATTAGGATGAGAGACCGCGATAAGACCAAAGAGCAGCTCATCAAGGAGCTGGTTGAAACGCGCCGGCGCTATGAAAAGCTGGCGCTTTCCAAGGGTACGGCTGAATCTGACCTGCTGACAAACACTCGAGGTAAGGTGATCGCCATCAATGGCAGCCCGCACCAGGAGAGTCCATTGAATCAGGACGCCTCCGAACTGCAGGCGATCTTCAAGGCGCTTCCGGATCTCTACTTCCAACTGGACTCTCAGGGGACGATCCTGGATCTGAGAGTGGGCCGGGAGTCAGATTTATACCTGCCCTATGAAATGCTGATCGGGAGGAGGATCCAGGATGCCCATCCCCGGGTGGGGAAGCAATTCGATCAGGCGATCCGTCAGGTGCTTGAAAACAAGTCTCTGGCTGTAATCGAGTACTCCATCGCCCGCCTCCCGAATGAGCAGTTCTACGAGGCCAGGCTGGCGCCTCTTGGTGAGAACCAGGTTATCGTGGTGATTCGCAACATCACGGAGCGCAAACAGTTTGAGGAGCAGTTGAAATTCCTGAGTTTTCACGATCCCCTCACCAAGCTGTACAATCGGGCCTATTTTGAACAGGAGATGCAGCGGCTGGAAAGTGGCAGGTCTTTTCCGGTAGGCGTTATTGTCTGCGATGCAGACGCTCTCAAGCTGGTAAACGATACTTTAGGGCATAATGCCGGCGACAGCATGCTGATTGAGACTGCCAACATTATCAAAAATACCTTGCGCCAGGGAGAGATTGTGGCCCGTATCGGGGGCGACGAATTTGCTGCGGTTCTACCCGTCAACGATCGGCAGGTGCTGGAAAGCGTTTGCGACCGGATTCGCGATGCCGTTGGCGCCTATAATGCAGCCAATCCGGAACTTCCCATAAGCATATCTATCGGGTGCGCCGTCTGCAGCGACGCCTTGGAGAGCATGGATGTCCTCTTTAAGGAAGCGGACAGCAACATGTACCGGGAGAAGCTGAACCGCAGCAGAACGGCCAGCAGCGCCATTGTCAAGACCCTGATGAAGATATTGGAAGCGAGAGGCATCACCACGGAGGAACAGACTGCCAGGATTCAGGAGTGGGCCACTCGTTTGGCGGGTACTATTGGCCTGGGCAGGCAGAGCCTGGCCGATCTGGACCTGCTGGCCAGGTTCCATGACATCGGTCGAATCGGAGTGCCCAGCTACATTCACAACAAACCAGGTCCGCTTAGCCCTGAGGAAATTGCCGAGATGCGCCGACACTGTGAGATCGGCTACCGGATTGCCCGGTCGACGTCGGAACTTGCTCCTATTGCCGATTGGATTCACGAACACCATGAATGGTTTGATGGCAATGGTTACCCGTTAGGCCTGAAGGGGGACGAGATCCCTGTAGAGTGCCGGGCCATAGCTGTTGTCTCCGCTTATGAGGCCATGACCAACGACCGCCCCTACAGGAAGGCCATGCCTCCGGATGCAGCCTTTGCAGAACTTGAAAGATGCTCCGGTACCCAGTTCGACCCGGTACTGGTGGCGGGGTTTCTGAAATTATCCCGGTGTAATCCGGTGCAACAGGCTACCTAGAACTAACCTGGCACCTGTCTGGCAACGCTAATTGTTCTCTTCGCTTGCTAATGTTCCCCGAACTTTGATAGCTGTTGGCCCTTTCGATAAACACAAAGGATTGGACAATCTGTTTGATCTCCTCTAGCGCCTGAGCCTCTTTTTCTAAATGCCCGGAACTTAGTTCGCTGACCGATATAATATAGGCTTTGCCCTGGAAAAGAAAATATTTCGTGATATGAAACGTATGGGATTTTCCAGGGCAGCTATGCATCTGTTCAATAGTGGCAGTATGCAATTGTTCATCGATGTAGTATCTGATCAGTTCCTGCTTGTTCAGAGGGTAGTAATCAAGCAACTGTTCAAGGCAGCCTATGGAGTCTATGTCGCCTGTCTGCTTGATCAGCAACTCGATCTTGGGATGAAACATGCCCGTTGCCCTGGTGAGGTTGAATCTGGAAATGGGCCCGGCTGTGTTAAGTTCGGAGGCCTTGGAACGGTCAATGGCATCAGCCTTCCAGCCCTCCGGCAGATAGACCTTGAAACCCATATCTTTGTTGTAAAAAATGTGAGGGTTTCCTTCATAACGCAGGAGAATGCTCTGCCGACCCGGGATGATTACAGTGGTGGCAGTAGAGCGTACCATGTATTCGTAAATAGCATTGATTATTTTTGGCACATGCATGATATCCACCTCCACGATCTATGCGTACGTTCACCTGCTGCACGGTCCTTGTTGGCCTCCGTTGCGTTGGCCCCAATACTGACCTTGCAGAAAAGCTGTCGGTTTGATTGTAAGGCAGGGGCCGGTTAAAAAGCTGTGAAGATATGAACGTCCCTGATTAAAAAAAAATAAAAAACTTCTCCGGAAAACCCCCTTCAGAAGTCCGCATATTAATACTTTTTTTATTTTGTTTCATCCTTTTTTAACCCCATTTTTACTTGCGCGCTGCTAGAATGTAGATGCTTCAATATCTGCCGGCACAATGGCAAAGACTATAGCAGCAGGTTTGTGCCGGTGCCTGCCGGGCAGTCTAGTTTACTTTAGGGAGGAACAGCACATGTTCGATCTAATTTTAGGAGGCGTCACCACGGTCGGCCTATTGGTCTTCCTGGTTTACTGTCTGATCAAAGCGGAGGTTTTGTAGATGAAAAGTATGGACCTGCTGCAACTAGGGTTTTTCATCATCCTTTTTCTATTGCTGGCGTGGCCTCTGGGGCGGTATATGGCGAAGGTCTATCGCGGTCAGCGTACCTGGCTGGACCCGGTGCTGAACCCGCTGGAAAGGCTCTTCTACAAGATATCCGGAGTCGACCCCGATCATGAGATGGGCTGGTGGGAGTATACCGTGGCCGTCATGGCCCTCAACATCCTGGGAATCGTGCTGCTGTTCCTGATGCAACTGGCGCAGGGGCACCTGCCGTTCAACCCGCAGCACTTCCCGGGGGTGAAGTGGGACCTGGCGCTCAACACGGCGGTGAGCTTCGTGACCAACACCAACTGGCAGAATTACGGCGGGGAGTCTGCCATGAGCTACCTGACCCAGATGGCCGGCCTGACGGTGCAGAACTTCCTCTCGGCGGCCACCGCCATGGCTGTGCTGATCGCTCTGATCCGCGGCCTGGTCCGGCGCCAGGCCAACTCCATCGGCAACTTCTGGGTGGACCTGACCCGCACCGTACTCTGGATTTTGCTGCCTCTCTCGATAATTTTTGCCCTGTTATTTGCCTCGCAGGGCGTGATTCAGACCCTGCATCCATACGTGACTGCCCAGACCCTGGAGGGGGCGCAGCAGACCATCGCTGTCGGGCCGGTGGCCTCCCAGGAAGCGATCAAAATGCTGGGTTCCAACGGCGGTGGCTTCTTCAACGCCAACTCCGCCCATCCTTTTGAAAACTCCACGCCGCTGACCAATCTCCTGACCATGTTGCTGATCATGCTGATCCCGGCCGGGCTGGTCTTCACCTATGGACACATGGTCGACGACCGGCGCCAGGGACACGCCGTCCTGGGGGCGATGCTGATCATGTTCGTGATCTTTCTGGGCATCTCTTACTGGAGCGAGGCCACAGGAAACCCGCTGATCAGCGCCCTCCACGTCAGCAGTCCGACCGCCATGGAGGGCAAGGAGGTGCGTTTCGGCATCGCCAATTCCGCTCTCTTTGCCACCGCCACCACTGCTGTAGCCAACGGGGCGGTGAATGCCATGCACGATAGCCTCACCCCCCTGTCCGGCTTTATCGCCATGCTCCAGATCAAGCTGGGGGAGGTAGTCTTCGGGGGTGTCGGCTGTGGCCTGTACGGAATGCTGGTCTTCGTGCTGTTAACCGTGTTCATCATCGGGTTGATGGTGGGACGCACGCCAGAATACCTCGGAAAGAAGATCGAATCCATGGAGATCAAGATGGGCATACTGGCAATTCTGCTGCCGTCAGCATGCATCCTGATCGGCGCCGCCACCGCCTCGGTGACGAAAGCCGGCACATCCTCGATCCTCAATCCAGGGCCGCACGGCCTGAGCGAGATCCTCTATGCCTTCGCCTCGGCGGCGGGCAACAACGGCAGCGCCTTTGCCGGGCTGAACGGCAACACGCTTTTCTATAACCTCGGACTGGCCTTCAACATGTTCGTCGGCCGCTTCGGCGTATTGATACCGGTGCTGGTGATCGCCGGAACGATGGTGCGCAAAAAGAGCATCCCGGCAGGTCCGGGCACCTTCCAGACGATCGGTCCCTTCTTTGCCGTCGTGCTGGCGAGCGTGGTGCTCATCGTGGGAGCGCTGACTTTCTTCCCGGCCCTGGCTTTAGGGCCTCTCGTTGAGCATTTACTGATGTGGTCAGGAAAAGTTTTTTAGCAGGGGGGCAGAATAATGGCAGAGCTTCAGGAGTTGGCATTGAAACAGCAGCATAGAGGCGGGTTCAGCGGTCAGATGTTGTGGCAGGCGATCCTCGCCTCCTTCCCCAAACTGAACCCGGCAACGTTATGGCGTAATCCGGTGATGTTGGTGGTCGAGGTGGGGGCTGCCCTGATCACCTTCTTTATCATCCGCGACCTGGCTATCGGTCACGCGGCAAGCATCTGGCTCAACATCCAGATCGCCGTCTGGCTCTGGATCACGGTACTCTTCGCCAACTTTGCGGAGGCGGTGGCCGAAGGGCGCGGCAAGGCTCAGGCGGACGCCCTGCGCCGGACGCGCAGCGAGACCATAGCCACCAGGCTGGTTGGAGACAGGCGGGAAAAAGTTCCGGCATCCTCCCTGCGCAAAGGAGACGTGGTATACGTGGAAGCTGGGGAGTATATCCCCGGCGACGGCGAGATTATCGAGGGGATCGCCTCGGTTGACGAGAGCGCCATCACCGGGGAGTCTGCTCCGGTGATCCGGGAGTCGGGCGGTGACCGCAGCGCTGTCACGGGTGGCACCAAGGTGCTCTCTGACTGGATCAAGGTGAAGATTACCGCCAACCCGGGCGAGACCTTCCTGGACCGCATGATCCAGCTGGTGGAGGGTGCAAGACGCAAGAAGACACCGAATGAGGTTGCGTTGATCATTCTGCTGATCGGGCTCACCATCATCTTTTTGCTGGCCTGTGCCACCCTGGAGCCCTTCGCTATCTACTCGGGAAGCTCGGTCTCGATTCCGATACTGCTTGCCTTATTGGTCTGCCTGATCCCCACTACCATCGGCGGTTTGCTGAGCGCCATCGGCATCGCCGGCATGGACCGCATGCTGAAACGGAACATGCTGGCCATGTCCGGACGGGCAGTGGAGGCGGCAGGCGACGTGGATGTCCTGCTGCTCGACAAGACCGGCACGATCACCCTGGGCAACCGCATGGCCACCGAGTTCGCTCCCGCCCCGGGGGTGCCGGTGGAGAGGCTGGCGGATGCCGCCCAGCTCTCCTCTCTGGCTGACGAGACTCCGGAGGGACGCAGCATCGTGGTGCTGGCCAAGAACGAGTACCATCTGCGACAGCGCGATCTGGCCGGCCTTAAGGCCACCTTCGTTCCCTTCAGCGCTATGACCCGGATGAGCGGGGTCGATATGGAGGGCAGAGAGATCCGCAAGGGCGCCATCGATGCTATCGAGGCATATCTGATCGGCAAGGGAGGCGCCCTGTCGCCTGAGATCAAAGCGATTGCGGTGGGGATCTCCAAGCAGGGCAGTACTCCCCTGTTAGTAGCGGAGAACGGCCAGGCTCTAGGGGTGATCCACCTCAAGGATATCGTCAAGGGCGGTATCAAGGAGCGTTTCGCCGAACTGCGCCGCATGGGCATCAAGACGATCATGATCACCGGGGACAATCCGATCACTGCGGCGGCGATCGCCGCCGAGTCCGGTGTGGATGACTTTCTGGCAGAGGCCAACCCGGAGACGAAACTGAAGCTGATCCGGGAATACCAGGATCAGGGACACCTGGTGGCCATGACCGGGGATGGTACCAACGACGCCCCGGCCCTGGCCCAGGCCGATGTCGGCGTGGCCATGCATACCGGCACGCAAGCAGCCAAGGAGGCCGGCAACATGGTAGACTTGGACAGCAATCCCACCAAACTGATGGAGGTGGTGGAGATCGGCAAACAACTGCTGATCACCCGGGGTTCGCTGACCACCTTCAGCATCGCCAATGACGTGGCCAAATACTTCGCCATCATCCCGGCGATGTTCACGGTCACCTACCCGGAGTTGGGACAATTAAACATTATGAGGCTGGCCACTCCCCAGAGCGCCATCCTTTCGGCGGTGATCTTCAACGCCCTGATCATTGTGGCCCTGGTGCCCCTGGCCTTAAAAGGCGTGGCCTACCGTCCATTGGGCGCCAACGCCATTCTGAAGCGCAACATGCTGATCTACGGCGTGGGCGGGCTGATCGTTCCCTTTATCGGGATCAAGCTGATCGACATGATCCTGGTACTATTGCACGTAGCCTAAGGCGACAAAGTTAAGTCGAAAGAAGGGAAGCGTGATCATGATTAGAAAGCAGTTGCTTGCCGGCCTGATCATATTGATAGCCTTCACCGTCCTGGGGGGTATCATCTATCCCCTGTGCATCACCGGTCTGGCACAGCTCCTTTTCCCTCACCAAGCCAACGGGTCGCTGATTTCTAGAAATGGCAAGATCGTTGGCTCCGAGCTGATCGGACAAAACTTCTCCGGCCCCCGCTACTTCCACGGACGCCCTTCGGCGGCCGGCCAGAACGGCTACGATGCCACCAGTTCGGCAGGCTCCAACCTGGGCCCTACCAGCAAGACACTGATGGACCAGATAGCCGGGCGGGCCAAGCAGGTGCGGGTGGAAAACGGTCTGCCGTCCGATGCCCCGGTGCCTGCCGACCTGGTCACGGCCTCTGCCAGCGGCCTGGACCCCGATATCTCACCGGACTCCGCTTTCTTGCAGGCGCCGCGGGTGGCCAAGGCCAGAAATCTGCCGGAAGCACAGGTGCGAACACTGGTTGCCGGCAGCGTGGAGGGGCGGCAGTGGGGTTTCCTGGGGGAACCCCGGGTCAATGTGCTGAAGCTCAATCTGGCCCTGGATCGGCTGGGGTCGTGAGCGCCATAGCAGGAAGAAAGCCTGTCGGTGTTGAACAGGGTTAAAAAGATGGGAAGGTTGCGACATGAGCGAGAAGCGAGCCGATCCGGAGGCGATTCTGGCCTGCATCAAGGAGGATGGCCGCGGTGCCCTGACCATATTTCTGGGCGCGGCGGCGGGTGTCGGGAAGACCTACTCCATGCTCGAGACCGCCCGGGAGCGCCTGGAGGAAGGCCTGGACGTGCTGGCGGGCTGGGTGGAGACTCATGGCCGTGCGGATACTGAGGCGCTGCTTAAGGGGCTGCCGGCGATCCCGCCGCGCAGCCTGGAATATCAGGATCGAGTCTTTGCCGAGATGGATCTGGATGCCATCCTGGCCCGCCAGCCTGCCATCGCCCTGGTGGATGAGCTGGCCCATACCAATATCCCCGGTTCGCGCCACCCCAAGCGCTACCAGGATGTGCAGGAGCTACTGGCGGCCGGGATCGACGTCTACACCACCCTGAACATCCAGCACCTGGAGAGTCTGAACGATGTGGTCGCCCAGATTACCGGCATCAACGTGAGAGAGACGGTACCGGACAAGATTCTGGAAAATGCCGAGATCCAGCTGGTCGACGTGCCTCCGGAGGAGCTGATCCAACGCTTTAAAGACGGCAAGGTCTACGTGCCCGACAAGGCCGCCGAAGCCCTGCACAAGTTCTTTCGCCCGGGCAACATCAACGCTCTGCGAGAGCTGGCGTTGCGCCATACAGCGCAGCGTGTCGATCAGCAGATGGAAACATACATGAGGGCGCATGCCATCGCCGGGCCCTGGTCTGCCGGAGAGAAGGTGATGGTCTGCATCAGCCCCAGCCCCTTCGCGGCCAGGCTGATTCGCCTGGCCCGCCGTATGGCTGCCAACATGCAGGCCGAGTGGTTTGCCGTCTATATCGATGCATCGAATCATGTGCCTGGCAGCGAGGTTGAACATGGAAGGCTGCTAAAAAATATGCAACTGTCAGAGGAACTGGGAGCTGAGACGGTCACCATCACGGGGAATGACGTGGCTGAAGAGATCTTGAGCTTCGCCAGAAAACACAACATTACCCAGATCATCATCGGGAAGCCTCTGAAGCCGCTGTTCTGGGAATGGCTGCATGGCTCTGTTGTCGACCAGGTGATCAAGCGCAGCGAGGGGATCAGCGTCCACGTGATTTCCGGCAAACAATCGGATAATGCCAGCCATCACGGGCCGGCGATCAGCAGGGAGCCAGTCAGGTTTTTCCCCTATGTGGCGCTTCTGGTCATGATCACCCTGATCACCGTGATCGCCTTTCCGCTCAACTCCTATTTGGGACCGGTCAATATCGCCATGCTCTATCTGCTGCCGGTGTTGCTGAGCGCTGTTGTCTGGGGGCAGCATTACTCGGTGATGGCGGCCATACTGGGAGTCATCTCCTTCGATTTCTTCTTTGTTCCCCCCACCTTCAGGTTCACTGTCTACGATGTGCGCTATCTGATCAGCTTTGCCATCTTTCTGCTGGTAGCTTTTTTGACCGGTTCACTGTCAGATCGCCTGCGCCAGAACATTATCAATGCCAAGCAGCGGGAGGCCAGGACATCTGCCCTGTATGCCTTGAGCAGGGAGATCGCCGCCACCAATGAGCTGGATAAGGTGCTGGGGCAGGTGGTCAGGAAGGTCTCTGAGATCGTTGACAGCCAGGTAATGATCCTGTTGCCGAATGCAGATGATCAGCTGGCAATCAGGGCAGAATCTGATGCGCAGCAACAGATCCAGGTAGATGAAAATGAAAAAGCGGTAGCCATCTGGGTATATGAGCGCGGCCAGACCGCGGGGAGGGGGACAGACACGCTGGTGGGGGCCGACTGCACCTATGTGCCCATGCGCACGGAACAGGGCATTCTGGGCGTGATGGGGATCAGGCCCCAGGGCCCGGGGCATCTCTCGGCTGAACAGCGCAGATTGCTGGAGGCCTTCGCCAGCCTGGGAGCGGTGGCCATCAACCGCATCCAGCTGGTCGAACAGGCGAAAGTGACGCACCTGCTGGCAGAATCAGAACGATTGCATACTGCTTTGTTCAACTCTATTTCCCACGAACTGCGCACCCCCCTGACCTCGATCATCGGAGCGGTGACCGGCCTGGTAGACGAGGATGAGATATACAGCCCCGCAGCGCGCCGGGATCTGCTGCAAACGATCAAGCAGGGGGCGTTGCGCATGGACCGCCTGGTCAACAACCTGCTGGATATGGCGCGGGTGGAGAGCGGCTACCTGCAGTTAAACAAGGAGTGGTGCGACCTGCAGGACCTGATCGGCGTTGCCGCTGGCCGGGTTGACGCCCTGCGCAGCCGTTCAATAAAGATCGTTGCTGCTCCAGACCTGCCCCTGGCGCTGATCGATTTTGTGCTGATCGAGCAGGTGCTGGTCAATCTGCTGGATAATGCGGCCAAATACTCCGGCCCGGATCTGGAAATTGCCATCACCGCTGCCCGGCATGGCCAGGAACTGCAGATCGCCGTGGCCGACCACGGCCCCGGCATCCCGGAGGAGGACCGGGAATTGGTCTTCGATAAGTTTTACCGCCTGCGCACGACCCGTCAGATCGGCGGCACCGGCCTGGGGCTGACTATCTGCAAGGCGATCGTCGAGGCCCATGGCGGACAAATCTGGGTGGACGGAAACCAGGGCGGAGGCGCTGTGGTCACCTTCACTCTCCCCCTGGACGAGACAACTTTGGGCAAGATTCCTGAGCCGGAAATGGTGGAAGACGCAGGTGATGACAGTGGAGGCTAAAGGAGCGCGGATCATCATTATCGACGATGAACCCCAGGTCAGGCGCCTGCTGAAGGTGGCCCTGACCGCCCACAATTTTGAGGTTAAGGAGACCGCCACCGGGCGCGAGGGTATCGAGCAATCCGCCATCTTTCGCCCCGACGTGATTATCCTTGATTTGAGCCTGCCCGATCTGGACGGCATCGAGGTGGTCAGGCAACTGCGGGAGTGGACACAGGTACCGGTGATCATTCTATCCGTACGGGAGCAGGAGCATGACAAGATCGCCGCCCTGGATGCCGGGGCTGACGATTACGTGACCAAGCCTTTCAGCATGGGGGAGTTGCTGGCCCGGATCCGGACTGCCCTGCGCCATGCCTCGGGCGCTCAGAACGAGCCGGTTTTGACCTTTGAAGGCCTGGCCATCGATCTGACCCGCAGGCAGGTGCTGGTTGACAACAAGGAGATCAAACTGACTCCCACCGAATATGAATTGCTGCGCACGCTGACGGCCAATGCCGGGCGGGTGCTCACTCACCGGCAACTGATGCGCACGGTCTGGGGGCCTGCGTATGAACAGGAGACCAACTATCTGAGGGTTTACATCAGGCAGTTGCGCCACAAGATCGAGCCGGATCCCGGGCGGCCGCGGCATATTGTCACCGAGCCCGGAGTCGGCTACCGCTTTATCTAGCACGGTTTTGCTTTGATAACCAGGCGACCAGGTGATTATATCCCGGGAACCGGAAATTATGGTCCAGATCGAGCCGGTGCAGGCGGCGGACTTCTACGAGGATCCCTCTCCCAAGCTGTCGGCCCGGAGTGCCATCGCCGATGTGCGAGACAGTCACCGCAAAGATTTGAAGTAGAATTCATTGCTGCTTGACTTTGCCTCCGAATGGTTATAGAATGATCATAAACTGGATAATATGAGTATAGTTTAGGAGAATAGAACGTGCAACTCAACCAGGCTACGGACTATGCCTTTAGAGCAGTTCTCTACCTATCGATGCAGCCTCCCGGGGAGGTGATCGAGGCCAGGGCCATCGCCGGGAGCCTGGTTATTCCCAATCGATTTTTGTTAAAGATCATGCGCCTGCTGGCCAAAGGCGGTATTGTCAGGTCGTTTCAAGGCGTGGGCGGGGGATATGCCCTGGCCAGAAACCCCGGCGAGATTACCCTGAAAGATGTAGTAGAAGCGATCGAAGGGCCGATCCGCATCAACAAGTGCCTGGTGGACCCTGCGTACTGCAATCGTCAAGGCGTGCCGCACTGCGCCGTCCATCAGGCATTGGGATCCATTCAGGATGTCCTGGCCCAGGAATTCGCCAGCCACAACTTTCAACAACTTGCCGGGGGTGAGGAGCCTAAAATATAGCCTGGAGCTCCAGGTATTTTTTTAAATTAAAACTATACTCATATAGTACACAATTAAATTTATCCGATAGCTAACCGGCGCTAAGCCGGGTACCCATTGGGTGGGATAGCATCTTCTACGATTCAGGTGGGGTTTTAACCCCACCTGAATCAAGAATTTGTTTAAAAAGGGTGGTGATTCTATTGATCTGATGTGGTTTGCCGCATGGTTTAGCAGGAACGATCCTATTTCGGTAAGGAGGAACTGCGCATGAGTGCTCTTGTGCTGGCCCGGATCCAGTTTGCCGTCACCACCTCATTCCACTTCCTGTTCGTGCCGCTGACGCTGGGGCTGGCCGTCCTGACGGCAGTGATGGAAACGATCTATGCTCGTAGTGGCAACGCAACTTATAAGAAGATGGCTCAGTTCTGGGGCAAGCTGTTCATCATCAATTTTGCGCTGGGATTGGTGACCGGTATCATTCAGGAGTTCGAGTTCGGCATGAACTGGTCTGAGTATGCCCGCTACGTTGGTGATATTTTCGGCGCCCCCCTGGCCATAGAGGCTACGGCCGCCTTTTTCCTGGAATCCACTTTCCTGGGTGTATGGATTTTCGGTTGGGACAGACTGTCCAAGAACATGCATGTGGTTTCTATCTGGCTGGTGGCTTTCGCCACTACTTTGTCATCATTCTGGATCCTGGTAGCCAATTCCTTTATGCAAGAGCCGGTAGGCTATGTGCTCCGAAATGGCCGTGCGGAGATGGCCAGCTTCGGCGCCCTGCTCTCGAATGGATACGTTTGGTACCAGCTTCCCCACACGGTACTGGCGGGCTATGTCACTGCAGCCGTGTTCGTGATGGGCATCAGCGCCTACCATTTGCTGAAGAAACGGGAGGCGGACTTTTTCCGGCGCTCGTTCGGCATCGCTCTGAAGTTCGGATTTGCCTGCATCCTGCTGGTGATCGTCATTGGACATTTCCAGGGCCTGTACGTGGAACAGGTCCAGCCGATCAAGATGGCCGCCGCCAACGCCATGTGGGACAGCAGCACGGCGGCCCCGCTCAACCTGGTAGCCGCCATTGACCAGCGGGGGCAGCAAAATACTGTCGCCCTGCAGATCACTGGTCTGGAGAGTCTTCTTGCCAAGGGCAGCGGCGGCGCTCAGGTGCCCGGCATCAAGGAATTACAAGCCGCCGCAGCATCCCGGTACGGCCCCGGCAACTACACTCCGCCTGTCGCCATGGTCTTCTGGAGTTTCCGCATCATGATCCTGTTCGGAGTCTGGCTCCTGTTCATCATCGCCTGCGCCCTTTATCTTTGGGTCAAGGGCCGGTTGGAGCAGACACCCTGGGTGCTGAAGGCCCTGCTCTGGAGCATCCCACTGCCCTATATCACGAACCTTGCCGGCTGGATGATGGCCGAGGTTGGCCGCCAACCCTGGATTGTCTATGGGCTGATGAGGGTGGACCAGGCGGTTTCCCCCTCGGTATCCGCGGGCATGGTAGCCACGACGCTGGTTCTGTATACGCTGCTGCTTGCCATCCTGACGGTGGCCGATTTTTACCTGCTGGTCCGTTATGCCAGGCAGGGCCCCGTAGAAGTTCCGTCAAGGATAAGATTGGAGAGGGCAAGGGGGGTATCGGCATGAACTTGGATGTTCTATGGTTTATCCTGGTGGCTGTGCTGTTTATCGGCTATTTCTTCCTGGAAGGCTTCGATTACGGGGTGGGTATCCTCCTGCCGTTTTTAGGCAAGAGTGGCGTCGAGCGCCGGATCCTGTTAGAGACCATCGGCCCCTTCTGGGACGGAAACGAGGTCTGGCTGATCACTGCCGGCGGGGCGATTTTTGCTGCCTTTCCCCACTGGTATGCCACGCTCTTTAGCGGCTTTTACCTGGCGCTGGCGCTGATCCTGGTGGCGCTGGTCATACGGGGGGTGGCCGTGGAGTTCAGGAACAAGCTTGACGATCCGGGCTGGCAATCACTCTGGGATTGGCTGATCTTTATCGGAAGCCTGATCCCGGCCCTGCTGTGGGGGGTAGCGGTGGCCAACCTTTTGAAGGGTGTGCCTATCGCCGGCAACATGCAGTACATAGGCAGCTTCTGGAGCTTGATCTCCGTCTATACCCTGGTCGGCGGAGTGGCTCTGCTGCTGCTATTCATACTGCACGGAGCGCTCTTCCTCTATCTCAAGACTGAGGGCGAATTGATGCTCCGGGCCTGGAAAACCGCCACCAGCGTCGGCATCCTGGCCATCATCTTCGTGGTCATGTTGGCGGTGTTGAGCTATGTTCAGACTGATATGTTCACTAAATGGCTGGCGGTCGTCGCTCTACTGCTGGCTGCGGTGGCGCTGCTCACCACCTATTATCTCCTGGTCAAGCAAAACGGGTGGGCTTTCCTGGCCAATGGGCTGACGATCATCTTCGCGGCGCTAGCCTTCTTCGCCGGGTTATTCCCGCGGGTAATGGTCTCCAGCCTCAATCCGGCCTGGAACCTGACGGTCTACAATGCCTCCTCCAGTCCCTACACCCTGAAGATCATGACTATCGTGGCTGTCTGTCTCGTGCCCATAGTGCTGGTCTACCAGGGATGGACCTACTGGGTTTTCCGCCACCGGGTGACCGAAAAGCAACTGCAGTACTGATCCATTACTTGAGCCGCAATAAGGGAATAACACGAAGGGAAAACATCTAGCCGACGGGCTATTTTGTGCAGCTGAACCGAAAAACCGTTGAGGAGCTAACCTCAACGGTTTTTCGGATGGAGGCGTTGCTGACGCTCACGGCACATGCAGCCCTGGACGCAGACCGCCCGGCCGGGCGTGTGGGCCCTGGCCAAAATGAGTCTCCTGCGCTGTATATAAAAAACAACGAAGAGAAAAATTAATCATTGCCAACACGCTTCGTATGCTCGGGCACGATACAAAGGTTTGTGTTTAATCTGCAACAATGGCTTGCGACTGTGGAGCAATTTCGTTAGGGGAAACTGTGATTGCTGTTGCCGGCAGTGCAGAAGGAGCAGATACGGTTATGATTCTAAAGGCTGCTAATTCGCATCGTATCATCGTATCTTAGAAACAAAAATATCTGAAATACTCGTAAACCAATGTTGCGAAAGTAGACATTGTCGATATTTTCGATTATGATCGGCTTATTAGCAAGTGGGGTAGGGGGGTAGCCTCGCCAAGTGAGGAATATATAATATGAGAATTCAGTGGTTTGGGCAATCATGTTTTATGATAATTTCAGATAGTGGCGTTACAATCATTACTGATCCTTTCGGTAAACCACTTCCTTATCGACTACCGGATAAGCAACCTGATATAGTCACGGTAAGCCCTGTTCTATAGCTGTTCGTTTGTGCTGCGGTGATTATCAAACACGCCCGTTTTGCAGAGTTTTTATGGTTTCCAGACGAATCTTTTCGAAGTGAAGTACTCCTATTGTCCTAATCACTAGTTGAGCCTAACTTGTCTGGTGTTTGATGACTTATTCAACCTTGTGCGCGAAAGTAGGTCAAGCATGATTGTCATATCATGATAAAATGATGCCATCTGGCGGCCCTGTAATTATCTCAGGGCTGTTTTTCTTTGCCAGTAAATTATTATGAGGGAAGAGGGATGAACCATGATGGACAACAACCATGCGGCTACCGGAGCGGTAGACTGTCCCTGGTAGCTTGCCAGCCAGTTGGTGGCATGGTAAAATGCACGCAGGAAATTCCAGTGGGGGGAATCGGCTTGTCACCGGACGAGATCGCCGTCGTCGTGTCACATTACCTGGCACGACGCCCGGACATTACCACGGCATATATCTTCGGATCTCTTGCCCGCGGCAGGTTGCGCCCCCGGCAGCGACGTTGATGTTGCCGTTCTATATCAACCAGATGACGCCGATAGGCAGACCCGGCTGGAAAGAAGACTCGACTTGGAGATCGCCCTCGAAGAGATCGTCCACCGCCCCGTCCAAAAGCTGATTGTAGAAAAAGACCCGCAATTGCGCGTGAATTTAGAGGTCAGCACCCGTCGTCGCTATTTTTAGGAGAGACTGTCGGCCACACCAAACTAAAAAGGCCTTTGGCGGTGATCTCTTAGCTGCCATTAGCGTGAACAGTCAGCAGAAGGGATGGCGCAGGATGCCGGAAGATGCGGAATATGACAACATGGACCCCTCTGAACTGCGGGTAGCGCTTGATGAACAGCAGAGGTTGCTGGCCGAGATGGAGGAACAGTTGACGTTTTTGCTGCACTCTACCGGGCATCACATCGGGGGAGTTTACCGAAAGAAACGTGTGGCCGAGGTGGATAGGCAGCGGGCCCTGGTGGCGATGCTGCTTGCCAAGCTGGGTTTACCTCCAACCTGGAACCGCTGTAAACGAAAATGAATGATTTATGGCACGAATAAAAACTCTCGCTGGAAGTCATCAAGCTTTATAAGAATTATAGCCCGTTCCTCAAATCAGAGGGCGGGCTTATTTGCGGCAACGCCTTCTGCTGGGCATGCGCCAGGAAATACTACCATCTCACGAAGAAAGATGTTTGCAGTATCCGCCGGATATGGACCTGCTATGACTGTGTCCGTGGTGTCTGTTTCCAGGCATCTTTACGTCAAGAAAAACGGCCTGCTCAAGTATCAGGAAAAGCCGCTGGATGTCAACCTCTCCACCGTGAAAAAATCACGCCGGGAGCACCTCGTCTACTATGCGCTGAGGGACGCCCTAACCGGCACGTTTTTCTTGGAGATCACCACTTCACGCGCCATGATCCCCCTGGCGGAGTTTTTGTATCGCGCCTGGGAGCAGGATCCGGGTAAGTACATCTGGGGGCTGCCCGACAGTCTTTCGTTGCCTAAGGGGTTGGCTGTCAAGGGGTTGCTCGACGGCCTGGATGCCCTGAATGTGGAAGCGGTACTCCCATCGAGCGGGTTTGCCGCCGGGGTACGGGCGATCAGTGTTGTCGAAGATAACTTGCTGTTCTTCATGGGAAGAACTGTCGATCACCGTCTCCATGCCTTGAACCTTAGCTGGAAGAAGGATTTATACCGGTATGTACTGGGTCTCCGGCGGGACGAGACAGACAACAAGTACGAGCAGTGGCAAGCTGCCTGGTCGGGACAGGGAACCAGTGCCGTTCCGGACCGGGAATCCTTCCTGTCCGGCTTTCATGAAGAGGACGAACCAATCGCAGGTGTTCTATGGGTGAAAAAAGAACAACAGGGCCGGCGGGAGGCTGCTGTCTGGGAAAAGGAGAATTGGCCGCCTTTTGATGAGAAGCTGTACAACCGTGCCGAACAAATGCTTGCCGGGACCGACGATCTATTCAATAGGGACCTGCTCATCGACCGGGCGTGGGAAGTCTTGGGTATATCGCCTTACTGTCTTGATGCCTTCAACATGCTGGCAGGTGAAAGCAGAATCCTGGATGAAAAGATCTACTTCTACCAGCAGGCCATCAGGGCTGGGCGGATGATACTGGACGAGCCCTGTATCCAGGGAGAGCCGGGGCATTTATGGTCGAATATCGATACCAGGCCTTATATGAGAGCGCTCAAAGGACATGCCGACTGCCTCCGGGAAGCGGGGCGAAAAGAGCGGGCAATAGAGGCCTACGAAGAGCTATTACGGCTGGATCCGGCAGATCATCAGGGTGCCAGGTACGACCTGTCAGCCTGCTTGTTGGAAGAAGGGCGCGATGAGGCGATGCGCCTGCTGATGGCGCGCTACGGGGATGAAAATAGCTGCTTCATCTCCTACGATAAGGCTCTCTGGGCCTTCAGGGTTACCGGAGGCGCCAATGAGCGTTCCAATCAGGTGCTCGCGGAAGCCCTCGGGAATAATGAACATGTCCCCGCCTTCCTGCTGCGGGAGCGTCCCATCCCCTTCAGGCTGCCGGATGATTTTGGAATCGGGGACGAGAACGAGGCCGCCATCTATGCTTCGAATTCCCTCCAGGCCTGGGAGCAGACTCCGGGAGCGCTGGAATGGTTGTTAGGAATGCGCCCGGAATAATAAGCTGCTGGCTACGCGAGGTAATTGCTCATATCCTCAGTATGGAGACCTGAAGACTACTTCATGGGGGCCGACATTTCTTAATTGAATGACAACGATAAGTCTGTTTTCAAGATCATATTCTTTTAAAAGGCTAAAAGTCACTCTAAAGCTCATATTGATGGTTGATTCCCAGACACTGCTGTTGCTTCCTTCTACATATTTTGCTCTGAGCGATTTTGAAAATGGATTTTGCCCTGTTATACAGGATACTATGTCTGGAAGTGTTTTCTGACGAAAGTGTTTAGCGACTTGAAGCGGTAATTTGTCAAAGTTTCTTTCGAAGCGCGATGTTTCCTCAATGATGACATCGTAGATTAGATCCATCAGGATTTCTCCTGCTTTGGGTTGGTTTTGCATTGGCCTGGGGTTTCTTCAGCGCCTGAAAAAGGTCGCTCTTTTTCGGAGATGCGATTATCGAGTTCGTTCAAGTAATCGTCTGGAGAATATCTCTTTACGTTGCCAGATGCTAGATCCTGTTCAGCAAGTTTGGCTTCCTCATCCCAGTCGAAATTATATTTTGGAAAAATAATTGTTGGGGTGAAGGTAAGCCTATTGCCGTTGTCTTCAATTAGAAGGACGGCCCCCTTGGTAATTCCGTATTTTTTGCGGAGATCTGCGGGAACAGTGATTTGCCCTTTTTCGCCGACTACAACCGTGTAAGTGTTGCTCATAAAACTCACCTCCTACATTCCTACATTCCATTAGTAGTATTATAACTTTTTGTAAAACAAAATACAAGGCTATGGCCAACCATGAATGTGGCCCGAAGTAGTTGACGGCAAGATTGAAATTATCCATGTACAAGACAGGGAAAAGATCGTAGTTGTCGAATATTTATTCCTGGCAAGCGACCGTGCCAAATCGAAATCTGTAAGAATCAGGCGGGTTGCCCAGCTTGAAACGCTTGAGTCAGAAAGAAAATATTCCAGTGAAGAGGGTTGGATAGGGCTGCTAATGAAAGACGACAAGTTTTCTTTGGCTGAGGAGCATGTCGGCAGGTTGGTCGACGGGTCAAGCTTCATGCATGGGAGTGATTATTACGAGTCCGGCAATATTCGCAACCCCGTTCGTAAAGGAAAAAAACTGCGCGGGGAGTGCTACGGGTCGCGTGAGCAACCGTATAAAATCAGGGTTGTCCTGAAGGATGGCGGCATAGAGGATGCATCCTGCTCCTGTCCACGAGGTGGATTCTGCAAGCATATCGTCGCACTGTTGCTGCAGTACGTGCATGAACCAGATTCCTTCGAGAATATCCAATCGCTGAACACTACCCTTGCCCGGCTTACCAAAGAAGAGCTTATTGCTCTGATCGCCGATCTGGTGCTGAGAGAGCCTTCCCTGGCTTCCGCGATCGGGCTGGCGGTAGGCACGTCCAAGGGAGAGTCGCCGGATAAGGCTGCCTTGGAGCGTGAGGTGGATAGAGCATTGCGCCGGCGTGACCCCATATGATGTCGAAACAGACCTGCGCGAGATTCTGCAGACGGCAGAGCGCCTGACTGAAAATGAAGACTGGCGAGGGGCGGGGATGGTCTATGCCGCCCTGCTGGACGGAATGACGGAGAGCTACCCCGATGAACTGCAGGAAATGGACGAAGAGGGGGAGATCGCCTGCATTGCTCAAGATTGTGCAGAAGGTTTGAAGAAGTGTCTGGAAGCGGGCATCATTGACCAAGAGACGAGGCTGGACTGGCTGACCACTCTTTTGGGATGCGGAACTGGAGCGACCTCGACATGGGTGGTATCGATTTTGTTCCTGAGGCTACGGGCGCCATCCTCGAATATGCCGATGAGCAGGATTGGGATGTGCTTGCGGACTCCATACGGCGCTTAGATGCATATAAAAAAATCATAAATGAAAACCTATTATTAAAGAACCTGACGAGATCGGGTTTTTTAATTTATCGTGGAGTTGGACGACTATGAAAGCGATCATCATGGCCGGCGGCGAGGGCTCACGCCTACGCCCGCTGACCTGCGCCCGCCCCAAGCCGATGGTGCCGATCGTGAACCGCCCCTGTATGGAGCACATTGTCAATCTTCTACGCGATCAGGGTATCCGGGATATAGGAGTCACTTTGCAATACCTGCCTGAAGAGATCCAGAGTTACTTTGGCGACGGAAAGGATTTTGGCGTCGATCTCCATTATTACGTCGAAGATACTCCCCTAGGCACGGCGGGCAGCGTCAAGAACGCGGCCTCTTTTCTGGACGAGACCTTTATCGTGATCAGCGGCGACGCTGTTACCGACTGCAGCCTGCAGGAGGCGGTAGCCTTTCACAGGGAGAAGGGCGCCCTGGCCACCCTGGTGCTGACCGAGGTCTCCTGCCCGCTGGAATATGGGGTGGTGATCACCGATCAGGAGGGGCGGATCAGAAGGTTTTTGGAAAAGCCCGGGTGGGGCGAGGTGTTCAGCGACCAGGTGAACACCGGGATCTACATCCTGGAGCCGGAGATCCTCGACCAGATCGAAACGGGCCGGATGGTGGACTTCTCCAAGGACCTCTTTCCCCGGCTGCTGGCCGCCAACAAGCCGGTTTATGCTTATGTGACCAAGGGTTACTGGTGCGACGTCGGCACCATCGAGCAGTATGTTCAGGCTCACTTTGACATCCTGGAGGGCAAGGTTGAGGTGGCCTTAGAGGGCACTGAAAGTCAGCCCGGGATCTGGCTGGGGGACGGGGTGGCCATGGACAGGACCGCCCAGGTCGTACCCCCCGTAGTTATCGGCGCGGGATCTGTGATCGGGCCACAGGCGAAAATCGGCCCCGAAGTAGTGCTAGGCCGGAATGTCATGGTGGGCCGGGGAGCCTCTGTTAAGCGGAGCGTGGTCTGGGACGGCACCCTGATCGGCGAGAATACGGTCCTGCGGGGCGCCGTTGTCGGGTGGCGCGCCCGGATCAAGGCTGGCGCATCCTGTTTTGAGGGGTCGGTGATCGGAGATCGGTCAGTGGTGGGGGAACGGTGCGTGCTCAGGCCGGGGGTTAAGATCTGGCCCGAAAAATGGGTGGAGAAGAGGGCCATACTCAGCACGTCCCTGATCTGGGGCCAATCGGCCCGGCCGCATTTTTTTGGCTCCAGAGGGATCATCGGAGACCTGGTCACCGAGATCGACCCGGAGATTGCAACCAGGCTGGGAGCGGCGGCGGGCACGGTGCAGGGCGGAAGTTTGTCCATCGGCGCCGATGGCTATCCGGCTTCTCAGATGATCAGGCAGGCCGTCCAATCGGGCCTTCTGGCAACCGGAGTGCAGGTGGTAGATTTCGGGATGCTGACACTGCCGGCTCACCGCCAGGGAATCAGAGCGCTGCGGTTGAATGGCGGAATTCATGTTTATCATAGGGGTCTTGAAAAAATCGCGCTGCGTTTTTTCAACAACAGGGGGATCGATTTTTCACGCAGCGAACAGCGTCAGATAGAGGGTATGCTCGACCGGGAGGAGTACCGGTATACTCCCTCCGGACAGATTGTTGCCGCTGAGTATTACCCTGAAGCCAATCGCCTGTATCTGAATTACCTGCTCGGGTTTTTGGATCGCAACCTTATCCGCAAGACTCGTCTCCGGATCGCCGTCGATTATGACCCGGAGCGCCTGGGCTGCCTGTTATCTCCACTATTTGAGGCTTTGGGCTGCGAGGCGGTTACCCTTCCGGCAGTCCGTAATCAGGTGCGAACATCCAGCGAGGCAGTTACCGCTGCAGAACAGTTTGGGAGCATGGTGCGGGGACGGGGCGCCGATCTGGGAGCGGTGCTAGATCCGGAAGGAGAGGAACTGGTGCTGATCGATGAGCGGGGACGTGTGGTGCAGGAGTCGCGCCTGATGGCGTTGCTCGCCCTGATCAACTTGAACGGCAACGAATCGGCCACATTGGCCTTGCCGGTGACCATGCCGGAGGCAGTGGTGGAGCATGCCCGGCGGCGGGGATGCCAGGTGAAGCGCACCAGGACAGCCCCCTGGGCTCAGATGCAGACGGCCTGGGATGATGAGGTGGCCGGCTCGCAGTTACACTTCCCGCAATTCTTTTTTTATGGGGATGCCCTGGCGGCCCTGGGAATGATCATCGAATACCTGGCCCGGGAAGGCCGGCCGCTATCCCGGTTGATCGAGTCGCTGCCAAGCTTTGCCACCGCTAACCGGGAGGTGGAAGTGGCCTGGGATGATAAGGGCAAGGTCCTGAGAAGACTGGCGGAGGAAGCAGGAGAGTCTCAGGTAGAGATCCCCGAAGGGATCAAGCTGCGCCACCCGGAGGGCTGGGCGCTGGTGCTGCCTGATGCCGATGAGCCGGTTTGCCGGGTGTTTGCGGAATCCCTCAATTATGAGACTGCCGAGTCGCTGACCGACATGTACGCGCAGAAGATCAGGGAGATCTGTAACAATCAGCGTGATGATAATGAAAATCCGGCAACTGTTGTACGGGCTGCTCCCGACCACTAATAATTTAATTGGTCCTATACTGGAAAAATGGTTTTTATTGAAAAAGCCTAAAGGTTGATGTTCAGATTTAATCATGCTAAGATTGATACGTTAATCAGGCCAGTGGCTGGTAAATCTTTACCATGTTTATTAATGTTGGTCTGATAGCGTCCCTGCTTTGTATGAAAGATCATGAGACAAGTTTTAGATGCCCTGGAGAAAGGCAGGCTTTGTGCTAGCAGTATATGGATAGAATCAAGAAAATATAGGCCAGGCCTCGTGATGGGGCAAGCTATTTTCTATTCTTAAAGTTCTGTCCAAGAAGTACCCTCCTGTCATAGAGCACATCAGACAGTAGATGCGATACTGAAATTGCGAAAGCAATAAAGGCTAGTCCTGACGGATGCTGAGGCCATTGATTGCTGCTGTCCTTCAGTGCTATTAGCCATGTTGATCCGCCATAATCTGATGACGGGGCTGGAGGCAAAATGCGGTATGGAGTGCTACGCAGCGGCTGTAAAAAAGAAGAAAACACCTCGTTTTTTGTTGGCATGTAACTTGCAATAATAACAATAGGCGTAAATTAGGCATGCGTGAGATGCCAAAGGTTTGACTGCTGGCAGTTTTCGTTTGTTTATTCCCCATAAAAAGTTTTTTGTGGATTCACTTTAAAATACATTTTATAAACACTACTGGAGGTAGCTGCTATGTCAAAAAGTATGAAGACAATGGACGGAACCTACGCTGCAGCCTATGTTTCCTATGCTTTTACAGACTGCGCCTGTATCTATCCGATCACTCCGTCGTCGCCAATGGCTGAGCATGTTGATGAGTGGGCTGCGCAAGGGCTGAAAAACCTGTTCGGACAGCCGGTAAAAGTAGCGGAGATGCAATCCGAGGCCGGAGCTTCGGCAGCTCTGCATGGTACTCTGGCATCTGGTGCTCTGGGCACAACTTATACGGCCTCGCAGGGCTTGATGCTAATGATTCCAAACCTTTACAAGATTGCTGGCGAGTTGTTGCCTGCCGTATTTCATGTCACCGCCAGAGCTCTTTCCACGCATGCCCTGAGCATCTTTGGCGATCATTCCGACGTCATGAGTTGCCGTATGACCGGCGTGGCCATGCTGGCCACCAGCAGCGTGCAGGAGGTGATGGACCTGGGCGGCGTGGCCCACCTGGCAGCCATCAAGTCCAGGGTTCCCTTCATGCACTTTTATGACGGCTTCAGAACATCCCACGAACAGCAAAAGATCGAAGTCATCGACTATCAGGAGTTCGCCAGGCTGATCGACTGGCAGGCAGTGCAGGCCTTCCGTGCCAGAGGGATGAATCCCGAGCACCCGGAGGTCAGGGGCACGGCTCAAAATCCGGATATTTACTTTCAGGCCAGGGAGGCCAGCAACCCCTACCATGCAGCGGTTCCGGAGATTGTGGCCCGCTATATGGTGGAGATCAGCAAGCTTACTGGCAGGGAATACCGCCCCTTCAATTACTACGGCGCCGAAGATGCCGAGAATATCATCGTGGCTATGGGCTCCTCCTGCGACACCATCGAGGAAGCCATCGATTACCTGAATGCCAGTGGCGAGAAAATAGGATTGATCAAGGTGCACCTCTACCGCCCCTTCTCCGCCGAGTACTTCTTGGACGTACTGCCCAAGAGCGTCAAGCGGATTGCCGTCCTCGACCGGACCAAGGAGCCCGGCGCCCTGGGCGAGCCCCTGCTGGAAGACGTGAAGAGTCTTTTCTATGATCGGGAGATCAGGCCGCTGATCATCGGGGGGCGCTATGGCCTCGGCTCCAAGGAATTGATCCCGGCAGACATCATCGCCGTCTATGACAACCTGAAGGCGGCAGAGCCCAAGCCACGCTTCACCCTGGGTATCGTCGACGATGTGACCAATCTCTCCCTTCCCCGCAAAGAGATTGTCGATGCTACCGCCAAGGGGACGATCCAGTGCAAGTTCTACGGGCTCGGTTCCGACGGCACCGTCGGCGCCAATAAACAGGCAGTGGGCATTATCGGCGATACCACCGATCTCTACGCCCAGGCCTATTTTGCCTACGACTCCAAGAAGTCGGGCGGTTTTACCGTCTCGCATCTGCGCTTTGGTAAGCAGAGAATCAGATCCCCGTACCTGATCACCTCGGCTGACATGGTCTCTTGCAGCAACCAGTCCTATATTTACTCCCTGGACATGTTTTCCGGCTTGAAACAGGGTGGCGCCTTCCTCCTCAATTGCACCTGGAAGCCTGAAGAACTGGATGATAAGTTGCCGGCATCGGTGAAGCGCTATCTGGCGGCCAACAGGATCGACTTCTACATCATCGATGCGGTGGACATTGCCCGCAACCTGGGGCTGGGCAACCGCACCAATATGGTGATGCAGGCGGCCTTCTTCAAGCTTGCCAATGTCATCCCCCTGGATGATGCCGTGCGCGAGTTGAAGCAGGCGATCAGGAAAGCATACGGCAAGAAGGGCGATGCCGTGGTCGGCATGAACAACGCTGCAGTAGACCAGGGGATCGAGGCCCTGGTCAAGGTCGACGTCCCGGCTGCCTGGGGCGGGGCGATAGACGAATGTGAGCCGAAGAAGGAAGTGCCGGAGTTCATCGCCAACGTTCTCGATGCGATGGACCGGCTGGAGGGCGACAAGCTGCCGGTGAGTACCTTCAAGGGAATAGAGGACGGCGCCTTCCCGGTGGGCACCTCCAGGTATGAGAAGCGTGGCGTGGCCAGCTTTGTCCCTGAATGGATCAGAGATAACTGCATCCAATGCAACCGGTGCTCGATGGTTTGCTCGCATGCGGCGATCAGGCCGTTCCTGGTCGATGAGCATGAGGCATCCCAAGCACCCGCGGCGTTTGAGACCAAAGAGGCGGTAGGCAAACCCCTGGCCGGTTTGCGATACAGGATCCAGGTGAGCCCCTTGGATTGTATGGGCTGCGGCAGTTGTGCCGAAACTTGCGGCGCCAAGGAGAAGGCCCTGGTGATGAAGCCCTTCGAAGAGCAGGTACCTCAGGCTAAGAACTGGGATTACGCCATGACCGTATCAGTCAAGGACAACCTCTGGAACAGAAGCAGCGTCAAGGGGAGCCAGTTTGCCCAGCCGATGCTGGAGTTCTCCGGGGCCTGCGGTGGGTGTGTGGAAACTGCATACGCCAAGCTGGTGACCCAGCTCTTCGGCGACCGGATGATCATCGCCAATGCTACCGGCTGTTCCTCCATCTGGGGAGGCAGCGCACCATCGATGCCATACTGCGCCGATGCCGAGGGCAGGGGTCCGGCCTGGGCGAGCGGACTGTTCGAAGACAACGCCGAGTTTGGCTACGGAATCTATCTAGGCGTGCAGCAGCAGCGCAGGAAACTGCAGGAACTGGTGGATCTGGCCCTGACCAGGGAGATCACTCCCGAGTTGAAGCAGGCCCTGCAGGAATGGCTGGACGGCATGGACGAGGCTGCGGCATCAAAGGCAGCGGCTGCCGGGATCGTGCCCCTGCTCGAGGGCAATAGCGATCCGGTGCTGCAGCAGATCTACGCCAAGCGGGATCATCTGGTGAAGAAGTCTGTCTGGATCTTCGGTGGAGACGGCTGGGCCTATGACATCGGCTACGGCGGATTGGATCATGTGCTGGCATCCAACGAGGATGTGAACGTGCTGGTCTTCGACACCGAAGTATACTCCAACACCGGTGGCCAGGCGTCCAAAGCGACCCCGGCAGCGGCGATCGCCAAGTTTGCGGCATCAGGCAAGCGCACCAAGAAAAAGGACCTGGGCGCCATGGCCATGACCTACGGCTACGTCTACGTGGCCCAGATCGGTCTGGGAGCCGACATGGGCCAGACAGTCAAGGCGATCACCGAGGCGGAAGCCTACAGGGGCCCCTCGCTGATCATCGCCTATTCCCCCTGCATCAACCATGGCCTGAAGGGTGGCATGTCCAAGAGCCAGACGGAGATCGTCAGCGCCGTCAAGTCCGGTTACTGGCAGCTCTACCGTTACAACCCGGATCTCAAGAGGGATGGAGAAAATCCCTTCAAACTCGACTCCAGGGAACCGGATTTCAACGCCTTCAAGGATTACCTGATGGGTGAAGTGCGCTACTCCTCCCTGGCCAAGCTGTACCCGGACAAGGCGGATGAGCTGTTTGAGAAAACCCGGCGGGATGCCGTGGAAAGGTATGAGTCCTACCGGAAGCTGTCGTCCTGATAATAGGGAGCATTGTTTAAAAGATCGTCAGGATAGTTGCCAGATCGCGAAGGGATTGCCTGGAAAGCATTTATTCCGGCAATCCCTTATTTTTCAGACAGTCAATGTTTTACTGGTGCCTTTTATGTAAGAAGACATCTACTGAGTGGGTATAGATTATATAGATTGAAAATGTATTGATTGGAGGGATTGTAGTGCGATATTGGATAAGGCGTTTGACTGCGGTCTGTTCCGTTTTAATCTGGCTGGGCGGCAGTGTCCTGATGGGCGGCGGCGCGGCCCTGGCTGGCGGTATGCAGGGTACGTCTGCAATTGCCGGGGGCGGGCAGGCCTCCGGGATCACCCTCGAACAGGCGATCGGGGTGGCTAAACAGTTCATCCAAGTTCCTGACAGTTACAAGAATTTTCAGCCCAACTACAATAACACTGCCGGTCTATCTATCTGGGACCTGTCTTGGAATAGTGACGACCCCAATGACGGTAACGTTTCGGCCCGGGTCAATGCCGCCACCGGCGAACTGTGGGGCATGCAGCAGTGGCAGCCGCAGCCTGCGAGCAGCAATGGGCGCGGACTGCCCAAACTGAACCGTTCCGAGGCCCAGGCCAAGGCCACAACGTTCCTGAACCAGGTTCTGCCCAAGTATATCGAAAGCCTGTCCATCGATCCCGATGCCACGTCCGATCCCTATCTGGGATTGCGGAACAACGGAGCCGCCGTCTACTCATTCACTTTTGACCGGATGGTGAACGGTATCCCCTTCACGGAAAACTCGGCGGGCATCCAGGTGGATGCCCACTCCGGGGCCATCAACAGCTTCAATTTCAATTGGGATGACACTATCGTTTTTCCCGGTGCCGAGAGCCTGCTGCAGACCGGTCAGGCCGAGTCCCTGTGGAGAACCAACGCTCAGGTGCAACTGGGCTATTTCGCCCCCATAACCGACGGCAAGATGCCGGAGGCGGCCAGGCTGCTATATGCGCCCAAGGACGGCGGCCTGATGATCGACGCCCGGTCGGGGGAGATTCTCAAGTCTGGGGATAACAATGACCAGCGGGCCTACAAGATGATCAACGGCGGTGGCGGGATGTCTTCAGTAGCCCAGGCAACTCCGCTGACCCCGGCCGAACAGACGGCGCTCACCGAATTGGGCAAGCTGATCAGCCAGGACCAGGCTCTGAAGACTGCCCGGTCGCTGGTGGAGATCCCGGCAGGGTTTGTGCTGCAGAGTTCCAACCTGCAGCAAGACTATCTGACAGGTGGCAGGGTCTGGAATTTCTATTGGTACGATCCTGATGAACAGGGGTCGCTGTTTATGCAGGTCGACGCCAGCCAGAACCGGCTGGTCTCCTATAGCCTGACGACATCCCAACAGGATCGGTCGCAGCCACCCCGCCTGAATGAGACCCAGACCCGTGATCTGGCTGCTGGTTTTCTATCTGCAGCAGCCGGTGACCTCCAGGCTCAGATGGATAAACTGAACTTGGTGCCCAACGCGCCGATCCGGCCGCTGGACAGCAAGCAGGCGCCGTCGCCGACCAGTTTCTCCTTTGCAGCCGACCGCCTGGTCAAGGGCATTCCCTTCAGCGGGAACGGGGCGTCGCTGACCGTGGACGCGGTGCAGGGCAAGGTCACCAGCTACACGCTGAACTGGTGGCAGGTGAAGTTTCCGGAGGCCCAAGGCGTGATCGGCCAGGAACGGGCAGAGAATGCCTTTCTCGCCGACGGAGCGCTGGCTCTGAGCTACCGGCGGGAGTTTGCCGCCCCGGGCCAGTCATCCGGCCAGATGCCGCCGGTGCGACTGGTCTACGCCCTCATGCCGAAAGCGCCCTACTATATCGACGCCTTCACCGGACTGGACCTGGACGGTACCTTCCAGCCCAAAATTAATCCGGAGCAACAGGCGTTCACCGATCTGGCGGGTGTCTCCGGGGCCGAGGCCGTCAATGCCCTGACCAATACCAAGATCATTCCTGTCTATGATTCTTCCTTCCATCCCACGGACACCCTGTCGCGGCGCGACTGGTTGATCTGGCTGGTGCGCGCCTCTGGCTGGCAGCCTACGCCGGCTGTCGATCCGGATCAGGAGTTTAAGAAGGACTATCAGCAGGCGTTCTCACTGGGTATTTTGAAGGCAGGCGAGCAGTACCTGTCGGAGGGAGATCTCGATCAAGTTACCATGGCCCGGATGGTGGTGCGCGCCCTGGGCTGGGATGAGGTGGCCGGATTTAAGGGGATCTGGTCGCCGCTTCCGGTGCCGCCGGGTGGCGCCGGCAAGGTGGCGGCGGAAGACCAGGGTTACCTGTCTCTGGCGGCGGGGCTCGGCATTATCGACCCGAACGGCAAGGAGTTCGACCCGTCTGTAGGCTTGACCCGCCTTGAAGGCGCCGTTGCCCTCAACAAGATTCTCAACTAGCCTGATCTCTTGAACAGGGGTGGCGCTGCCGGCAATCCAGATAGATTGTCATGAGGCAGCGCCACCGGGATGCTAGTAAAATGTCGAGTTTACCGACAGAAGAAACTTCCATCACGCCAGACAGCGCCGCCTCCGGGCGGCGCCTGTTGTTTCTCCGGAAAAGATGGTTTAATTGTCTGAGTCTTCAGACCGCTCGGATAGGCCATAGCGCCTCAGCTTGTTGATCACGGTGGTATGGGAGACCCCCAGGAGTTTGGCGGCTCTGCGAATGCTGCCGCCTCTATCCAGGGCGTCGATCAGGGCCTCCCTCTCGGCCTCTGCCGCCGCCTTTTTTAAATGATTGCGATCCTTAACCCCGGTTACAGTTTCCGGCAGCATGATCTGGGAGACATCCAGCCTGCCTCCCATAGTTAGATTGATTGCCCGCTCGACGGCATTTTCCAGCTCGCGCACATTGCCAGGCCAATCATAAGATTGCAGCCGTTCCATAGCGGCATCGGAGATGGAGGTGACCTGCTTGCCCAGGCGCTGGTTAAACTTGTTGATAAAGCTCCAGGTCAGCGTGTGAATCTCCTCCCGGCGCTTTCTGAGGGGGGGCAGACAGATGGGGATGACGTTCAGGCGGTAAAAAAGATCCTCCCGGAAGCTGCCATTGGCGATCAGCTGCTGTAGATCGCGGTTGGTGGCCGCAATCACCCGGACATCCACCCTGTTCTCCAGCATTTCACCGAGTCGCCGGACACAGCCCTCCTGCAGCACTCGCAGCAGCTTGGCCTGGATATAAGGCGGGATTTCAGCGATCTCGTCCAGAAAGATAGTGCCCGTGTGGGCAAACTCGAACAGGCCCTGACGCCCTCCCCTGAGACCGCCGGTAAAGGTGCCCTCGGCATAGCCGAATAACTCGCTCTCGAAGAGGGTGTCCGGGATGGCTGCACAGTTGACCACAACATAGGGGTTATCCACCCGCAGGCTGGCCATATGGATCGCCCGGGCGAACAGTTCCTTGCCGGTCCCGCTCTCGCCCCTGATTAAAACCGTGGAATTGCCCCTGGCCACGGTTTTAGCCAGGGATATTGACTCTGCCATGACGGCGCTGCTGTAGACGATATCGTCAAAGGTCACCATGACCGGCTGGGTGATGAAGTGCGCCAGGCGTCTGACCTTGGACATCTTTTCAAAGGTGATCATCGAGCCCTCTGGATCGCCGTGTTCGTCAAAAACAAGGTTGCTCTTGACCAGGCAGCGCACGCCGCCGTAGGGGGTTTTTAGCAGCACCTCGCGCTGTTTGAGCTGGCCGGAGATGATCGCCTCGGCAATCTCCGGCGGAAAGCAGGCCTCCTGGAGAGGGAGCGTGATCAGGGAATAGCTCAGCCCCAGCACCTCTACCGCCTTCTGGTTGCACATGGTGATCACGCCGCGCTTGTCGGTGATCAGAATGCTCTCCTCGACGGTATCGAAGATCCCGCGCAGCCGCTGCTGGTTCAGTTCATAGGGCAGCCACTTGACCGGAGCCACTTCCAGCACGTCCGGAATCCTGGTCAACTGCTGGAGAATCCCCGCTAAAACCGCTGCCGGCACCTGGTCGAACTGCAGGTGCATCTCGCCGGGTTTGACCTCCAGAGAGACAATATTGGCTTCATGCACCGCTACCACCGCGGCAACATCTCTTGCCATGCCCACCCGATCCAAAAAGCGAATGCGAAACCGGCAGCGATCCAATCAGATTCTCCCCTTATTCATGATCGTATCCATTGTAATACGGCGGGCGGTCTTTTTGCCAGCCCAAGTATGGTAATTATTCGTCAGAGTTATTTTTCTAAGATTAAAGCTGTCACCATAAGCAAGTCTGCTGCATACATACAAAATGGAAAGTATTCTTTCCATGGTTTAATAATTTGCCAGTCTGCCGCGGGAATAGATGGAGCAGACTCTCTGATGCTCCCGATTTCAGGCATGATGATTGTTTGGCACGGGAATTGCAAATATTAAAATTCAGAAGATCTTTAATGCAGTAATATACAGAACTATTTCAAGGGAGGAAATATCAGTGAGCAAGTTAGTAATCGGAGTGCCCAAAGAAATCAAGGCCCAGGAGTCTCGTGTCGGTATGACCCCGGCAGGCGTCGACGCTCTGATCAGAGCCGGTCATCAGGTGGTAGTGGAGCAGGGCGCCGGCGTCGGCAGCGGTTTTGCCGATGGCCAGTATACGTCCGTTGGCGCCGCTATTATTCCGGGCGCAGCAGATGTCTGGGCGCAGTCGGATATGATCATCAAGGTCAAAGAGCCGCTGCCGGCGGAGTATAACTACTTCAAAAAGGGACAGGTGATCTACACTTACTTCCATCTGGCTCCCGAACTGGCCCTGACCAGAGCGCTGATCGACAAACAGCCGGTAGCTGTCGCCTATGAAACAGTAGAATTGGACAATGGCGCCCTGCCGCTGCTGATCCCGATGAGCGAGGTAGCAGGGCGGATGGCGGTTCAGGTTGGCGCTACCTACCTGGAAAAACCCCATGGCGGCAAAGGCAAGCTGATCGGTGGAGTGGCCGGTGTGGCGCCTGCCCACGTGGTGATTATCGGCGGCGGCACTGTTGGCACCAGCGCCCTGAAGAGGGCGATCGGGGCGGGTGCCCGGGTAACTATACTGGACAGGAGCCTGGACCGTTTGCGCTACCTGGATGACATTTTTGGCAACCAGGTGGAGACCCTGGCCTCCAACCGTTTCAACATTGCCAATGCGGTAAAGAGCGCAGACCTGCTGATCGGAGCGGTGTTAATTCCGGGCACCCTGGCCCCGCACCTGGTGACAGAGGAAATGGTGGCGACAATGGAAGAGGGCGGCGTCATCGTAGATGTAGCCATCGACCAGGGCGGTTGCATCGAGACTATCGATCACAGCACGACGCACCAGGACCCGGTTTACATCAAGCACGGCGTTGTTCATTATGCGGTAGCCAACATGCCTGGCGCCGTGTCCCATACTTCTACCCTGGCCCTGACCAATGCCACGCTGCCCTATGCCCTGGATCTGGCCAATAAGGGCTGGAAGCAGGCCGTCAAGGCTGACCCGGCGCTGGCCAGGGGAGTTAACGTGGCGAATGGTAAGGTGACGTTCGCGGCGGTGGCCGAGGCCCATGGCTTGCCCTATGTTCCGCTGGAGGAAGCAGTGCGCGCCTAATCCGCTACGGCAGTGCAGATTATGACCAAGGCCTGGCACTGACTATTATGCTTCAGGTAAAGAGATGACGGGAACGTCCCCTTATGGACGTTCCCGTCATTGTTTCAAACCGCTATCGACCCTTGTTCAGGCGGAGACCGGTATTCGCTGGGAGAGGGAACGGGGCAGTTCGCTCAGGTGACGGCTCTGGTAGACCTGGTAATCAATCTCCGAAAACAGGTTGTCCTGCTGCTCCAGCCAGCCGAGCCAGCCCGGATCGATCCGGTTGTACCTGATCTCCTCGTAGAGCCTGGTGAAGTTGGAGATGTGGGTCTCGAAACGCAGCTTGGCATACTCCACCATGGTCCCGGTTTTCATGATGAAAGGCCAGTCGCTGCTCTGAGCCAGGAGCAATTCCCGGGCTGCCTGGTTGAGGGCGCGACGGAGGTCTCCACCAGCCTCGGGGAAGTTGTTGGCTAGCTCTACCATCCGCCCGGAGGCCTTGTGCAGGTGCCGCCAGATCCAGTCGTTGGCACCATTGAGCCAGACCTCGTGGTAGCCATTCCAGCCCCAGCTGGATTCTGAGGGGGTCGAGACCTGGTTGCAGGGATAGATGGACAGGTATTCGCCGGGAGTGATCATGTCGAAGGTTCGCTGATCAAAGTGGATCTTGCGGCACAGGTAATCAAGCCACTGGGGCCCCTCGAACCACCAGTGACCGAACAGCTCGGCGTCATATGGCGTTACCACTACCGGCTGGCGGTCGAAGATGGCTGCCAGCCATTCGATCTGTTTCTCCCGGTTGAACATGAAGTTGCCGGCGTGCAGGGCGGCTTTTTCCATGGCGTGTTGCCGGACATAAGGCTCTTTGTAGTCAGACAGGCCGGTGATCCGGTGGTATTTGAACCCGGTATGCGATCTGATATGGCCTTCGGGTAGATAGCGTCCGATGTAGTCCAGGCCAAGATCAAAGCCGATATCCCGGTAGAAATCCCGGTAGTCGAAATCGCCGGGGTAGCCCTCCTTGGCGCTCCAGACCTGCCTGGATGATTCCATGTCGCGGCCGAAGGCGGCCACCCCCGCCTGGGTATAGACAGGGGCGCAGTAACCGTATTTTGGCCGTGGCGAGGCGTGCAGCAGCCCGTGGCTCTCCACAAAGAAGTATTTGATGCCAAACCTTTTCAAAATCTGGTCATCACCGGGGTGGCAGCCGCATTCCGGCAGCCAGAATCCTGATGGGGAACGCCCGAAGTTGCGCTCATAAAACTGCACCGCAACGGCCACCTGGGCGTATACCGCCTCCCGCTGCACTCCCAGCAGCGGGAAATAGCCGTGAGTCGCTCCGGTGGTGATGATCTCCACCCGGCCGGAGTCCTGAAGGCGCTTGAAGGCCCTGGTCAGGTCCCAGTGGTATTTTTCCGTAAACAGGTAATGAGCCCGGGAGACCAGATCCCGGTACATCAGGGCGGTGCCCTGAAACTCCGGCTGGTTTCCGGTGCGATCCACCTCCCGTTCGGCCAGCTCGCGCAGCATCTCCAGGTGGCGCACGTAGCGCTGCCTCAGGAGTTCGTCATTAAACATGGCGATGAGGGTGGGGGAGAGATTGAAGGTGATCCGGAAGTCCACGCCGTCTTCCAGCAGTCTCTCAAAAACCCAGAGCAGAGGCAGGTAGGTTTCGGTGACCGCCTCCTGAAACCATCTCTCCTCCAGGAACTGCTCATGCTCCGGGTGGCGTACATAGGGCAGGTGGGCGTGCAGGACCATTGCTAGGTAACCCTGGGCCATTAAAAACCAATCCTTTCTCATGATGTCTACAAACAACACTACTGATTCATCGGTGTACTGGCCTGCTCACCAGGGCCCAGCAGGCCCGGCGAACTAGCACCGGGAGAGTACTGCCGATCCGCTGATAGAGCCGACTGACGTATTTCGAGAGCAGCAGCTATTCCTCATCGATCAGGTCGGCGCTCCGGTCCCGGGGAGTGCTCACGAGGTTGGAATGGGTATGAGGGCCACCTTGCTGATGATGTCTGCAAACAACACTACCACTTCATCACCACTGCATCTAATGTCTATAAACAACATTACCAGTTCATCGGCGAACTGATCTGCGCCCCGGCTCCGGGCAGGCCTGGTGAGCTGGGGCCGGGATAGCTGCCTCCGATCCGTCCATAGAGTCTGGCTGCGTATTCCGGGAGCAGCAGCCATTCCTCGTCGATCAGGTCGGAAATCTGGTCCCGGGGAGTGCTCACGAAGTTGGAACGGGACAGGAAGATGTATGACCCGTCAGGGCCGACCCGGCCCAGTTCCACGCAGAATGTTCTGTTGGACTGCCCGGTGTGGATGTACCAGTTGTTGGCATAATCGTTGATGGCGATCTCCGCGGGTTTCCTGCTGTCAAAAAAATAGAGGTTGGTGGTGTCGTAGACCCGTAACACAGGCCGGGACTGCTCCCAGGCCTGGGAGCCAAAGTGCCGGTCAATCTCTTCTCGTTTGGCTTCATTGATCTCCCAATATACGAACAGCCAATTCGGGTCCCGGGGCAGGGCGGTGATCTGGCAATCACCGTAGGATGCGGGAATGCCGTGCGGGTCCCGCCCGGGCACAACATCGGCGCCGGCCATCTCCGGTTTGTGGATGGTTGCCGGTTGGGGCAAAGCATGAGCAAACTCCCCGGGGGTCTCTTCAAAGAGGGCGGCTTTGGCGTCCATGCCGGAATTTTGAAGCAGACCCCCGGCCTCTGATGATGCAGGCTTGCTTTCAGCCTCGCCGGGCGCGGCGTCGGGTTCTATCTGGGTGAGCTGCGGTGGAATGGGCAGGCGCTTGGAAAGCCGTTCTCCCGTCTGAGGGTAAGGGCGTTTTAAAAAAGAGAACTGTCTTTTAAATATGAATACGTAGCCTCCTGCGCCTATAATTGCCAGGACCAATACAATTGCTGTAAGCAATAAGAGATCGATCGCGGCCATGATCCGCTCCCTCCTTTCAAGTGCCCTGTCCGGCGCTATTCAAGATTAAATTTGGTTCTGACCGGAAAGATTAAGCACAGGCGGCAATCTGGCACTGTTGTATTATGTCCAAAGCCCAGTTTGATTATTTCTTGAGATTTTGATCAACGGGAGCGTTTTGCGATGCCCAGGGATCTGGTCGTAGGCAATGGAAACGTCCTGATCAATTTTGATCATGGCGTGAACATGCGCGACCTGTATTTTCCTATGGTTGGTATGGATAACCATATCGCCGGCCACCGCTGCAGCATCGGATTCTGGGAGGATGGGTGCTTTTCCTGGCTGGATGAGGGGACCTGGGACAAGAAACTCGGTTACCAGGATGATGCTCTGGTCACTTTGGTACAGGCCAGCAATTTTGCCCTGGGGTTGGATGTGCAACTGCAGGATGCGGTGCATTACCGCCACGATATTTTTCTGCGCCGGTTGCAGTTGACCAATTTGGAGAGCAGGACGCGGAAGATCAGAATCTTCTTCAACCATGATTTTTCCCTGGGCGGCTTTGACGTGGGCGATACCGCCCTGTACGATCCTGCTCTGGGCGTGATCTATCACTACAAGCGGGACTGCTGCTTCCTGATCAACGGACTGGCGCAGGGCAAGAGAATATTCCAGTATGCCACCGGACTGAAGCGCTTTGGTTCCGCCGAGGGGACCTGGCGGGATGCTGAGGACGGGTGGCTGGAGGGCAACCCGATCGCCCATGGCTCCGTGGACAGTTCCATCAGTTTGGAAATGAACCTGGAACCGGGCGCAGGGGATAGCCTGTGGTACTGGATCGCCATGGGAAAAAACTTTCAGGAAGTGCAGGATCTTAACTCTCTGGTGTTCGAACGGGAGCCGTCGGCGCTGCTCGAAGAGACAGCCAGCTACTGGCGTAATTGGGTGCACAAGCGGGACTGGGATTTCGCCGACCTGCCGCCGCAGGTCAGTGACCTGTTCAAGCGCAGTTTATTGGTGGTGCGCACCCAGTGCGACAACCGGGGGGCGATCCTGGCCGCCAACGACACCGACATCCTGATGACCGCCCGGGATCATTACAGCTATATGTGGCCCCGTGATGGAGCCATGATTGCCATCGGCCTGGACAGGGCCGGATATCCGGAGATTCCCCTGCAGTTCTTCAGAATGTGCGTTCAGATTCTCTCAGAGGGAGGCTATTACCTTCATAAATATAACGCCGACGGCACCCTGGGATCGAGCTGGCTCCCCTGGGTACGCAACGGCGAGCCGCAACTGCCGATCCAGGAGGATGAGACCGCTCTAGTCATCCATGCCATGTGGCAGCACTACAACCTCTACCGGGACTATGAAGAGATGGAGTCTTTCTATCATGGCATGATCCGGAAGGCGGCCGATTTTCTGGAACACTACCGCCATCCGGTTTGGAAACTGCCCCTGGAGAGTTACGACCTCTGGGAGGAGCGCCGGGGCGTGTTCAGCTTCACCTCCGCCGCGGTCTGCGCCGGCCTGACGGCGGCTGCCAATTTTGCGGAGCTGTTTGGCGATAGCCGCGGCTCTGCCTATCGCCAGGCGGCCCGGGAGGTGCGGGAGGGCATGGAGCAGTTTCTGTACAGCAGCAACTGCGGCCGGTTCCTGCGCGGGGTCTACATCGAGGGAGACCAACTGGCGCCAGACTTGACGCTTGATGCCAGTCTGTACGGTCTATTCTCTTTTGGCGTCTTTACGGCGGATGACCCCCGGGTAGTGCGCACCATGGAGGCGGTTCAGGACAGCTTGTGGGTTAAAACACGGGTGGGCGGACTGTCCCGCTACACCGGAGACTGGTATTTCCGCAAGAGTGAGGACCCGGCAAAGGTGCCGGGCAACCCCTGGCTGCTGACCACGATCTGGCTCGGCGAATGGAACACTGCCAAGGCCCGGAGCCGGGAAGAGTTGGTTTTGGCCCGGGGGCTGCTGGAATGGGTGGCTGACCACCGGATGGAGAGCGGCATCCTGCCGGAGCAGATTGACCCATACTCCGGCCAGCCTCTCTCGGTGGCGCCGCTGACCTGGTCGCACGGGGCTTACATTCTTGCTGTCGTCAACTACCTGGATCGATACCGGGACCTGGGGCATTAACCCGCTCCATACCAATATAACGCGCTGTTTTCCACCGGGATGACGGCTTACAAGCCCTTGTCCCTTTATACTCTTTATGTTAAGATCGATCTGTCAGTTGAACGGCACCGGAGCATCAGAGCCGAATACGGGGAGAGGGTGTCATGGAAACTGTCGCCCGTGAAATCAAGATCGAAGGGGTTGTCCAGGGAGTTGGATTCCGCCCCTTTGTTTTTCGTCTGGCCATGGAATACGGGATCCTGGGCTGGGTGTTGAACTCCTCCGAGGGCGTCACCATCTGGGCCGAGGCCCCGGAAGAAACGGCGCTGGCTTTTTATGAAGCGGTGATCAGCAAACCCCCGAAGCTGGCGATGATCGTCGACCACCGGATCATGGTGCGGGACGTGCAGGGATTCGACCACTTCTTCATCAAGCACAGCGAGGCCAGTGAACGCCGGGACGTGATGATCTCGCCGGATGTGGCGGTTTGCGAGGACTGCTTCCGGGAGATCAAAGACAGGAACGACCGGCGTTACCGGTATCCTTTCACCAACTGCACCAACTGCGGCCCCCGGTTTACGATCATCATGGATGTTCCCTACGACCGCATCAAGACAACGATGCGGGATTTTCCCATGTGCCCGGTCTGCACTCACGAATTTGAGGACCCCCTGAACCGGCGCTTCCACGCCCAGCCAAACGCCTGTCCGGACTGCGGCCCGCAGGTCACGCTGCGGGACCTTGACGGTAAGGTCTATCCGGGGCTGGGGCACGAGTTTTTAAAGTCCGGCCATATCCTGGCGGTCAAGGGCCTGGGAGGCTTTCACCTGATCTGCGACGCCCGCTGCCGGGAGGCGGTGGCGAACTTGCGCCGGCGTAAGATTAGGGAGTTTAAGCCCTTTGCGGCGATGTGCCGGGACCTGGCAGTCGTCGAGCAGTACTGCTATCTATCCCCCGAGGAGGCCGCTCTCCTGGAGAGCCCGGCCCACCCGATCGTGATCCTGGACCGGAAGCGGCAGGATGACCTGCCTCCGGAGATCGCCCCGGGGATCGACACCCTGGGAGTGATGCTGCCCTATACCCCGCTGCATCACCTGCTTTTTGAGGAAGGATTGGAGATCCTGATCGCCACCAGCGCCAACATCAGCGACGACCCCCTGATCATCGACAACGACGAGGCCCTGGTAAAACTGCGGGGGATCGCCGATTACTTTTTGCTGCACAACCGGCAGATCTACAACCGCTGCGACGACTCGGTGGTTGCGGTAGTGGACGGGGAGGCGCAGATCTCCCGGCGCGCCCGGGGCTATGTGCCGCTGCCGGTCGACCTGCCTCTATCAGAAGTCGGAAGCAGGGAGTCGGGAGCCAGAAACGAAGGCATTGGAGCCAATGCCAACAAGCCGAACCTCGAACATCGAACCTCGAACCTCGAAATGCCGGTGATTCTGGGCTGTGGGGGCGAGTTGAAGAGCGCCTTCTGCCTGACCAGGGGCAAGGGCGCCTATCTTAGCCAGCACCTGGGCGATCTGAACCACTATGGCAACTACCAACAGTTCCTATATTCCATACCGCGTTTTGAAACGATGCTGGACGTCAAGCCGGAGGTCATCGCCTACGACCTGCACCCGGACTATATGGCCACCCGCTGGGCGAAGTCCCGGGAGGGGGTGGTCAAGATCGGGGTGCAGCACCATCACGCCCACATGGCCAGCTGCCTGGCGGAAAACCTGGTCACCGCGCCGGCCCTGGGCGTGGTCTGCGACGGCACCGGCTATGGCACCGACGGAGCCATCTGGGGTTTCGAGTTCTTTGCGGGAACCCCGGCCAGACTGGAGCGGATGGCCCACCTGGCCTATATGCCGCTGCCCGGCGAGATCACCATCAAGCATCCGGCACGGATGGCGCTGGCCTGCCTCTACGAGCATTTTGGAGAACCCGGCCTAAGGTGGGGCCGCCAGTACCTGCCCACCCTCGGTCATGAGGAGCAGCAGGTTTTAGTACGCCAGTTGGAGAATAGATTCAATACCGTGCCCACCTCCAGCTGCGGCCGGCTGTTCGATGCCGCCTCCGCCCTGCTGGGGATCTGTACCCGGGTGCAATACGAGGGGCAGGCGGCCATCGAGATGGAAACAGTGGCCGACCCGGATGTGCAGGACTGGTACGAATACGAGTTCAACTGCCATAACCGGCCCTATCAGTTGGGGACCCGGGGAGTCTTCGAGGGCCTGGTGAGAGACCTGGAGCGAGGCACCCCGACCAGCGTCAGCGCCGGCAAGTTCCATCTGACCGTGGCGGTGATGATCACGGAGGTGCTCCGGAAACTGCGGGATGAGACCGGTCTGGGCGCTGTGGCCCTGAGCGGGGGCACGTTCCAGAACAGGCTGCTGTTTCGCCTGCTGCGCCAGAGGTTGGCAGAGGCAGGCTTTCAAGTATGGTACCATCGCAAGGTGCCCACCAATGACGGGGGGGTCTCCCTCGGCCAAGTCTATATCGCGAGCGAGGTGATCAGAGAAGATGTGCCTAGCCATACCGTCCAAGATCTTGAGCATTAAGGGCCATACCGCGGAGATCGACGTGGGTGGCAACACCAAAGAGGTCAACATCACGTTGACCCCGGAGGCCAAGGTCGGTGATTACGTGCTGCTGCATGCGGGATTTGCCATCCATGTAATGGACGAACAGGCAGCCGAAGAGATATTCGACGCATGGGAGGTCGCTTATGCAGCCCTACAGGAATAAAGACTATGCCCAGCACCTGTTGGACCGGTTGCGGCAGGAGGCGGTCAGGCCGCTGTCGGCCATGGAGGTGTGCGGCACGCACACTGTCGCCATCGCCAGGAGCGGGCTGCGCGAGCTGCTGCCGGAGAACATCCGCCTGATCTCGGGCCCCGGTTGCCCGGTCTGCGTGACCGATGACCTGGACCTGGATATCGTGATCGCCCTGGCACAGCAGCCGGGGATCGTCATGGCCACCTTCGGGGACATGATGCGTGTCCCAGGTACTCAGAGCAGCCTGCTGGAGGCCAAAAGCCGGGGGGCTGACGTCAGGGTTGTCTATTCCCCCACCGATGCGGTGGACCTGGCGGCGGAGCACCCGGACAAGCAGGTGGTGTTCCTGGCGGTTGGTTTTGAAACCACCATTCCGACTATCGCCGTTGCCGTTGAGCAGGCGGTGCAGCAGGGGCTGCGGAACTTTTCCATCTTCTCCCTGCACAAGCTGGTGCCACCGGTGATGGAAGCCCTGCTGACAGATCCGGAGGTCAAGCTGGACGCCTTTATCAACCCCGGGCACGTCTGTACCATCCTGGGGACGGAGCCCTTCAAGTTTATTGCCGAGAAATACGGCAAGCCGTGCGTGGTGGCCGGGTTTGAGGCGGTCGACATCATGGAGGCCCTGCTGATGATTTTAAGCCAGTACAACCAGGGCCGTCCGGCGGTGGAGATCCAGTACAAGCGGGCCGTGCGCCCGGAGGGGAATCCGGTGGCCCGCGCTTTTATCGATAAGTATTTCATTCCTGTGAATGCGACCTGGCGCGGGATCGGGGAGGTGCCCGGCAGCGGGCTGGCGCTGCGGGATGAATTTGCCCATCTGGATGCCCAGAAACGCTTTCCGATCACTGTCACCCCGGGCAAGCGGGTGAAGAACTGCTCCTGCGGCCAGGTGCTGAAAGGGCTGAAGCTGCCCTACGAGTGCGCCCTGTTCGGCAAGGCCTGCACCCCCATGAAACCGGTAGGCCCCTGCATGGTCTCCACCGAGGGTTCCTGCGCCGCCTACTACCGTTACGGCGCCCAGAAGGTAGGTGGAACTGTATGAGCAAGACGGAGCAAGGCCAGGTGATCCTGCTCGGACATGGCAGCGGCGGCACCCTTACCAACCAGCTGATCAGGACCGTGTTTCAGGATGCCCTGCACAATCCGATCCTGGACGAGATGCTGGACGCCGCCATCCTGGACCTGGGGCCGGGACGGGTGGCCTTCACCACCGATTCCTTCGTGGTCGACCCGATCTTCTTTCCGGGCGGCGACATCGGCAAGCTGGCTGTCTGCGGAACGGTCAACGACCTGGCTGTAAGCGGGGCGGTGCCGCTCTATCTCAGTTCGGCATTCATCATCGAAGAGGGCTTTCCCCTGGCCGACCTGCAGCGGATCGTCAACTCCATGCAGGCGGCGGCCAGTACCGCCGGAGTACGGGTGGTCACCGGAGACACCAAGGTGGTGGGCCGGGGCGGTGCTGACAAGATCTTCATCAACACCGCCGGCATCGGGGTTGTCCCGCCCGGTCGCGACCTGTCGCCGCGCCGCATCCAGCCGGGCGATCTGGTGCTGGTCAGCGGCACCCTGGGCGACCACGGTCTGACCATTCTTGCCCAGCGGGAGGGACTGGCCTTCACCACTCCGGTCGTCAGCGACTGCACCCCCCTGAACCGGATCGCCTCTGCGGTCATGGAGGCCGGGGGAGAGGCGGTCAGGTGCATGCGCGATCCGACCCGGGGCGGTCTGGCCACCACCCTGAATGAACTGGCCACTCAGGGCGGGCAGGGCATTCTGGTGCAGGAGACCCTGATTCCGCTACGCCGGGAAGTGGTCGGGGCCTGCGAGATGCTGGGCCTGGACCCGCTCTACCTGGCCAACGAGGGGAAAGTGATCGTGATCGTGGCGCCCGAAGCCGCGGACAAGGTGCTGGATGCGATGTGCAGCCTGCCGGAGGGGCAGGGCGCGGTGGCTGTCGGCAGAGTCACGGGATCAGACCGGGGGCTGGTGCTTTTGGAGACCGAACTGGGCGCCACCCGGATCATGACCATGCTCGAGGGAGAACCGCTGCCACGCATCTGCTAGATCCGGCTGGTGGTCTGTTTAAATACTGTCAGTTTGAGTTTTTACGCCTGCAAAGACCCTCAGCATGGGCTTGCCGGCGTTTTTTACCCGATTGATTCAATTAAAGGCGAGAACCGTCCCCGCCTTTACGTGTGAAAGCAGGTGCGCGATGACGGATCAGGGTTGGCGTGGCTTCCGGAGTTACTGGGACCGGGGATGGCCGGTAGAGCGGCCCCCATGGGGCGTGTTCGAGGTCCTGCTGGTGATCGTCCTGGTCTTTGTGCTGCTTTTCTCCCTGCGCTTGTTTGACCCCTACCGTCTAGCCGCTCTGGCGGCGGCTCTTTTCCCCGGTTACAGCGATCGCACCCTGTCCCTGCTGCTCCTGCTGAGTCTTGTGCAGACCCTGTTGATAATCGGACTGGTACTGGGCGCGGCTCGCCTCAGGGGCAGCCATCCTTTGAGGCGGCTCGGCCTGCAGAATTTTAACTGGCGGTCGGTCTGGCTCTACGGAATCCTGGGCGGAGTGGCCATTTTCATCTTTATCGTGGTCACCATGACCCTGATCAACTCTCTCTGGCATCAGCCGCTGCCCCCTCAGGAGGTGGCCTACCTGATCGGCAGGACGAATGGCTGGCGGGCGCAGCTCGGTTCGCTGCTGATGTCCTGCGTGCTGGCGCCCCTGAGTGAGGAACTGTTCTTTCGAGGCTTCGCCTACCCGGTCTTGCGCAGCCGTCTTGGCGTCTGGCCGGCGACGCTGATCGTCTCCTGTCTTTTTGGAGCCCTTCATTACGACCTGGCGCGATTTCTGCCGATTGCTCTCGGCGGCGCTTTTTTTGCCTTGGCCTGCGAAAAGACCCGCTCGCTATATCCGGCGATCGCCGCGCACAGCACCTGGAATATCCTGACCACTCTGGTCATCCTCCTCACAGGCAGCCCAGCCTGACCCCGTTGTGGGCATGCCTCGGGCTCTATAGGCGGATTGATAGGGAAGCAGCCGTCCCGATCGCCGATCATCGTCATCGGGTAAATGGTAAATGGTCATAAATAGCATATAATGTAGCGACAGCCAAATCATAGACTGATTGCAATAAATGTGTTATAATAAACTAGAAGCAAAAGTTTGGCAGCCGCCATCAGCTATTTGCAACAAGCCGCACGGTCGTCCTTTCGAGTAGCCCACAGTTGGAAAATATCTCATTAATACATTATGTTGTAATTTGGAAACCTACTGACGAGAGTCCAGCATTCCCGGCTGTCTGTCGCACCATCGGTGTCGTCATGAACGGTCTCGAAGAAGGAGGTACTAACAATGTCTATTATCAATTTGGGTACATACCCACCAAAGCTGTGCGGAATTGCCACATTTTCCAAGGACCTGAGGGACAACCTGACCAGGGTTGGCGTAAATATGAAGATCGCGGCTGTTTCGGACACTGAGTATACATATGACTACCCCGAAGAGGTTGCGTATGAGATCCAGCAGCATATAAAAAGGGACTACGTCAAGGCCGCCAAGCAGATCAGCCAATCACCGGAGATCGAGCTGGTGGTGATCCAACATGAGTACGGCATCTTTGGAGGAGCGGACGGAGAGTACGTGCTGGACTTCGCCGGCAATCTGACCAAACCCTACCTGCTGGTGGTGCATACGATCTTGCCCTATCCGTCGGCCAGTCAGAAGGCGATCCTGAATCAGCTGGCCCGGAAAGCGGCGGCAGTAGTCTGCATGACCAAGCGCTCAGCGCAATTGCTGGAAGCAGTGTATGCAGTCTCTCCGAAAAAGATCTGCATCATTCACCATGGGGTTCCCGTGTTTCAGCCCAAGGACCGGGAACAGCTCAAGCAGCAGTATGGCTATGCCGGGAGACAGGTGATCACCACCTTCGGGCTGATTGGACCGGGCAAGGGCCTGGAGATCGGCATCCGGGCCTTGCAGGAAGTGGTGATCAAACACCCGGAGGCGCTGTACCTGATCGCCGGCAAGACCCACCCGATGCTGTTGAAAAGGGAGGGTGAGCGCTACCGGGAGATGCTGAACGAGTTGATAACCAGCCTGGGCTTGAGCGGACACGTGCATTTCACTAACCATTACATGGAGCAGGAAGAACTGGGCGATTACCTGTACATGACAGACATCTATCTGAGCCCGTACCCCAACCGGGACCAGGCTGTCAGCGGAACGCTGGCTTTTGCCATCGGATGCGGGCGGGCGATAGTCTCCACTCCTTACGAATACGCCTTGGCAATGCTAGCTGAAGAGCAGCGCGGGCTGATCGCCGCGGACGCCACCGCCTCCAATATCGCCACCATCCTCGACCGGGTGCTGTCCAATCCGATGCTCAAGGCGCATCTGGAGCGTAAGACCGCCCGGATCGGGAAGACGATCGGCTGGCCTTACGTGGCTGCGCAATATGCCAACCTGGCCACGAGTATCATCGATGTGAGGTTGGTCAGTTCCACCTCCTAGCGTATCAGATTCGGGAAAGGAATAGAGACGATGAAAACTGTGCCTATGGATTACCGCCACCTGAAAAGTATGACCGATGCCACCGGGATGCTGCAGTTCGCCAGGCTTAACACCCCGGACCCGGAAAGCGGTTACACCGGCGATGACAACGCCCGGGCGCTGCTGGTGGCGCTGGACATGAAAGAGCAGGAGCGCCCGGAACTGGTGCGCACCTATGTCCGGTTCCTGGAGACCGCCCGCCGCAGTGATGGTGGATGGTGCAACTGGAAACTGGACGGCCGTTTTGTGTCTACCATCGACTCCGACGACAGTCAGGGGCGGATTTTTCTGGCCTGCTGCGCGGCTTCCCTGTGCGATCTTGATGACGTCAGGGAGTCGGGGCGCAGAATGGCCCTGCGGGCGTTACCGGCGCTCACCAGGGTAAAAGAGCCCCGATCCGTAGCTTACGCTCTGCTCGGGATCTGCAAGAACCCTGGCTTGAGCAATCGCAAAAGAGAGCTTCTGGCCAGTGCCGCCCGAGATTTTGCCGACTATCTGATCCAGTTGTATGACTCCAATAAATCCCCCGGATGGCTCTGGTTCGAACAACTCCTGACCTATTGCAATGGCATCCTGCCGCATGCCCTGTTTGCCTATTACTCTATGACCCAGGACCGGAAGGCCCTGAGGGTGGCCCGGGAAACCATGGGGTGGCTGAGCGAGGCCCTGTTTGCCAGGGGCTACCTGAACATCGTTGGCAACCGGGGCTGGTGGCATCAGGGGAAAGCCATACCCTGCTACGACCAGCAGCCGGTCGACGCCTGTTCCATGGCCCTGGCCTGTGCCCAGGCCTTCCAGGCCACCGGGGACGACCAGTACCGGTCCCTGGCGGAACTAGCCCACAGCTGGTACCGCGGCAACAACATCAACCGGGTGAGCCTGTACGATACTGCCAGCGGTGGCTGTTACGACGCCCTGGTTCCCGAGGGAGTCAACCTCAACCAGGGGGCCGAGGCCGTACTGTCTTCGCTGCTGTCGCAGCAGGCGGTGGACGATCTGATGTTAGCGGCGCCAGGCCCGGAGGCGAGTGAGCAACTGGAGATCCTCGAGAAGGCCTGATAAGGGGAGCATGCCAACGTGGTTAGGGATGAACAGCAGCGCTTTGTGCTGGGCACAAATTACTGGCCTTTGAACAAGGCCATGTATTGGTGGCAGGATTTTGACGCCGCGGAAGTATCAGCCGATCTTGGCAGGATGGCGGCTGGCGGGATCAGCCATGTGCGGGTCTTTCTGCTCTGGGAGGAGTTCCAACCGGCCCCGGATACTGTTTTGCCTGCAGCCCTGCGCCGTCTGGTACAGTTGGCGGATATCGCCGCTGAAGGCGGCGTTTTTATTATGCCCACCCTGTTCTGCGGCCATATGAGCGGAATCAACTGGCTGCCCGGCTGGGCGCTCGGTCCCGGTAGAGAAGGTGGGCGTTTTCCAGTCTGGTCGGGCGGGCGCCTGTTGACAGCCGGTATCCGCAATTGGTATACCGATCGGGAGATCATCCGGGCGCAACAATTGCAATGCCGGGAGGTGGCTCGGGCATTGGCAGGCCATCCGGCGATCTGGGCCTACGACCTGGGCAACGAATCTTCGAACTGTGTGCTGCCCCCGGACCGGAACGCTGCCCGGTCATGGCTGGAGATCATGGCGGGAGAGATCAGGCGGCAAGGCGGCGACTGCCCGGTGACCCTGGGCATGCACGCCGAGGACCTGGAGAATGACCGCTGCCTGTGGCCGCAGGATGCGGCACTCTGGTGCGATTGGCTCTGTATGCATGGCTACCCCTTCTATCTGTCCTGGATTGACGACCCCGGCGACGTACGAGTATTGCCCTTTCTGGGTTTGTTGACCCGTTGGCTCGGAGGCAAGCCGGTGTTGTTCGAGGAGTTCGGGGCTCCCAGCCGACCGATACTGCCCCCATACCCCGATAAACGCGAGTCGTATCAATGCCGGTTGTGGGATGAGACCGAAGTGGCCACCTATTACCGGCAGGCCCTGGAGTTGCTCTGCCAGGCCGGAATGACCGGCGCCATGGCCTGGTGCTACGGCGACTACCACCCCAGCCTGTGGGATCGTCCGCCTCTCAAGGAGAATCCTCATGAGAGGCATTTTGGGCTATTTCGACACGATGGTTCTCCCAAGCCCGCAGTACAGACCATCGGCAAGTTTGCCGGCCGGCTGGCCGCAGGCCGGGGTCCGGCGGTGGATCAGTCACCGGCCGGCTGGCTGCGGGGGGAGGACCCGGAGCGCTATTACCGGAGCCAGCGGACCGAACTGCCGAGGCTCTACCGCAAATACTGTGAAGTGAGAAGTGAGAAGTGAGAGATGGGGAGTGGGAAGTGGTCTTGCCTCACACCTCACACCTCACACCTCACACCTCACACTTCTCAATATGGAGGTTGAATTTTGAAAGTTGCCCTGTTATCGCCGATTGCCTGGAGGACTCCCCCCAAACATTATGGACCTTGGGAGCGGGTGGTTTCCCTGCTCTGCGAGGGATTGCTGGAACTGGGAGTGGAGGTCACCCTTTTTGCCACCGGTGATTCCTTCACCGGGGCGCAGCTCGACTTTATCTGTCCCCGGCCCTACGAGGAGGACCCGGAGATCGATCCCAAGGTCTGGGAGTGCCTGCATATTGCCCACCTCTTCGAGCGGGCGGGGGAGTTTGACCTGATCCACAACAACTATGATTTTCTGCCGCTCACCTACAGCCGGCTGGTGAACACGCCCGTAGTCACCACTATCCACGGGTTTTCCTCGCCCCGGATTCTGCCGGTATTCCAGGAATATAACAAGAGTAGCCATTATATCTCCATCAGCAACGCCGACCGCCATCCGTCCCTGGACTATCTCGCCACCGTCTATCACGGGATCGATCTGGAGTCCTTCCCCTTTGTGTCGACCGCTGGCGGCTATCTGCTCTACTTCGGCCGCATTCACCCCGACAAGGGGACGGCTGAGGCGATCGAGATCGCCGGCGCTTTCGGCATGCCTCTGGTGATGGCCGGGATTGTCCAGGACCAGCGGTATTTTGATGAGCTGGTAGCACCGCGGCTAGAGAAAGGAAGGGTGGAGTTCATCGGGTCGGTGGGACCGGACCGTAGAGGCGGTCTGCTGGGCGGCGCTTTTGCCCTGCTGCATCCGATCAGCTTCGCAGAGCCGTTTGGCCTGAGCGTGGTGGAGGCGATGGCCTGCGGCACCCCCGTAGTGGCTTTTAGCCGGGGCTCCATGCCGGAGATCATCAGGCATGGAACGACCGGATTCCTAGTCGATAACGTGGCCGAGGCCACGGCGGCCCTGGGGCAGATCCCCGCTCTCGACCGGCAGGACTGCCGACGCTGGGCGGAACAACGCTTCAGCCGGAAACGGATGGCGCAGGACTACCTGGCGGTTTATCAGCAGATTCTGCAGCACCATGTGTGTGCTCCGGATGTTCATCTGGCTGAGGCCCCGGAGCCTGCCCACAACTGATCCCGGTTGCAGATTGCCGGATAACAGATTTAAGCCGCTGTTTATGCGGCTTTGTTTATACTATTCTGGCCCATCTAAATATCTGATACCGTCAGGAGGAACGCTCCGGCAGGTCCTGCCTGATCGCCTCCGGGATCAGGTCGCCGACCCTGGCCGTGGCCAGGCAGACGTAGGTGTCGGCAGCGCCATAGTAGACCAGGATCTCATCCTCTGCATCCAGCACTGCCTTGTTTTTCACCGGTACGGCCCCGCAGGTAAAGACCACCCTGGGCACCCAACTGTCCGCATTGCCGATCTCGTATTCTGTCTCTGGCGAGAGCACCGGGTTGGGGGAGCGGTACAACAAGCGTTCCGGGTTTTTCAGGTCAGTGAGGATCACCCCGAGCCGGTAGACCCGGTCCCGGTCCACGCCGTGATAGATCAGCAGCCAGCCAAACCGGGTTTTAATCGGCTGAGTGCCCGCTCCGATCTTCACGGAGTCCCACATCCTGCCGGAGCGCGGCCCCATGATGATCGAATGTTTCTCTTTGGGTGCCGGGAAATCCAGCCGATCCAGGTGCGATACCCAGATGCTGGGCTCGATCCGGTGATAGATGACATATCTGCCGTCGATCCGCTCCGGGAACAGGACGGCGTCTTTGTCCCACACGTCCTGAAAGGCGAAACCCTTTCGCTTCCACTGGTCCCAATTGCGTTTCAAGAAATCCTCAACGGTGATCGATGCCGCGGAGATCTGGGCGATAGCCCCGTCGTAGGCGGTGTAGAGCATGTAGATCTGGTCCTCGACGATCACCGCCCGGGGGTCCTCCACGCCCTTTTTATCCTTCTCGTCATGGGGCCCGAAGATCGGCTCCGGTATCCTCTCCAGCACTTGGTAACCGTCAGTGATCGCCAGACCGATGCGCGATGTCTCGTCATCTCCGAAGGCCCGGTAGAGCAGGTAGACCAGATCGCCGATCCGGACTGCAGCCGCATTCAGGACGTACTTGCTTTCCCAGACATGCTCCTTGATGGGGCGCAGGATCGGGTTGCCCGCATAGCGCTCCAGCGGCTTCGCCGGCGGGTAGTCCCGGGATTCCTGGACGACCACGGTGACGTCCTTGCGCCTGATCCCCAGCAGGACGTCCAGCAGGTTTTCGCTGGCCCGGCCCTCTCCGATCAGCTGTGTCACCGTGCGCATGATCTCGCCGGGGTCGTACCCCAGTTCGGTATAGATCTCCTCCAGGAAGTCGTGGTTGAACCATTTTTCTTCGACGTGGCTGGACAGGGGAGTGGGGATACCGCGGCCTCCCTTGTAGCTGAAGCTGGCCCAACTCCAGGCGGAGCAGGGGATGAAGGTGCCGTCTGCCAGGACCTGGCTGAGGCCGTAGCTCTCGCACATCATCTCCAACAGTCTGGCGTCTTCGGCCTGGCCTGTTTCTGCCAGGTGCCCGGCAGTATTCCGGAACTGGCTCACCAGGGCCTTGTGGTGGAAGTCCTCGAAGATGTTGTGCACCGAGAAGGCGGTGGTCTCATAGCGTCCGATCAGGGAGTTGCGGACCTTGAGGCCCAGGTTCTTGCGCTCCCGGGCATAGGTCCTCAGCAGGGCGGAATAGTTGCGGGCGATCATGATGTGCCTGGCAATGAATAGGGCGAAACGCAGCTTTGGGTAGTCGCCGCCCATGTTCTTGCCCAGCGGCCTGACCACGATCCGGGCGGTGAGTTTGTTCAGATCGGAGATAGCCCCCAGTTGGATGCTGCCGCCCAGGACTTGCGGTCCGAGGACGATCGGTTTGATCTCCACCTCGCCAAAAGACCCCGGTTTCACGTTGTCCAGGATCCAGAGCAGGATGCCGTCGGCCCACTTCCGGTTCTCGACCAGGTTGGCCAGGGTGATCGCCTCCCGGACGTCCATCATCTCCAGGAGCACCCGGGAGGTATTGCAGCCGGTGGGGATCATCAGGTTGAGCGGAGGATAGTGCAGGAGAGCCTCTTGGAGGAGTTCGTCCCTGATGTAGAACATCATCCGGGATGGCAGCAGGTGGAACAGGGCGTCGACCACCTGCTGGGCGCCCTCCACCGTGAACGGGTCTCCGGGCAGCAGCCGGTCCATCGCCTGGTTCAACTGCTCCATGAACTCTCGCAGGCTCCCGGCCAGGGCACGGGAATCGGCATTTTCAGACACTCCCAGGCTGTTATAGGTGAAGTTGTGAAAGGCCTCCTGGTATTTCGACTGCAGGCGGTTGAACATCCCCTCGCTCCAGATGACCCGGCCGCCCCGGCCCTCCAGTTCCTTGGGCAGGGCGATGGGAATGCCCGGGATGAACTCCAGGTAGTGCTCGGGAATGATCGACGGCTTCAGTTCCAGCGCTTTTTGCTCCCAGACCCGGAAGAAATCCTCCCTGAGCTTCAGGAAGGAGTCCTGCTGGTCTTCTTTGGCAGAAGCGATCTCGCCGGCGATCAGATTTTGCGAATTGACTTGGGGAACGTCTTTGAGATCATCCTTCAGGTTTTGGGCCTGTTCCAGGATCGTGGTCAGCCGGCCGAAGAAGGCGCAGGCCATGGCGCCCAGCACGTCGTCGCTGTTGACGTCTACGGCGAAGCAGTAGTGGAACAGGAACCAGTAGACGATATGCGCCCAGATCTTGCTGTTGAACCGGGGCTCCCGGGCTGTGGCTGTTGCGATGCGCTCGACGTCCGCATACAGAAGATCCGGCAGGATCTTCTTGTACAGGCTCTTGTACTGGTTGAGGCCGCGCTTGAACAGGTTGGTAATGCCGTAGGTGGAGTAGGATGGCTCAGGGGCGGCATTCTGGTATTTGTTCCAATAGATGTCCGGGGACTTGCGGATGTAGCGGCCCGACAGCCAGAAGTCCTCATCCCGCTTGATGCATTCGAACATGGTCTTGGCCAGGACCTTGAACATGTAGTTTAACTTTTCCAGGTAGATACCTTCCAGTTTTGTCCCCAGTTCCACCTCGCAGATCTTCTTGTTCCAGCGGATGGCCCTGGTGATCAGCCAGGGGTCGATTCCATAGTCTCTGGTCAGTTCTCCCCAGAACTTGATCTCGGTGCAGAGATCCTCCACCACATCGTTGGCGATAGCGTAGATGCCGCTGAGGGCGCTGTCGATCCGGTAGCCGTAGAAGGCCTCCAGCAGGGGGGCTATTAACAGGCTGTTCAGGTAGTCTTCGAAGTAGTTCTTCTTCAAGAGGGTGATCACAAAGTCGTACTCCATCCTGATCGGCTCCAGGATCCGCTGCACCCATGCCGGCTGCAACCCGTTGTTTTCTCCGGCGATCAGGTCCGATGTGAAGAGCAGGACGTCAGCCTCCATCAGATTGGCGATCTCTAAGATCGCCCGGATGCTGGAGCCCCGGCCATTGGCCCCGGGCAGCATCAGGAACTCCAGGTGGGCAGCCTTGAAGGGCAATTCGGCAATGATCTCCAGGGTTTCCGAGCCGCGGTGGTCTCCGGCGCAGACGATCAGCGTCCGGTCCAATTGCTTGGCCTCTGCCAGCCCCTGCTCAATTACCTGCAGCACCTTGGGCAGAGTAAATTTCTCGTTGTAGAAAGGGACACCGACCACCAGGTTGATATCGGCCAGTTTCCTGGCTTGGTCCAGGGGTTCGGCAATGCTCTGATCGAAGAGGGCATCGACGTCTAGTATTCCCACGTAAAATCCTCCATCTCCGGGTATTGAAGGATGGTCTGTTTCATGACGCTGCAGATCTGCTGCAGTCCCTCGGGCGTTTTGGCCTCACACCGGGCTACCAGCACCGGCTGGGTGTTGGATGCCCGGACCAGTCCCCAGCCATCGGGGAAGAGCACCCTGACTCCATCAACATCTATTACCTGATAATCGCGGCGGAAGTGATCCACCAACTGGTTGACAATGTCAAATTTGATCCGGTCGGCGCAGGGTACCCGTGTTTCTGCCGTGGCATAGTACTTGGGGATGTGCGCCAATAGCTCCGAGAGGCTCTGGTTTGTGCGGGAGAGGATCCGGAGCAGGCGGCCCGAAGCATAGAGGGCATCATCGTAACCATAATATTCGTCGGCGAAAAACATGTGTCCGGACATCTCCCCGGTGAAAACCGCTCCGGTCTCCTTCATCTTGGCCTTGATCAGGGAGTGGCCGGTTTTGTAAAACAGCGGGCGTCCCCCCAGGCGCGTCACTTCGTCGACCAGGGCCTGGGAGCACTTCACTTCAATGATGGCCAGGGAGTGGGGGTGATGCTCCAGAACCTCGCGCCAATACAGGCACATCAGCTTGTCTCCCCAGATCACCTGCCCGGATTCGTCGACGACGCCGATCCGGTCGGCGTCCCCGTCGTAGGCGATGCCCAGGTCGCCGGACTGCTGTTGCACCGTTCTGATCAGGTCTGCCAGGTTGGCGGTCTTGACCGGGTCTGGGTGGTGGTGCGGGAAACAGCCGTCGGATTCGCAGTAAAGCGGCGTCACCTCGCAGCCCCATGCCCGCAGGATCTGTTCCGCAAACAGAGAGGCGGTGCCGTTGCCGCTATCCACCGCTACCTTCAACCGGCGCGGCCCGAGGGTGATCTTTTCCTTCAGCATGGCCAGATAGGGTTCGACTATACTGCGCTCCTGGCGGCTTCCCGTGCCGGATCGGAACTGCCCGGCCAGGATCATCTCCCGCAGTCGCATGATCTCATCCCCGTAAATGGTGCCCTCACCGCGGGCCAGCTTGAAGCCGTTTTCATCGGGAGGATTGTGGCTGCCGGTGATCATCACCCCTCCGTCGATGTTGAAGAAGACTCGGGCATAATAGAGCATCGGCGTGATCACCAGCCCGATATCGATGACCTGGCACCCGGTGGCGATCAGGCCGCCAACCAGGGCGTCCCGCAGCCTTTCCGAACTGAGGCGGTTGTCCCGTCCGACCAGCACCTGATTGGAGCCGTGCTCCTGAACGTAGCTTCCGAATGCCTGTCCGATCAGCCTGACGGTCTCGTCGGTCAGGTCCTGCTCAGCATGGCCGCGAATGTCATACTGCCTGAAAATTAATGGATTCATCACAGCACCTCCTTGTATCCCTGTTCCTGCAGGGCGCTGATAACCTTCTTGATCTCCTGGGCGCGCCCTTTGTGGCAGACCAGGATGCTGTCGCGACCCTCGACCACGATCAGGTCCTCCACGCCCAGGGTGGCCACCACTTTGCCGGAGGACAGCACCAGGGTGTTGCTGGTTTCCACCAGGACCCCCCTGCCCTCCAGGCAATTGCCCTGTTCATCCTTGTCTTTGTAAGCATCCAGCGCTGTCCAGGAGCCAACGTCGTCCCAGCCGAAATTACCGGGCAGGACCAGTACGTTGCTGGCTTTTTCCATCACTCCGTAATCGATGGAGATCTTGGGCAGACCGGCAAAGACCGTTTCCAGCACCTCCTGGTAGCGCCCTGTGCCGTAGGCTGTCCTGATCTTCATCAGACCAGCGTTCAGCTCGGGCAGGTGACTGGCGATCAGGCTCTGGATCAGGTCGACCCGCCAGATAAAGATGCCGCTGTTCCAGTAATGATGGCCGCTTGCCAGGTACTCCAGAGCGCGCTGCAGGTCTGGTTTTTCCATGAACTGGTCGACGGCATAGGCGGGATTGCCGTCAACATTTTTGTAAATCCGGCCATGGGCAATGTACCCGAAACCGGTCTCCGGGCGGTTCGGAGTGATGCCCAGGGTGACCAGGTGTTCGCCGGATTCAGCCAGTGTCACTGCGCTCTGCAAGACTGCGCAGAACTGCTCTTCATCAGCAATGTAATGGTCTGCAGGCAGGATGATCATCACCCCGGCGGGGTCTCTCCGGGAGATGGCTACCGCTGATAGCCCCACCGCTGCCGCCGTATCCCGGCCGATCGGTTCCAGGATGATGTTTCCTTCAGGAATTTCAGGAACCTGTCCACAAACTAGATCATAGTATGCCTTTCCGGTGATGATGTAAATCTGTTCTATGGGGATCGTTTTTTGCAGCCGGTCGACTGTCTTCTGTAGCATGGTGCGATCGCCAACCAGGCATAAGAATTGTTTGGGGAGTTCCTGGCGGCTCTTCGGCCAGAATCTCTCGCCGCGGCCACCGGCCATGATCACTGCGTAGGGCAACGCTCTATCAACTCCTTCAGGATACAGTCTACGATATTTTCTCCTGGATGGAAATATCTAGAAATCGGTTTCCACGTAAGCAGTAAATGCTCTGCATATCCAATAATAATTTAAAAACACTGGTTTTAAAACCTTTTTTTGACTAGCAGGGCAGAACTGTTGTTTTTTCCGTGCTGGCGCCAGGCATGGAGGAAAGCAGGATGGCAATGCCGAACTCTTAAACTGGCGACTGGAAAAGTATAACACGGGGGCGCTTCTATAATGTTAGCGGACCTGAGGCGAAGACTGGGCGGGAAGCGCGTTCAAGAGACGTATCCGGCGGCTAACCGGCACTAATGCTGTCGCTTCCGTAGAAGGCTTGGCTTGTGCTAAGCTTACCAGAGGGTACCCACTGGGTTGGTACCCGGCGGCAGAAGACCTGGTCGCACTGATACCAGTTTCACATTAATGTTGGTAAAAAACAAGCGCAAGCGGTGAATAGGGGCGCGCTAACCGCAGCATTGGTAAAGGACAGCGGGTATTTTGATCATGGATATTGACGATTGGCAGGAAACAGACGGACTGGCGGCTGAGCTAAAAGAGTTGAACGGAGCGCTGGCCCGGCGGCAGCAGGCGGCAGGCGGCACAGCCATGCGGCGCAACCTGGCCCAACAGATCGGAAAGATCGCCCCGCTGCGCTATCTTGGCCCGGAGGAGATCCGGGCTCTGTTTGGAGATTCGCCTCTGGTGGGGGTGGACGGCTCATTCGGTTCCTGCGGCGCCAGTTTTCCCTACACGGCGACCTTCTTTCGGGCATTGGCCAGGTCCACCAGGCGGGGGGCAGCGGGAAACAGGTTCTGGGCCTACAAGGTTTTCTCTCCGCTATTGTCGAAGGACCAGGCCCGGGTGCAGTGGTTGCTCGATCAGGGCATTAACCCGGATGATGCCCTGGCGCATATTCGCTGGGAGACCCTGGCCGCTATGGAGACGCAGATGGGCGAGGCGGCCCTGGAGCGGGAACATCCCAGGATCCTGCTGTGGGACGGCGGTTTTGCCCGCCTGGAAAAACACGCTCCGGCAATCTGGGGGCGGATTAAAAATGGTGCTTTGCAGAAGGGGGCGATCATGCTCGGAGTGACCGAGGAGATCGCCACCCAGGTCCTCGTTGAGCAGGTATCGGAGATAGAAGATGCGCTTAAAGGGGCTTTTACCGGCTGGGCCGACCGGGAGTTCCTCTACGGTCTGCTGCAGCCGGGCGAGATCCTCCGGGTTCATAAACAAACTAACTCCCCGTGTCGGTGGAACCGGGTCTATGCCCGGCTGTCCGGGCACCCGCAGGCGATCGCCGTGGATTATCTGGCTGAGCAGGCCGGGGACCTGGATGATGCCATGAACTTTCTATATACGGTCACGCCAGCCCACGGCAGGGGTTTTCCCCTCTGGCTGGACGTGGTCGATGCCGAGGTGCGCATCACTGCCGAACAGGTGGAGGTGCTGCTGGCCGCCTACCTGGACCCGGACCTGCGGGAGCTGTTCCTGAGCCCATTGCGAGCCCGCCGCGACCTATAGCAAGGGCGGAGACGAAGCGCGGGACTGGTTCTCATACTCCCATAGCCAGTATGAGTAAAGGGTTGGTTTATTAAGAAATCAGGAACGCCTGCCAATTTGATTCCGAACGCCAGAACAACTCTTCTGTTAGCATATATCATATATTCATAAAGTCGGCAAATTCACTTGTAAAATCGATGGTCTAGGACTGGGGAGATGATGCGGGTGCAGGTGGTTGGCGTCACCACACAACAGTATATCTACGTCGCCTCCAGGGAGCGGAAGTTCCGCATCAACGAGGTCCTGGTGGTTGATGATGCGGAGTTGCGCCAGCCCCGGGGCGAGGTGGTGGAGACCAAGTCCTTCAACCGGTTCCTCCCGCTGACTCTGGAGCGCAGCCCTCTGATCGACTCCCGGGTGTGGGAGGGGCTGGAGCAGATCGGTTTCAACGTGGGCGATGAGACGATCCACCTGGCGAAGGTGCGCATGCTGGGCAACCTGCCCTCCCCGGTAGCGGTCGGGGCCGCCGTGCGGGTGCCGTCATTCGAAGAGGTCAGGGACCTGCTGATTCCCTGCCCGCCGGACCGCGGCCTGGTGCTGGGCGTGTTCCTGGGCACCGAGGAGTTGCAGCAGGGTCTGCCGCCGGCACTGCGGGAGATCGCCCCGCTGTTTGTCAAGGGAGCGGGGGTGCTGCCACAGAGCGGGACGCCCTTCATCTTCGACTACCAGGCGATGCAGGAGTACCCGCACCTGGGGATCTTCGGGGGTTCCGGCTCCGGCAAGTCCTTCGGCCTCAGAGTGATCCTGGAGGAACTGCTGGAGAAGCGGGTGCCGACCCTGGTCTTCGATCCCCACTACGAGATGAGCTTCGCCACCACCTTCGAAGGGATGGCCGGTGATTACGGCGCTCGCTACGGCGGCCGGACGGCGATCCTGAACATCGGGCGCGATATCGGCATCAACTTTGAGGAACTGAGCAGCAATGAACTGGCCAACTTACTCATGGCCGCCGGCGGCAACTTCACCGAGGGGATGGACAACGCTCTGAAGACCGTGTACCGGAACAAGGATTCCCTGGTGAGTTTTACCGGCCGGCTGGAGGACCTGATCGCCTGGCTGGAAAAGGAAGATGAGGCCCGCGAGCAGATCCGGAAGAAGCATGGCCCCAATTCCCGTTATGAAAAGATGATTGCGGCCATGGCCCGTACGGCTGTTTTCCCCAGCAGCCTGCGGGGCGTTCAGTGGCGGCTGCTCCGGCTGGAGCGCGAGGGAATCTTCCGCAAGGAGATCGCTCCGATCATCGATTCCCTCAAACGGAGGCGCCTGACGGTGATCCGCGGCCCGATCTGGCTGCTGAAAGTTTTGAGTTCCTATCTGATCAGCAAGCTATACCATCTGCGGCGCAGCTACACCGACGCCCTGCAGCGCGGGGAGGCGCCCGGTGAGAAGTTTCCACCATTCGTGATCGCCACCGACGAGGCCCACAACTTCGCCCCCAAGGGCTTCGAGATCATCGCCCCGGCGCGGGGGGTATTCCGGGAGGTGGCCCAGGAGGGCCGCAAGTACGGCGTCTTCCTGATCCTGGCCACCCAACGGCCGGCCTCCCTGGATGAGACGATCAACGCCCAGCTGAACACCAAGATCATCTTCAGGACCGTCCGGGAGTCCGATATCCGGGTGATCAAGGAGGAGACGGATATCACCTCCGAGGAGGCGGAGCGTCTTCCCTACCTCAGTTCCGGCACCGCCTTCATCTCCTCGGCGGTGGTCGGCCGCACCGTGGCCGTCCGCATTCGCTGTGCCCGCACCAGCGCCCCGCACACCGTCAACCCCTTCACCGAGCTGGAGGAAGGGTTCGGAATGTTGCAGCCCGAGGTCTGGCGGCTCCTGGCAGGCTGCCTGCCCCTGGATGCCGCCCAGATCACCCTGTACCTGGCTGATTTCGAACGCGGCCTCAACCGCCCGGTGACCTTCGATGAGGTGCGGGAGTGGCTGGAGGAGTTCGCTGCCGCCGGCAGGCTCAAGAAAACCGCAGGGCCCTTCGGCCCCAGCTATGCCATCAGTTCTGCCTTCAGAGAAGAGGATTAGCATGCGCCTGCTGTTTCTGACCGATGACCACAAGCGCGGCACCACGCCCGCCAACCGCAAGGACAACTTTCCCGCCACCCTGGCCATCAAGCTGCGGGAGGTGGCGGCCATCGCCCGCGAGCGGGAGGTGGACTACATCCTGCACGGGGGAGATTTCTACGATGTGCCGGCGCCGGCCATCAGCGTCTGCGCCGACTTTCTGGAGATCTACCAGCAGTTCCCGGCCCCGGTTTACATCATTGCGGGCAACCACGACCTGTTCGGCAACAACGCCGAGACGCTGCCCCGCACCATGCTGGGTCTGGCCGCCCGGCTGGGGATCGTCAGGATGATCGGCCAGGAGCCGGTGTACCTGGAAAAGAACGGCCTCCGGCTACAGCTTACCGGACGGGGATACCACTTCGAGATGGATCACCGCCAGCGCGACCCACGCCATGACTATATCGTAGCCAAAAAAGACTGCGACTACGCCATCCACATGGTGCACGGCATGCTGCTCGACCGGGCGGTTTACCCCGGCGCCAGCTATACCCTGATCGAACAGATCTGGGAGACCGAAGCAGACTTCACCCTGGCCGGCCACAACCACCTGGGGTTCCCGGATGCCGAACATGACGGCAAGCACTTCCTCAATCCCGGTGCCCTGGCGCGCCTCTCCAACCACCCGCAGGAGTTGATCCGGCCGGTGCAGGTAATCTACATCGAGCTTGGCGGCGGCCGCCCCGTCTACGAAAAGATCAGGCTGCAGAGCGCCCCTCCGGGGGTGGACGTGCTCGACCGCAGCCGGCAGGAGGAGGCCTCTTTCAGGGAGGAGCGCCTGGCCGGCTACCTGGCAGAGGTCAAGGCGGCCGGGTCCTACCAGCGGGCTGACGTGCGGCTGCTGGTGGAGGAGATCGCCCGCAATGAGCAGCTGGAGCAGGGGATCAGGGAAGAGGCGCTGCGGCGCGTCGGCCTCGCCGAAGAGGCCATGGCCCGGGGGGAGGAAGAGGCATGAGCGGTTTGAGCAAGCTGATCGTGGACAACTTCCAGTCGCACGAACACACGGAGGTCAGCTTCGGACCCGGTCTGAACGTGATCGTCGGGCCCTCCGATTTTGGCAAATCAGCCCTGGTCCGGGCGCTGCGCTGGCTCTTCTACAACGAACCCCGCGGGGCGAATTTCATCCGGGTGGGGGCCAACTCCTGCCGCGTCACCGTAGAACTCGAGAACGGCGCCAAGATCACCCGCCTGCGGAACGCCTCCGGCAAGAACAACCAGTATGTCTTACAGCGCCCGGGCGAACAGGAGATGGTCTTCGAGGGCTTCAACAACGAGATCCCCCTGGAGATCCTGCAGGCCTCAGAGATCAGAAAAGTGCAGGTCGATGAGCGCAACAAGGTGGAACTGAATTTCGGAGGCCAGCTGGAAGGGCCCTTCCTGCTGTCAGAGAACGGCGCTGTCAGGGCCAAGGTGATCGGCCAGCTCGGCGGCGTCCACATCCTGGATTGGGCCCAGAGATCGACCGGCACCGACCTGCGCCGCCTGCGGGAAGAGGACGGGCAACTGAGTGCCAGCCTGGCCAGTCTGGAGGCGGTTCTGGATGGCTATGCCCACCTGCCGGCGCTGGAGGCCAACATCAACAGCCTGGAGCAGAAGCTGGGGCGGATCGAGGCGATCACCACTACTATTACGGCCCTGGATGAGCTGCAGCGCCAGTGGCGCGAGGTATCCGGCGCCTTATCGGATACCGGCAGCCTGCTGGCGGCCCTCGCCTCCATGGATCAGGCCGAGGACCGGGCGCGAGACCTGGAAGCCGCGTTCGTCGATCACCGAAACCTGTCGGCCATCGCCTCCGAGCTGTCACAGGTAGGCCAGCGACTGGAGACGGCGAGGGACAGGATCGCTGCCTTGGCCCGGTTGGGCGATGCCGAACAGAGACTGGAGCGCTTGCCGGTCTTGCTCGGCGATTGCCTGAGATTGGTCCAGCTGGAGGGGGAGATCGCCCAGACTGCCGTGCAGTTGGAGCGGGCCGGTCGCATCTCAGACCTGACCGTTCCCGTACCTGTTGCCGAGGAGCTGTGGCAGCAGGCGGAAGAAATGTACAGGCAGTGGTCGGCGCTATCGCAGGTGTCTGGCGATTTGTCAGCGATAGCACAATCCCTGCAGCTGGTCGATCATATCTCAGACCTGACCGCCCCCGTATCCGTTGCCGAGGAACTGAGGCAGCAGGCCGAAGAATTATGCCTGCAGTGGTCAGAGCTGAGGCGGGTAGCCGTGGAGCTGTCGGCGGTAACAGGCTCTTTGCAGGGCGTTAACGATATTGCCGCCCGCACCGAGCACCTGGAGCAGGCTGAATCCTGTCTGACGAGTGCCGGCGCTGCTGGGCAGGGCCTGCTTGCCCTACGGGAACTGGGGCGGGATTGGGAGGATGAAGACCGCAAGTATCAGGGGGCGACCCTGGCGGCGGAACGCTATGAGCAGGAGACGGGGCAACTGTTGTCAGACTACCGGCGATTGCTGGCGCAACTGGGCCGGTGCCCGGTCTGCTTCGGCGAGTTGACACCGGAGGCGGTGGAACGCGCCCTGTCCGAGTACCAGTGAAATGCGGGAACGCGGGGCGCTTCTAAACGTTTTGCTGGAACAAATTCTTAACACGAGTGGTTATTCAGCCAGAGCGACTTTAATAATATGGAAATTACGGGACGGTCCCGGCTGATCTCCTGCCGGTTCTCTGGCCAGGGTTCAGCCCGATCCAAGCCTGATGAGGGAATAGTCAAGTTCATACGCATGGGGAGGAATTATAGTGCAGGGGCCAAAGGAACAAGACCAGTACGATAAGCAGATCAGCCGCCTCAAGGAAGCGCTGCGCCGGTCCCGGGATCTGCGTTCGCGGGCGCTCAGCCAGAAGGAGATGCTGGAACAGCAGCGGGAGAAGCTGTACCAGAAAGCGGCGGAATACGGGGTCAAGCCTGAGGAGTTGGGACAGAAGATCGCCGCCCTGAAAGAGGAGATGGACCGGCTGCTGGCGGATGCGGACAAGCTGATCCCCTGGGACCTGCTGGAGAAGGAGCGGGCCTAGTGAATGAGGGACTGAGCGATCTACGGAAGTCGCTGGCGCGGGCGAAGGCGGTCTATCATCAACAACGCGGCGAGGAGCTGAAGCTGCTCCAGGACAAGGCAGACCAGGAGCAGCGGCTGGCCGAGGTCAGAGCGGCGACCGAGCGCCTGGAGAAGGTGCGCCTGCTGCTGCAGGAGGCGGCCCGGCACGCCCGGGAACAGGGGCGGCGCCAGGTGGAGTTCATGGTCACCCAGGCCTTGCAGTTCGTCTTCGGCGGCGACCTGGATTTCAAGGTGGTGATCGAGGAGAAGCGCGACCGGCCCGAGGCGGAGTTTTACGTCTGCTCCAGCTATGGCGGAGATCTGCGGGTGGAGACGGCGCCGCAGGATGCCCGGGGCGGTGGAGTGGTTGATGTGATCTCTCTGGCCCTGCGCCTGGCGCTGTTGCACGCCTTTCGCCCGCAGGGGTACCCCCCGCAGGTCGGTCTTGGCGGCCCGGTGATCCTGGATGAGCCGGCCAAGCACGTCTCGGAGGAGTATGCGCCCCAGGTGGCCCAGTTCCTGAAGAGCTTCAGCCAGAGCCTCGGGCGGCAGATCATCATGGTCTCCCACAACCAGCATCTGGCGGATTCCGCCGACATCGCCTATCTGGTGGAGATGTCCCAGGGCCGGAGCAGCGTGCGCCGCATCCGTTAAAATCTCATTCCTGCGACGATCTCTGTGGTAAAATTATTAAGTGTCCGACATTTGATAGTGGATACGGTTGAGGACGAGACGATTTGGGAGGGACGGACGTGACTGTTTTTCAGGCGGTAATCATGGGGCTGGTGCAGGGACTGGCAGAGTTTCTGCCGATCTCCAGCACTGCCCATCTGGTATTGGTGCCCTGGTTGTTCGGGTGGGACCCGAAATACTTTGACCTGTCATTCGACGTGGCCCTGCATATGGGCACCCTGTTGGCAGTGGTGATCTTTTTCTGGCGGGACTGGGTGAAACTGATCGTTGCGGCGTTCGGCAGGCTGGGGAAGAAGTCGACCGTGGAAAGCCGCCTGTTCTGGTATCTGGTGGTGGCGGTGATCCCGGGCGCCATCTTCGGTCTGCTGCTGGAGAAGAAGGCGGATACCGCCCTGCGCAACCCGCTGCTGATCGCCGTCATGTTGATCCTCATGGGCCTGGTGCTTTACTGGGCCGATCAACGGGGCGCCAAACGCCTGAAGATCGAGCGGGTCAGCCTGGGATCGAGCTTGCTGATCGGCCTGTCCCAAGCCCTGGCGATCATTCCCGGCGTATCGCGGTCGGGGATTACCATGACCGCCGGGCTGGCCTCCGGTCTGACCCGGGAGGCGGCGGCCCGCTTCTCCTTCCTGCTGTCGGCCCCGATCATTCTGGGCGCCGGGCTGGTCGAGGTGCCGCATCTATTGAAGACACCCGGCATGCTCAATCTAAATTTTGGGATCAGTGTCATTGTTTCGGCCCTGGCCGGCATGGCCAGCATCGGCTTCCTGCTGCGCTACCTCCAGCGTAAGAGCTTTCTTCCCTTCGTCTGGTACCGCCTGCTGCTGGGAGTGCTGGTGCTGGCGGTCATCTTCCTGCGCCGGTAATATTAATTTGTTTATATTAACCCCCCTGTTCGATATGCGGAACAGGGGGGATTGATTTATGCCGGGATCTGGTTTATCAACGGCTGTGCCTGAAAACCTTGACGGTGGAGAAATCGGCCCTGTTGAATTGGCTGACGCAGAGAGACAGAAACAACATGCCGATGAACACGATCATGATCAGACCAAAATACGGCATGATCGTGAAACCGTGGATATTGAAGGCCACCCCCGCTTTGATCAGCTGCGCCGCCGGCAGGCCTTCCATCTTCAGGGAGATGTATCTGAAGACCGATGTGGTGTAGGTCAGGGGATTGAGATAGACTATCGGCAGCAAGAACCCCGGCATGGCGGTGGTCGGTATATAGGCCCCGGACAGGAACGTCAGCGGCATTACAAAGACGGAGACGAGCACCTGGAAGGTCGTTGAACTCTTGGCGAGGGTGGCCAACCACAGGCCGATCGAGCTGAAGGCGATCCCCACCAGGATCATCACGCCGATCATCTCCAGGAAATGAAGTGGGTCGGCCTGCAGCCCCATGAACAACCCGATGATCACGATGATCAGGCCCTGCAGCAGAGCGATCGCTGTTGAAGAGAGCACCTGGCCGATGGAGATCTGCCACCTGGAGATGGGGGAGACGAGGATCTCCCGCATGAAGCCGCTGGCGACATCCTCGATGATGTTCATCGAATTATTGAGCGCCGTCTGAAAGACCGACATGATGATAATGCCGGAGATCAGGTAGTTCATGGGGTTGGCCATTCCGATAGCGGCGGCTTTCATCACGAACGAGAAGATGAACAGAAAAAAGACCGCCATGAAAATGGTAAAGAAAAACCGCGTCCGGTCACGGTAGAAATTTATCAGATTCCGCATAAAAATCGCTTTTATTGCCCGCATCAGGCTCTGACCTCCCTGCCGGTGATCGCCAGGAACACATCGTTCAGTGTGCCCTTGGAGATCTCCAGATCGGTGATGCAATTATGGAACGTAGAGACGACCTCCAGTATTGTGGCGAGTTGGGCGGAACTGACCGTGAACATGCCGTCATTGATCTCGTATCTCAGGGAGCGCTCCCTGAGATATCCTGACAGGAGGTCTTCCTGTTTGGTTCTGATGCGCATGGTGGTTGAGGTGTACTGCGCCTTGAGATTATGGAGCGTGTCCAGCGCCACCAGCCTGCCGTGATCGATCACGGCGATCTGCTGGCAGATCTCCGCCTCCTCCATATTGTGCGTGGTCAGAAAGATGGTGATGTTTTGCTGCTGCTGCAGCTTGCGCACGTAGTCCCAAATGTTGGCCCGGGTTTGCGGGTCTAGCCCGGCGGTCGGCTCATCCAGAAATAGTACCCTGGGGGAGTGCGCCAGCCCCCTGGCAATCTCCACTCTTCTTTTCATCCCTCCGGACAGGCTGGCCACGGGCGCATTGCCCCATTCCTGCAGGTCTACCAGTTCCAGGACAAAATCGGCCCGCTCCCCGACCTCATTTTTGGGTACGTTGTAGAAGTCGCAGTGCAGGTAGATATTTTCCCGCGCTGTCAGTTTGCCGTCCAGCGTCGACTCCTGAAACACGATCCCGATGTCTTTCCTGACCTTGCTCTTGTTTTCAGCGACATCGGTGCCGTTGATCTTCAATCTGCCCTCTGTTTTATCGAGAATGGTGCAGAGAGTGTTGATGGTCGTGCTTTTTCCCGCTCCGTTGGGGCCGAGAAAGGCAAAGATCGACCCCTCTTCCACTGAGAAAGAGATGTTGTCGACGGCCGTGAAGTCGCCGAATCTCTTGGTGAAGTTGCTTACTTCGATGATGTTGTTCATTTGCCAACCATCCCTCGTTTTTATTTGTGGCCTATAATGCTTCCTGGGAGAGGCCCTGTGAACGCCTGATCGCGTTATGCCTGCACCTGTAGTAGCAAAGTCCGCATCTGGTGCACCTATTGGCGTCTATCACGTGCAGTTTTTTCTTATCCCCCTTGATGGCTCCCTCCAGGCATGATTTTTTGCAGCGCCCGCAGCCAACGCACCTGGTGCTGTCAATAATGACTTCAGTGATGTTCTTCATCACACGGCCTCCTTCTTTTTGCTCCCTACCATTCTAGCCGGGATGTTTAAAAATGCCTGATCGTATTTATAAAATAAATATAAATAGCCAAATTATTAACGCAGATGGGAACGCCTCTTGGATTTAATGGCACATTGTAAGGCCGAACTTTCTTGGGATTTTAAAGATTTTTTAAATAGATTTTAAAAATCCGTGCTAGGATAGTGAGGTAAGGCAGGGGTCGAATAAGGACACAGGGTGATGAGTATAGCATGGCTGGAAAGAGCAAAACTTGGCTCGTGAGCTCTGTTGAATTGATCGAGGCCCTCCGGAAGTGGCGCAGAGAGATGTATCAGAGAGGCCGAGAGGCTCAGAGGCATCACTGGGACCTCCATCTGGAGCAGAAAGAGATCCAGCGGTATTACAAATTCGGTCAATACTACCGCTGGGTGCCCGTGCTAGTGAATCTGGCCGTATGGTATATGGTATATCGGTATGCGGGCATCAAGGTGGCCGGCATCGCCTTCGGCTGTCTGATCAGCCTGATGCTGTTCACGAGTTTCCTATACCATAGCAGGGTGAACGACAGGTTTTTCAAGCCCCTGAAAGAGCTGAAAGATGGCGTGGAGGAGATAGCCAGGGGGAATTATAGCGTTAGAGTCGAAAATTATGTCGCCAATGAGATGGGCATCCTGATCGATTCCTTCAACGAGATGGCGCAGAAGCTGCAGGATGGTGAGAGGATCAAGGCGGAATACGAGGCCAACCGGAAGGCCCTGATCGCCAACATCTCGCACGACCTGAAGACACCGATCACGTCGGTGCAGGGATACATCGAGGTGATCCGGGATCAGCATGAGATCCCCCGGGAGATGCTGGATCGGTATCTGCAGATCATCTATAACAACACCGCCTACCTCAATAGGCTGATCGACGACCTGTTCCTGTTTTCCAAGCTGGATATGCAGAAGCTGGAATTTCAGTTCGAGACGGTCTCCATCCGGCCGTTTGTGCAGGATATCATGGAGGAGTTCCAGCTGGAGCTCCAGGAGCGCCAGACCGGTTTCGACTATACCGATAGCCTGCAAGGTGATTGCCTGGTCCGGCTCGATCGCAAGAGGCTGCACCAGGTCTTGCGTAACATCATTGAAAACGCCGTCAAATACGGCAATGAAACGGGTTGTCTGATCAGGGCGAGCCTATCAAGGCAGGGCGACTCGGTCTCCATCGCCGTCAGCGACAACGGACCGGGCATTCCCCCCGATGTAGCGTCCCATATCTTTGACCGGTTCTACCGGATTGACAGCGAGCGCAAGAAAGACCTGGCCAGCACGGGGCTGGGCCTGGCCATCGCCAAGGAACTGGTTGATGCCCACGGGGGAGAGATAACGGTATCCAGCGAGGGGCATCGGGGCGCCTGCTTTACCATAAGGCTACCGGTTGCCTCAGCCGGTGAAGGGGGCGGCCTGTGATGAAACGTATCCTGATCATCGAGGATGACAGCAATATTGCGGAGTTGGAACGCGACTACCTGAAATTGAACGGGTATCAGGCCGACATCGCCTCAGACGGGGCCGAAGGGCTGGAACAGGCGGTCTCAGGCGCCTATGACGTCGTGATCGTGGATCTGATGCTGCCCAATAAGAGCGGATACGAGATCATCAAGGAGATCCGCAAGCGGGCCGAAATTCCGGTGATCGTGGTCTCGGCCAGGAATGATGATATCGACAAGATCAGGGGGCTGGATTATGGGGCGGATGACTACCTGACCAAGCCCTTCAGTCCCTCTGAACTGGTGGCCAGGGTCAAATCCCACATCAACCGCTACGAGCGTCTGAAGGGCGACCATGTCTCAAGCGTGGTCATCAGTTGCCGGGGACTGGAGATCAACACTGCCTCCCACAAGGTCACGGCCAGGGGACAGGATGTGCAGATGACCGCCAAGGAGTATGAACTGCTGGTCTTTCTCGCCTCCAACCCCAATATCGTCTTCACCAAACAACACCTCTTCGATACCATCTGGGATAATGATTGCTACGGTGATGTGGCTACAGTGGCAGTGCACATTCAGAAGATCAGGAAAAAGATCGAGCAGGACCCGGCCAATCCGGAACTGATCGAAACCCTGTGGGGCACCGGATACCGGTTCAATTCCTGATGGGACGGATCGTCCGGTCATTCTGCATGCTTGTGACTACGTCCCGGCTCCGCTTCCTGCCCGGCTATCTCCAGATCCCGTCAGGCTATGGACAACGGGCGGATGCCGCCTATTGCTGGACGTTATGATTTGTAGCTGTATAGTATATGGGATTAAAGAGTTCTATAATATCGGCATGCAATGTCTTGGAAATATATATGGCATGTATGACAGATGGAATCGATTTTCGATTTTCAATCCTTATGTAATGTCTTAGTGAAATGCCGCATAAATTGGCGACTTTTTCTTGGGATAGATTAAGCAGCTGTCTTTTTGATCTTATGTTGTTAATCTCCATTGATATGGATTGTCCCCCCCCGGTTCGACCTTGAATAGTGAAAAATGGGCCGTTTCAAAAACAACATCCCACAACCACTGGCTTTTCCGGTATCGGTTTTGTCCGAAATCTCAAAACCCATAGGCACACGACTAATCTAATATGCTTGGCTCTGAATCATATGTGTTTATAAACAAATTCTTGATTCAGGTGGGGTTTTAACCCCACCTGAATCCTAGAAGATGTTATCCCACCCCACCGGGGCACCCTCTGGGCCGGGTACCCGGGTACCCGCCGCTTATCTATCGGATAAAATCAGATCTCGTTCGAATAGCACGAGGACAGCCACAAATTCGTTGATGTAATTTTCTATGGCCTCGTGAGCGCTCCGTGCTAGTTACGCGATCTTTTCTCGATAGGCATCTCCAGTTAGAGGCCGGATGATTCCTGTGATGGATGATCCAGCGGCGGGTATCATTATCCGCGTTGCTCAAAGGCATTGCCATGGCGGGATTGGATGCACAGGGCGGGAGGTGGCCTTAGGGCGGATACAACCTGCACAATGGATAACCATGGGAGTAATGGAGGGTTCTAGATCCTGCTTACCACTTCCTGCATTTGTTTTCCATTATGGATACTATTTTGCCGGAGGCGCCGTCCGCTTGCAGGGCAGTTGCGGGCTGCCTGCATGCAGCGGAGGCGCCTTACCTTCGTTACGGACATGTACATAGTTGCGTCAGACTATCGTTTTTTGTTCGAAAAAGCCTCAGGTCGTTAAAAATAGTTTATCCGAAAGAAGGAATTATATATATAATGTCGAAATTGTCATGACATATAGGACATAGGTAGGTGGTTATTTACCAACTATGCCAAACGTATGGGATCGGGAGATCGTTCCCCAATGATCTTGGGAGCTTATTTTAAAGCGCCCGTAATAAACGCGATTTCTCCACATGGCCGTCAAGGTGATCGCTGATGGCATAGATGGATGTGGAGGCATTAATCCGTGTTTAACAATGATTAAAAGGTGGTGAGCTTTTTGGAACTGTCGCAGCAAAGCGATAAATATCTTACCTTCCGGTCGGCAGACGAGGAGTATGGAATACCCATTAAAAAGGTAAAAGAAATAATCGGGATCATGGAGATCACTCATATGCCCAAGGCGCCCAAGTTTATCAAGGGGGTGATCAACTTGCGGGGCAAAATCATTCCGGTGATGGATTTGCGCCTCAAGTTGGAGCTAGAGGGGAAAGAGTACAATGAGCGTACCTGCATAATCGTCATCGAGGTTGACACACCGGAGAGTAAAAGACAGATCGGGATCATAGTGGATATCGTATCCGAGGTCGTCATGATTCAGGTTGCTGATATCGAGTCGCCGCCGCAGTATAGCGACCAGGATGCGGAAAACTATCTGCTGGGCATTGGCAAGGTCAAGGATAAAGTGATTCTCTTGCTGGATATCGAGAAGGTTTTTGGAAGCAATGACCTGTTCTTATTGAAGGAAATATAAGGAGGATGCAGAGATGCTGAACACGCTCAGTCTAAAGACCAAGATCATTGGCGGATTTTTGATCGTCGCAGCGATCACGCTGATTGTCGGTATTGTCGGTTGGAATGGAGTCAAAACCGTGGCATCGCATGTGAGGGATGTCGGTGACAGCGAAACGGCCATCAAGTCGCTGCTGACAATGTCGGTAGCTCAGGCTGAGATTGACAGCGCAGAGAACGCCATGCTGATACCCGATGCCACTGCCAATGAACTCCAGACGCAGTATGACAGCATCACCGCTTCTTTCAAAGAGGCCGACGATGAGCGCAAGGCGTATGAAGAAACGACGATCAGCGATGATGAGAAAACTACCCTGAACAGCGAGTTTGCACCGGCCTGGGATAAGTGGCGTCAGGCAAACACTTCTATGGTGTCATTGTCGAAGCAGTACCAGGTGGCCAAGTCTCCGGATCTACGCAATCAAATGATCCAGCTGGCCAATGCCACCTATTACGAAGATGCCAAGAAGCCGCTCGACAAACTCGTCCAAATGAACGAGAGCCAGGCCAGCCAAACCTTGATCAACGCAGACAAACAAGCCGGCACATCAACAGTGGTGTCGATGATCGGCATGTTTTTGGGGACTCTCCTGGCGCTTTTTCTGGGTATATTTCTCAGCATCTCCATTACCAGGCCGATGCTTGCGGCCGTAAACGGCCTGACGGAAAGCGCACAGCAAGTGGCCTCGGCTTCCGAGCAGCTTTCTGCGGCCAGCCAGCAGCTTGCTGAAGCAAATGCTGAACAGGCCTCCTCGATTGAAGAGACCTCATCCACCCTTGAGGAATCCTCTTCGATGATTCAGCAGAATACTGATAATACCAAGCAGGCTGCGCAACTGGCATCGCAGGCCAGGGGCTCGGCCGACAAGGGCAACGGCGATATGGGCGAGATGATGTCCTCGATGAATGAGATCAAGAAATCCAGCGACCAGATCGCTAAAATTATCAAGGTTATCGATGATATTGCCTTCCAAACGAACATTTTGGCTTTGAATGCGGCTGTCGAAGCTGCCAGGGCCGGTGATGCGGGAATGGGATTTGCCGTGGTGGCGGAAGAAGTGCGCAACCTCGCTCAGCGGAGCGCCCAGGCCGCCAAAGATACTGCGGCGATGATAGAAGGCAACATAGATCTTTCCGAAAAAGGCGTGGATGCTTCGCGGAAGGTCGGCGAGGAGCTTGCAGACATAGCATCGGGGGTAAAGAAGGTGACCGAACTCATTGATGAGATATCGGCTGCCAGCCAGGAGCAGACACAGGGCATAAACCAGATCAACAAGGCCATTATGCAGATGGAAAAAGCCATTCAGGAAAGCGCCTCGACTGCCGAGGAGAGCGCTTCAGCGTCCGAGGAGCTGAGCGCCCAGGCGCAGAGCATGAACGAGATCGTAGGGCAACTCAAGAACTTAGTAGAGGGCGGCAGCGGGCGTACGAGCGTGGCAAGCGCTAACATATTGAGAAGCCGTGATCACCAGCTGCAGGCAAAACAGGTCGGGTCGAGGGCCAAGTCAGGCAACACCTCGCTGGCCTTAAAGGATGGCGGCGTAAGCAGCGGTAGGGCGAAGACCCGTATCGTCGATCCCAACGAGGCAATCCCGCTGGATGAGGGGTTGGACGATTTTTAGGATGCCACAGGCTCAGCGGCATTTCACGGAAAAACATATCCGTCTTTTCAGTCAACTCCTCAAGGATAAATATGGAATTCGCATTACCAGGGAAAAGACGGATATGCTCAAACGAAAGCTGCAAAAGATGATGACTGGCAGCAATGTGGCCTCGTATGATGAATTGTATGAACTCATAAACAGCAGCAGCCTGTATCTGACCAGGTTCTTGGATGAGGTGACGACGCACACTACTAATTTTTTTAGGGAGAGTAGCCATTTCGACTATATCACTAATGAAATCAACTACCTATTGGGTAAAAACAAGAGAATCAGAGAGCATGGAGAGATCAGGGTCTGGAGTGCGGCCTGCTCGACGGGAGAAGAGCCTTACACGCTGGCTATGATTTTGAAAGAGAGCCTGCCGGAGGAGATCGCTATTAAAATGCTGGCCACCGATATCAGCAGGAAGGTCGTGTCTGCTGCCGCCAGAGGGGTATATGCGCTGCAGATAGAAAACGAGGTCAAACAGTACTATCTGCAGAAATATTTTTACAAGGCAGACGGACTGTATCAGGTTACAGATGATCTCAAGAGCCTGATCAAGTTTCGGGTTTTCAATCTCATGGATCCATTTCCGTTTAAAAAGGATTTTGATATCATCTTTTGCCGCAATGTGATGATCTATTTTGAAGGTCAGGCCCAGGAACAACTAGTGCAGAGGATGTATGACATTATAGCATCAGGAGGCCTCTTTTTTATCGGCCATTCAGAAGGGCTGGTTTCTAAGGAGCACCGGTTTACATTTCTTGAGCCTTCAGTTTATATGAAGGCCTAAGAAAATGGCGACGTGAAGATGCCTGGAAATGTACAAGTTAAAGGGGCCAAAATCAATGGATACGAATGATATCGAGCTGTTCGACCTGTATCTTGAAGATATGAGAGAGCACCTGCAATTGCTTAATGAGTCTCTCCTGCTGCTGGATAATGACCTGGGAAATCAAGATATTATCAATACGATATTCCGGGCGTTTCACACCATGAAAGGTTCCACTGCCACAGTCGGTTTTTTGGACTCAGCAGAGATCATTCATAGAATGGAAGATCTTTTACAGTCGATCAGGGATGGCCGGATCAGCGTTGATTCCAATATTGTGCAGTTGCTGTTTGCCTGCCACGATTTTATTGAAAAGGCCGTCGAGCAGTTAGGGAGAACTGGAAGCGAAGATGGCATTGATTGTTCAGGGATCATGGAGCAGCTTGATCAATATGCCGTGCAGAATCTCTCAACTGGCGATGCAAATGGTTCTGGGGAGACGGGCAAGGTACGGCAGAACGATCTGACGGCAGGCCCCTCCGAATTGGATTATATAACGAGAAAGGCCTCATCGGGCTACATCGCCTATGCGGTGACCATCAAGCTGGCGTCTGATTGTGTCTTCCGGACTATCAGGGCGTGGATGGTATACGAAGAGTTGGAACGAACTGCTGAGATAGTTAAATCTTGTCCCGCCAAACCCACTAAAGAGGAATTTGACAATGGTTCCTTCGTTTTTGAGGGCACAGATATCAAGGCCTTAGTCGTATCTGCAAGAACCGGTGAAGAGATCCGGGAAGATCTCCATTCATCGCTTACGGAAATCGATCAGATAACAGTGGACCATTATACTCATGAGCAGGAGATCGCCGATGTTGTAAATAGCATTATTGAAAGCGATACCGCAAGCGACGGCATGGTGGGGCGGGAATACCCCGATGCTGTCATCGGGGAAATAAGAAACCAGGTTTGCCTATCGGAACTGGCCTGCCTGGACATAGTGTCCGACCTCGGCAACGAAAAACTGATCAACGACATCTGGCAGCGGTTTCATACCATGAAAACGCTGTCTGCCCATATCAATCATTCGACCGTTTACAATATCTCAGCCGGTACGGAAACGCTGATCGATAATTTCCTCAAGCGAAAAGACAATCTGGATGAGCGATACCTGGATATCATCATCAGGTCCCTGGCCTTGGTGAAGGAACTGTGCGATGATACCGCATTATCTTCCAGCCTGGAATATCTGGGGAATGTCGATAGGCATCTTGATCTGCTGTTCAAATGCTCGGGCGGCACAATGGCAGAAAGCCTTCCTGATGGTCCCAGCCTACGGCAAAATAATTTGAAATTAGGGGAGATCCTTGCTGCCAAGGGCGTGGTGAACCCGGAAAACATCGATTATCTGATAGCTAAACAGCACCAGAGTTATCCGGGGCTCAAGTTCGGTCAGGTGGCATTGAAAGAGGGGAAGGCGAGCCTCAAGAATGTCGTGGAGGCGCTCAATGAGCAAACCGGATCCAAGGCTGACCTGAAGGGCCAGCTGTTTATCCGCATTCCGGAGCAAAAGGTCGACAGCCTGGTCGATATGCTTGGAGAGCTGCTGATCACCCAATCGCTTCACAAACAGGAGATCAGCGACTTGCTGGCAGAGGCGAGGCTGAGCGGCAAACTCTCCAACAATATTATCAGGATGGAGAGAATAACCAAGGATATTCAGACCATAGCAATGTCTCTGCGGATGGTATCGCTCAGGCAATCATTCCAGAAGCTGTTGCGGGTGGGACGTGACGTGGCCAAGGAACTCGACAAGGATATAGCCATTAACTTATCCGGTGAGGATACTGAAATAGACCGGTGCGTGGTGGAAAGAATTCAGGACCCGTTGATGCATCTGGTACGCAATGCCATAGCACATGGTATTGAGCCTGCCGGCGAGAGGCTGGCGCGCGGCAAACAGGCGCAGGGGCAGGTGTGCATCAATGCATACAACAAGAGGGGTTTTGTGTATATTGAAGTCGCCGACGACGGCGGGGGTTTGGAGATCGATCTGCTATGGAGAAAGGCGAAGGAGAAGAACCTGGTCGATCCCAATCGAAATTACAGCGATGAGGAGATATTAAAACTCATATACCTGCCCGGCTTTTCCACCCAGGATAGCATAGACAGCATTTCGGGACGCGGGGTTGGCATGAACGTGGTGGAAACGGAGATAGTCAATATCGGGGGTAAGATAGAAATATCCAATGACCCAGGGCGCGGATGCGCTTTTATCCTTAAAATCCCGATTAATTTAGCCACCATCAACGGAACCATCGTAGATGTGTTTGGCGAACGCTACATCCTTCCGACGCTCAATATCAAGCAGATATTGAAGCCGGAAGGGTCGCAATGGGTCAATATCAAGGGAAAACCGGATATGATCAAGATACGCGACGAGGTCATCCAGGTGATCCCAATCGATCGGATTCTAGGCATGAACAGCAGTGCCATCGATTACCGGGAGGGCATGATCATAGTGTTGGAATTGGAGCACATCCTGAAGGCCCTGCCTGTGAGAAGCGTGCTCGATAAGCAGGAGATTGTTGTCAAACCGCTCGGCTCTGAATTTCGCGGCATGGATTTTCTGTCGGGAGCGACCATTCTGGGCGATGGCCTGGTTTCGCTCATCCTGGATATCGAGACGCTGTTCAAGCGTGCTCTGCGATGATTTTTCAGTGCGAGGATGACGCTTTGTCAGGAGCTTGCGGTTTACACAAACATTATAAGGGCGGCCAAATGACCGGAAACATGACTAGCGTGCCGGTGATATTCTTAGTTTGGCAATGGTAGTTCGATGAACGACAATTCCGAAAAATACTTTTTACAGCCTGGTTATATCTTTTTCAGCGAGGAGCCATATTTGATTTGCACGGTACTCGGTTCGTGCGTGGCAGTTTGTCTGTGGGATTGCCGCAAACGGTTCGGGGGAGCAAATCATTATATTTACGGCTGGGCCGGCAATAATAGCCGGACTGCGCGATACGGGGATGCCTCGATACAATGCCTGATCGAACTGATGATCAAGGCCGGTTCCGCCAGGATGAATCTTAAAGCGCATATTGTGGGAGGCGGGCAAAACCCTGATTTTAGCTCTGCGGTTGGCGTGGAAAACGTCACCGCCGCTGAAAAGATATTGAGAAGATATGATATTGAGGTTGTAACCCGTGATACAGGCGGGAATACGGGAAGGAAACTCATTTTTGACAACGAATGCGGAGAGGTTGTGGTCTACAAGGGCATGAGTGTCAGAAGGGATGATTGGTATCGCTGATTTTAAAAGGATTAAGGTGCTGATCGTAGACGATTCCGCCCTGGCCCGAAAAATATTGGCCGAGGAGATCTCATCGGATCCTGGCATCGAGATTGTCGGAACCGCGCCCGATCCTTATATAGCCAGGGATAAAATTGTGCAGTTGAGGCCGGACGTAATTCTGCTCGATGTGGAAATGCCCAGGATGGACGGGCTGACCTTTCTCAGGATCTTGATGAAGCACTATCCGCTCCCCGTCATTATCGTGAGTTCGCTGGCGCAGGGTGGGGGCGAGGTGGTCATGAAGGCTCTTGAGTTTGGAGCGCTTGAGGTGGTGGCCAAACCGGGATCCTCGTATTCTGTCAGAGATATGGGTGAGCAGTTGATTGAAAAAATTAAAGCGGTAGCTACGGTTAAGCAGTTCAAGCCAAGGGATGCGCTCAAGAATCCGGTTCCTCAGACCAGAGTTCATTCATCGGCAATGCTGAGAACGACTAACAAAATCATCGCCATCGGAGCCTCCACCGGAGGCACCCAGGCCATTAAAGAAGTGTTGATGCAGCTACCGGTAGAGATGCCTCCGATTTTGATCGTTCAACACATGCCGCAGCATTTTACCAAGTCGTTCGCCCAGAGGCTGGATAGTCTGTGCAGGCTTGAAGTAAAAGAAGCCGAGGACGGGGAGCTGGCCACTCCGGGCAAGGCATTGATAGCCCCGGGTAATAAGCATATGGTCCTAAAACGTAGTGGAGCAGTCTACTATGTTCAAATAAAAGATGGCCCGCTGGTCTACCATCAACGCCCGTCAGTCGAGGTGCTATTCAGCTCAGTGGCTAAATACGCCGGCCGGAATGCCATCGGGGTTCTGCTCACAGGGATGGGCAAGGATGGCGCAAAGAGCCTGCTTGATATGAGAGAGGCGGGCGCATTCACAATTGCGCAGGATGAACAGAGCAGCGTTGTTTTTGGGATGCCCAAGGAGGCCATCGCCCTAGGGGCGGTAATGAAAATAGCGCCGCTGTCCAGCATTTCACGGGAATTGCTGGGTGTATTATAGGTGCTTGATGCTGATGATCATGCTCTTGAATCCGGTTATAATCGATCATTCAAATATGAATTTGATAAAAGTTTGGAGGTTGGCAGAATGCGAATATTGATAGTGGATGATGCGTCATTCATGCGGATTACTCTGGAGCGAATATTAAGCAGCGCCGGCTACGAGGTGGTCGGGCATGCCGCCAACGGCATCGAGGCAGTGGAAGCCTATAAAAAGCACAGCCCTGATCTGGTTACCATGGATATGACTATGCCTGAGATGGACGGTGTCCAGGCCGTTAAAGAGATCAGGGAATTAGATCCGCAGGCGAGAGTCATTATGGTCTCCGCCATGGGCCAGGAATTTGTGATGAAAGAGGCAATTGCCGCCGGAGCGCTAGATTTTATCGTCAAGCCCTTTAAGCCGGACAAGGTTCTGGAAGCGGTGCGAAAAGTGGCCAGGAATCTGCCGGAATAATAATTTGTAGTTTTCGCAAGAGCAAACATGGCAAACAGTTAATGTCCTGCCTCTATGTTGGAAAATGGCAGGCAGCAGGAACAGGAGTAAAGACAATTCATGAATAAAAAGCTATCTTCAGATGAAAGCAGAAGAGACAGCCATGCCGCAGCAGAAAATATCTCTGATCTGGAAAAGAACGTTATCTGCGAAGTGGCTAATATTGTTGTCGGAGCGGCGACAACAGCTCTTTCTAAAATGATAGAGAAAAAAGTGGAGATTTCCAGCCCCGAACTACATATTACCACTCGGAAACTGTTGAGGGTGAGTTGTCCTCTACCATTTATAGTGATGAAAATACGGTATACCGATGGGTTTGTGGGTGAGAACCTGTTGGTGATTAACAAGAAAGACGCCGTCGTAATCGAGGATTTAATGATGGGGGGAAGCGGTGTTGACGCTAGCGCTCAGAGATTTAACGAGACTCATCTGAGCGCCATGTCAGAGGTAATGAACCAGATGATGGGCTCTGCCGCCTCTTCGTTGTCCTTCATGTTTAATAGAAAAGTGATCATCTCGACGCCGGAGTTCCCGCTGTTCGATGGGGCATCCAGAAGCCTCTCCCCGATACTTGAAGATGGGGACGGGCAATTTCTTCGAATAGCCTTTAAGATTTTGGTAGCAGGGCTTATCGACAGTGAAATATTGCAGATCATGCCGATCGAATTTGCTAAAGAGATGGCTCGTTTTCTGATCAGCGAAATAACCCAGGGATAGTTGATAACTGTGCTCTTGGGCATTTGGATACAAACCTGACGGGTTCCGGGATCTTATCGAGCACAACAGGCTATTTTGTTACTGGAAGGTGGCGCTAACTATGACGGCGGCTAGAGAGGCGGACGCTGGCGGAAGCGGCGAAGGCAGTTTATCGGTGGACATGCTGCCCATGCCCGTTTTTATGGCTGATCTTAACGGAAACGTGGTCTATGGCAACGATGCCTTTGCGAAACTGGTAGGCCTGCAGAAGAATGAACTTGAGGGCGCCCCTGTTCTATCGCTGATCGTATCTGAGAGCAGCGCTATGCAGAGGGCCCTGGCCACCGGGGAGGTATCTCCGGTGGAAACCTGGGCGACGGTTAAAGGCAAGAGATGTTTTTTTGAGTGCATGCCGGCTCTGACCTATAATTCGAAGGGAGAGATCACCGGGGTCATGGAAACCGTTGTGGAGCGCACCGGCCAGAAGCTGGCTCTCCAGGCCGTGCAGGACCTGGTGATCAGGGCCAAGGCCGGCGAACTGTCGGCGCGGGCCGAGGTTGGGGCGGAGGGGGATTACCAGTTGCTGGTGAGCAGCGTCAATGAGATGCTGGATGCCCTGATGCTTCCCATCAATGTTGCTGCCGCCTATATCGCGCGCATCTCCAGGGGGGACATTCCGGAGCGGATCACCGAGGAGTATAACGGCGACTTCAACGATATCAAGAACAACCTGAACGCTTGTATAGAGGCAATTACCGGCGTTATCGGAGAGATCGGCGCCATGACTAACGCCGTCTCGTTCGGAGATCTTACGCAACGCAGCAACGCCGATGAGTTTCAGGGAGTATACAGAGAGATGGTACAGGGCATGAACGAACTGTTCGATTCTATAGCCAATCCGATCGGCGATCTGATGCTATGCCTTGGCAAGATGTCTGAAAATGATCATACCGTTAAAATTGAAAGGGATTACACGGGGATCTGGGATGATTTAAAAACGGCCGCCAACAATGTCAACGAATGGCTGATACGAGTTTGCGACGTGGTAAATGCTGTTAGCAACGGCGACACTGGTTACCTCGACGAATATAAAAAGATTGGCCGCAGGAGCGAGAACGATAATCTGGTACCAGCCTTCATCAGGCTTTTTGAGTCAACCAATCAGATGGCCGAGGCGGCACAAGGCATTGCCGAAGGTGACCTTTCAGTTCAAGTTAATATCAGGTCCGAGAATGACGTCCTGGCCAAGAGCCTGTCTAATATGATCGGTGAACTGAAAAGCTTGGAAACTGAACTGAAGCTGCTGACGCAGGCAGCACAGGAAGGAAAATTGCAGGTGCGCGGCGATGCTGCCAAATTCCGGGGTGCTTACCATGAGATCGTCGAGGGCGTCAACACCACCCTGGAGGCCGTGATCAGACCGGTCAACGAGGCCTCCGGGTGCCTCCAGGAGATGGCCCGGGGCAATCTGGACGTCGAGATGCGCGGTGACTACAAGGGAGATCACGCCGTAATCAAGGAGAATCTCAACGCCACCTTAAAGTCGCTCAACGATATCCTGAACCAGGTGGCGGTGACCGTAGATCAGGTGGTCACCGGCGCCCGCCAGGTCTCCGATTCCAGTCAGTCCCTATCCCGGGCGGCCACGGAATCGGCCAGCTCACTGGAGGAGATCACCGCCTCCATGCACGAGCTGACCTCCCAGACCAACCTGAACGCCGAGAACGCCACCCAGGCCAATCAACTGGCCACCCAGGCCAGGATCAACGCGGAGATGGGCAACCGGGAGATGGGCAACATGGTCAGGGCCATGGCTGAAATCAACGAAGCGGCGACCAGCATCTCCAAGATCATCAAGGCGATCGACGAGATCGCCTTCCAGACCAACCTCCTGGCCTTGAACGCTGCCGTGGAGGCGGCGCGTGCCGGCAAGCACGGCAAAGGCTTCACCGTGGTGGCCGAAGAGGTCAGGAACCTGGCCCAGAGAAGTGCTGCTGCCGCCAAAGAGACCGCCGAGATGATCGAGGGATCCATCAAGAAGACCGAGGCCGGTGCCAAGATCGCCGAGGGCACCTCCAAGGCTCTGGATGAGATCGTGACCGGGTCTATCAAAGTGACCGACCTGATCGGAGAGATCGCCTCCGCCTCCAGGGAGCAGGCCGAGGGTATCGGCCAAGTCAACCAGGGTTTGTCCCAGGTGGATCAGGTGACCCAGCAGGTGACGGCCAGCGCCGAAGAATCCGCCTCCGCCAGCGAGGAGTTGTCCGGCCAGTCCCTGCAACTCAAGCAGATGCTGACTAAATTCAGATTAAAGAAGCAGGACTTCAGTGCGGCAGATTCAGGCCTGCCGGATGGCATCACTCCCGAAATGATTCAGATGCTGAGAAGCATGCTGCAGTCGCAGATGAAGGATGCGGCGGGAGCCGGCGTGCAGAGCGGTTTTGATAACCAAACAAACGAAAAAGGATGGCGGCGGTAAAACCGCAGTGTGCTTGGCGCAGCCCAAGCCTTCTTTACTATAACAAGGCTAATTATCGATAATAAGATAAATGGAATTAACATAGCGCAGAATCTGCTCTGGGAACAGTCCTTATGGCGTGGCGGTGGACAGCAGCGGCAACGTCTACGTCGCCGACACCGGCAACAACGCCATCAAGAGAATATCACAGGCAATAGTACAGGCGCCGACCTACAGCGTCACCTACGAGGCCAACGGAGCCGGCGGTGCGCCACCGGCCACCGCCAGCTACGCCGCCGGCGCCACCGTGACCGTGGCGGACGAGGACGGCCTCACCAATAACGGCTACACCTTCGGCGGCTGGGAGGACGTCAGCGGCTATGTCTACCAGGCGGGAGCGGGCACGGTCACCGGCAACGGCACGTATCCCTCGTACGCAGCAGGGTCTTCCATGCAGTTGACGGCCACTCCCGCCAGCGGCTACGCCTTCAGTAACTGGACAACACCGGATGGTAATACGGTCACCGGCAGCGTGCACAATTTCACCATGCCGGCAAGCGATATCAACCTGACAGCCAACTTCGTGGCGGAAGGCAGCGGTGGCAGCGGCACCGTCTCCACTCCCGGCATCGCTCCCTCATCCGGTACAGTGCCACTGCAGGTAACCATCAGCGATCCCGATCGTTCGGTTGGAGACTCGGTCTACTACTCCCTGGCCGGTGATCCGCAGTCGGTGAGCGACGCCGTCTACCTCAGCTCCCTCCCGTATAGTTTCACCCTGAGCCAGGCAGCCACCGTCTACGCCCAGGCGTACAACACGGAGGTGGCGCTATGGGGCAGCCCGGTTTCCGCCACCTACACCTCCGGCGGCGGCACCACTACCCCGGTAACCGGCGTCCCAAGCACCTACTGGGGCTACGCCGCCATCAGCAATCTGAGCAGCAAGGGGATCATCTCCGGCTACCCGGACGGAACATTCAAACCAGATGCATCCATCACCAGGGCGGAGTTTGCCGCCATGCTGGTCAAGGCCCTCGGTCTCTCCACCGTCGGAACTGCCGGTACCTTCACGGATGTTACTGCCAATGACTGGTGCTATGGTGTCATCAACGCCGCCAGGACTGGTTTCCGGCACGGGCAATGGCCTGTTTGCGCCGAATGCCTTGATCACCAGGGAGCAGATGGCCGTGATGGTCCCCAGGGCCCTGGGGAGTAAGGCGCCTGCCGTCAACGGGACTGAACTGGATTACTTCAACGACAGATCGACGGTTAGCGGCTGGGCTGTTACCGGAATGGAACAGGTTGTCAAGACGGGTATCGTCACCGGCATGACCCCCGGCACGCTTGACGCGCAGGCCAACGCCACCAGGGCGGAAGCGGCGGCGATGATCTACAAGCTGCTGAGTGTCTTGAGTAAGTGACCTTCAAGCCAGACGCTACAGTTTGGATGTTGGCGAAGAGAAGGCAACCCGGAAATTTCCGCTACGGCATATGGTCAAAGCATAGGGAATGACGCATCACACCGGACTGGTTGCTCATCTACAAGCTGGAAAACGACATCCTTGTGCTGACCCGGACGGGAACTCACAGCGATCTGTTCTGGCTTTAAAATACTGTTGGCAGGGATCAGAGCCTATAAACTGCTCACTGTGCTGGCCAAGCAAGCGTCTTGGATATGGAAGAAAAGACGGGGCGGCCGTCGCCCTGCGGTTGGGGCAGAAGAAGCCGGCAAGAAGGTTTGCCTGGCAAGAGTCAGCGATAATGTCGCCCCTTTACCGGGATCAAGAAGGTTTGCCTTGACTGCTGGTCAAAAAAACATTACAATAAGCCTTGCGAATCAGTCGGGATGTAGCTCAGCTTGGCTAGAGCGCACGGTTCGGGACCGTGAGGTCGCAGGTTCAAATCCTGTCATCCCGACCATGTTGATAACGAGAGGGAGAGCCCATAGAGGCTTTTCCTCTTTTTAATTTGTCACGAATCTTTTATGTCAACGATGTATTTTATATAGCTAACTGTCAACGCGAGGCTCCGAGGGGCCTCGTTTCTTGTTCTGGTATAGGAGAATCCAAAGAGAGGCGGTAGATCGTTTGGCAATCTCAACTCCTTGAGAAATGCCGACAGCTGAATATTGGCTCCAGAACAGTTGCCTCTTTCCATGCATATTATGTAATTGTAAAAATTATCCGGTCAATCTATTGAGGAACAACGCCCAAATCGATAGAGCGGCTTTGCTCTTGGAAAGTGAACCTGAATAAGCATCCGAATGACAGGAGCGTAGCGAGGCAGGGCAAGAAATGCAGAGCAGAGGCAAGAATTTGGTATTTAATGGATTTTTTGATATTGAGGCGGCAGATTACGAGTTCCCGATGGGCTGGGTGCAGGTCAACGGCGACGCGGGAACGAGGCTGGAATGGAGTGCTGATCATGCTGTTATCGGCAACCATTCCGTAAAGGTGAGCAATACAAGCTATGTTGCAAGCTTCACGGGAATTGTCCAGAATCAGTGCTACAGTATCGAGGTGCATTCGGATGATGTTGTCTGGGAACTGGCGGCCTGGATGAAAACGGCCAGACCGGATGTGCCCTTGCGGTTGATGGCTTTTTTTATGGATGATCAATGGCGGTATCTGGGCGAAAGTCACTTGAAATTTGTTTCCACTACAGAATTCCGGCGTTACGGCGGCCTGGTCTTTGCGCCGGTAGGAGCGAAATGGGTCAAGATTGCCTGCGGCGTTCATGACGATCCGGTGACACTCCCATCCGAGACGTGGATCTCCTGGGTGACGATGCGCAAGATCAATTAGGAGGGGGGGAAGATTCCATGCCCACTGTTTCCGCTAGCTATATGGTTAAAAACGAGGGAGAGTATCTGCCCTTTTCTATAAGATCTATCTATGATGCTGTGGATGAAATAATTGTAGTGGATAACGGTTCCACAGATGACACGGTGAAAATTGCCCGGCAATTTGACAAGGTCAGGCTATACAGCTCTGATGCCGGCGACTTCTCCACCCTCCGCAACTTGACCCTGGACTACGCAACCGGAGACTGGATACTGGTCATGTGCGCGGATGAGGTCTTCTATCAAGATATTAACAGCGTGCTGCCCGACCTGGTACGGAATCAGGGCGTAGATGCCTATCTGTGCTGGTATTATCACCTGATGCGCAGCTACTATTACATGCAGAACCGATTGGACCAGGATCCCGAGTACCAGCGCATCTTCCTCTTCCGTAAAACGCCTGAGGCCCACTACGTCAGACCGGTGCACCAGCACCTCACCGGCATCGGGCCACAGATCGTGGACAGCGGTCTGCACTACGTTCATTACGGTTATGTGAAAGATACTCATGCCATCCATGAACGGTGGAAACTCTATGCCAGGCTGGAAGGAACACCGGGCCTGTTCGATTGCCTGGATCCGGAACACCTGCTTGATGACCGCCCACTCTACCCTTTCACCGGGGAACATCCGGAGGCGATCAGGGCCTATGTGGAAACCAGGGCGCAGGAGATGGCACTGCAGGGCTATAAGCTCTTTAAAAAGCCGCCCCAGATCATTGACCCCGAGGTGGAAACGCCATGAAAATCACTATCAGGGGGCCGGTGGAGGATGTCACAGGCTACGCCGCGGCAACGCGAGAGTTAGCGCTGGCCCTGTTCCGTTTGGGAGCGGATGTAAAGCTACAGCCGGTGCCCTGGGGAGTGACCAGAGCGGAACTGCCCGGTCCGACCAGAAATCTGCTCGATAGCATAATAGCCAGTCGGGGCTGCTTCGACGGCCTGCTCAACATCAGCATACCACCCTTGTTCTGCAGGGTATCCACACTGCCGGCGGTAGGGTTGACCATGCTGGAGGTAGATGGCCTGCCGGCTTCCTGGGTTGACTGCTGCAACCGTATGGATGAGGTATGGGTGCCTTCGAGCTTCAATGCGGAGACTTTTTGCCGCAGCGGGGTGATTGCCGACAAGATCAGGGTGATGCCACTAGGGGTCGATACCGGATTGTTCACACCGGTTGGGCGCAACCTGGCTTTTACCAAGCTAGATGCAGAAATATTCATTTTTCTTTCTGTTTTCGAATGGGTTCCCCGCAAGGGTTACGATCTTTTACTGACAGCCTATCTTCAGGAGTTCACGGCCGGAGATGATGTCTGCCTGGTGTTGAAAAGCCATTCCAATAGTGATTATGACCCCGATGGAACAGCAATCGCCAAAACAATCCATGAAATCGCCGCCCAACACCGTAAACCGGGGCGGCGGGCTCCGGAAATCGCCCTCTTGCCGGAAGTGATGCCCATGGTCCAGATGCCGGAGCTTTACCGGATGGCAGACTGTTTTGTCCTGCCTACCCGTGGCGAGGGCTGGAACCTGCCAGCCCTGGAAGCGCTGGCTTGCGGATTGCCGGTGATCACCACCGCCTGGTCTGCTCACCTGGATTGGCTCAACAACGACAATGCCTTTTTGATCGAGGTCGAGTCCCTGGATGCCGTTCCCAGTCTCGGAACTAACAACGATGATGTCTACCGTGGCCACCATTGGGCGCGACCCAGTATCGAGCACCTGCGCTATCTGATGCGCTGGGTCTACGAACACCGCAGCGAGGCGCGGGAACGGGCAGCCGGGGCTCGAGCGGCAATCGAGACCGAACTGAGCTGGGATGCCAGCGCCGGGCGCATGTACCGGCGACTGCAGGAGTTGCTGCCGGTGCGCCACTGCCCGGTGCCATCCGGATGCGGACACGTGAGCCCCGGAGAATGTGAAGCTGCCAGCCGTGGGGTGGCCATGATCATCCCCAGCCTGGGAAAACAATGCGGCATTGCCGAGTACACCAAAACCCTCTGCCGGGCGCTGAAAAGGCTGGGTTGGAGGGTCAAGATCCTGGGGGGTCCGCTGACGGGCTTGAACCCTGCTGACCTGCTGGAGATGCCGATCGTCCATTTCCAGTATGAGTACAGCCTCTACGACAATAGCCAGTTGGAATCCCTGTGCCGTCTATTGGCCACCCAGGGGAAACTGGCCTTGCTCACCCTGCATTCCTATAAAGAAGAGGCCGTTCTGCATAACCAGCTCCTGCGGCGGCTCTTCACCAGGGTAATAGTTCATGCAGAGCATACCAGGGAGCTGTTGCAAAAAAAAGGCTGGCCCCAGGAGTTGCGAGTCATCCCTATGGGGATACCGGATGTCTACCCGCACAGGCAGGATCGGGCCGGTCAGGAGATCGGCCCGGGGTCGCGACCGGCGATCGGCTTCTTCGGATTCATGCACTGGCACAAGGGAATCTTGCCGCTGGCGCAGGCCGTCAAGCGGCTACGCAGCACATGCTACCCCAATGCCAAGTGCTATCTTTTTTCCAGTATTTCTGAAAACAGAAGCTCTGGTGAGTTTTGCAGCTACTTTTTACAGCAGATCGAGACCCTGGGGTTGCAAGACGCCATTGAATTGAGCCTGGATTTCATTCCGGAACAGGAACTGATCGATCATCTGAGCGCCATGGACATCAATGTCCTGCCCTACACCGAATGCGGATACAACAGCACCTCTGCCGCCGTTCGCATGCTAATTGCCGCCCGCCGGCCGATCATCACCTCGGATGCCTCTTTTTTTGCCGATCTCGATGCACAGGTGATGAAAATATCCGCCGTTACTCCGGAAGCGATTTGTGATGCCCTGTGCCAAATGCTGGGACACCCGCAGTCCCAGGAAGACCGGATAGGCCGTATCGAGCAGTATGCCCTGGAACATACCTGGGAGAAGTGCGCCGAGAAGCACCACCAGCTATACCTGGATCTGCTGCAAGGCTCGGAACCGGCCGGCGCCCGGCGTCAAGTCCCATGCGATGAGAAGGATGGTGGACCCCGGAAGCTTGACATCGGCGAGGCGCCCCACCCTGAGAACGGGGTGGGAAAAGATGCAAATGTACCTACGGTGAGTGCCCTCTACGTGGTGAAAAACGAGGAGGAATATCTGCCATTTTCCATCAAATCCGTTTATGATGCCGTCCAGGAGATCGTCGTCGTCGATAACGGATCGACTGACCGTACCGTCACGGGCATCAGCGGATTAAGCAAGGTCAAGCTCTACTCATCTGACGAGACCGACTTCAGCAGCCTGCGCAACTTTGCTCTCTCCAAGATCGCCAGCGATTGGGTATTGATCGTGGATGCCGACGAGGTCTTTTACGACGATCTGAAAGAGCGGCTCCCCGAATTGGTCAGGGACAGGACGGTGGATGCCTACACCTGCTGGTTCTATCATTTGATGAGAAGCTATTACTACATGCAGAATCGCAGTGACAACGATCCGGTTTTCAAAAGGCTGTTTCTCATTCGCAATGTGCCGGGCCTGCATTATGAGGGAGTAGTGCATGAAAAGCCGGTCATCGGGCCGAAGATCAAGGACTCCGGAATTCACTACGTGCATTACGGCTACACCAAGCCACCGGCACAAATATTGGATAAGTTCAAACTCTACGACCATCTCCTCGGACGTTCGATCAGCAGCTATGATCAGATGGACCCGGATGATCTTCTCAAGTGCCGCCCGCTCTGGCCCTTCCGCAGGGAGCATCCGCAGACGATCCGCAGCTACATCGAGCAGAAAGCGGCCCTTCTGGCTGCGCGGGGCCATAAGCTCTATAAAAAACCCCCCGAGGAGCCGGATGAAGACCAATATGAGCCGGTATCCTATTAATTTTCAATAGTTCTTCACTATGAACGGAAGGTGAACTGACGCTCATGGCTGGACCTGAGAAAAACCTCATTTTTAACGGTTATTTTGATATTAAGCGCACGGATGCGGAATTCCCCCTGGGGTGGGTAAGGCTTAACGGGGATGAGGGCACTACTGTGGCCTGGACTGATGGCTATTTTGATATCATCAACCGCCGCACTGTCAAGATCGGCAACACAACATATACGGCAAGCGTGACCGGGATCGAACAGGACCAACAATACCTGATTGAAGCGCAGCCTGGCGTGATCTGGGAACTGTCTGCCTGGATGCGAACGGCCAATGAGGGTGCTCCTGTGAGATTGATCGCCATCTTTATGGATGAGAACCGGCAGTACCATAGCGAGAGGCAGCTCAAATTTACTTCCACGACTAGGTTGGAGCGCTACAGCGGTTTGGTGGCCGCTCCCTCTGGTGCACGGTGGCTCAGGGTGGCCTGCGGTGTTCATGACACTCCGGACACACTGCCTTCGGTTCTTTGGGTTGCCTGGATGGTATTTCGCAAACTGGGCGATCTGTGAACTATCGTTTGCCATATAACGGCATTATTGCGATTGATTCAGTTATAGTCATGCGCCTGGCCCCGGCCAAGACGATCGCCATCATGGGCGATATCGCTGTCTGGAATATCTCGAAAAAGGCTGGTAATAAAAAATGAACGATACAGTTAACAATGGCAGCATCGCTTCCCTGCTTTCAGAGTCTCTGCCGGATACTAGACAACGTGAGGCAACAGCCTTTGATCAAATGGCTGCGGCCTGTGATTCATTGGTATTGTTTGGCGCAGGCGGTTTGGGGCATAAAACCCTGATCGGTCTGCGCCAGGAGGGGATCGAACCGATCGCCTGCGCGGACAACAACCCCGGCCTCTGGGGGCGTTCTCTTGAGGGCGTGCCAGTTCTGTCTCCCCAGGATGCGGCGCAACGTTTTGGGGCATCGGCAGTATTTGTGATCACTATCTGGAAGGCCGGGAAGGGGCACAGGATGACGCATGTTATCGCTCAGCTGGAAAGTCTGGGCTGTAAAACCGTCATTCCCTTCACGCTATTGTACTGGAAATACCCGAAACATTTCCTGCCTGATTTCTGCCTCGATCTGCCATCCAATATTCTGAAGGAAAAAGAGAATATTAGCGGCGCCTACAACCTTTTGAGCGACGATCTATCCCGAAGCGAGTACCTGGCTCAACTGGAATGGCGGCTCTATTCCGACTGGAGCAAGCTGTCCGATCCGATCGCCGCCGAGCAGTATTTTGCAGAAGACATTTACGCTCCAGCAGGGCAGGAGACGTTTATTGACTGCGGAGCATTCGACGGTGACACCCTGAAAGCCTTTTTAAAACGAAGGGAAGCCTCGTTTAAAAAATATATCGCTTTCGAACCGGATCCTCAGAATTTCACAGCACTTGAGAACTGCATTGCTTCCCTTGACGAAAACCTGCAAAAAAGAGTCGAGTGCTATCCTTATGCAGTCGGAGAAGCCAGGGAGAAAGTCTGGTTTGAATCGACGGGCGGCGTGGATGCGCGCGTCAAGGAAGACGGAATATGGCAGGTCGACAGTTTTCCTCTTGATGAGAGCCTGGCGCATGTGCGACCCACGTTTATCAAGATGGACATCGAAGGCTCGGAAATCGAGGCGCTGGTTGGCGCCAAACAGGTGATCGGTGAAAATCATCCTGTATTAGCCATCTGCGTTTACCACAAACCGCACGATCTCTGGAGCATTCCGCTGCAAATAAAGAGGCTCTACGACGGATATCACTTCTTTTTGAGACCTCATCTTGACGAGGGTTGGGATCTGGTCTGCTACGCCGTTCCCAGTGAGAGGCTGACCAAGACGCATAGAGACGGAGCAATTGATGAAGCCGGTATGGCTACCGAATGGAATCGTCAAATGTAAAAACCTTTTTTGAGGAGTGATCGACATGGCCTTTGTAAAAATTGAGGGGAAAAAAATCGGTGACGGTTATCCGTGCTTCTTTGTCGCCGAGATCGGCATCAATCACAATGGAGACCTCGAGATCGCCAAACAACTGATCGATATAGCGGCTGCAGCAGGATGCGATGCGGTTAAATTCCAAAAACGGACAATTGACATCGTGTATTCGCCGGAAGAACTCATGAAACCGAGGGAGAGCCCGTTCGGCGCCACCAATGGCGATTTGAAGCGGGGCCTCGAGTTCGGCCGGGATGAATATCAGGAAATCGACCGGTACTGCAAGGCAGTCGGGGTGGCCTGGTTTTCTTCCTGCTGGGACGAAGTGTCGGTGGATTTTATTGATCAATTCGATGTCCCCTGTTACAAAATCGCTTCGGCATCCCTTACTGATGACTCTCTGCTCCGCCATACGCGAGCTAAAGGTAAGCCGCTCATTCTATCTACCGGAATGAGTACGATCGAGGATGTCGATCATGCAATAACTGTCCTGGGAAGGGATGAACTGATCCTGATGCATGCGGTGAGCGTATATCCAGCGCCGTATGATGTTCTAAATCTCAGGGTGATTCACACGTTAAAAAGACGCTATGGATTGCCGGTGGGTTACTCAGGGCATGAAACCGGCCTGGCTACTTCGGTGGCTGCAGTCGTTCTCGGTGCTTGCGTGATTGAGAGGCACATCACGCTGGACCGTGCCATGTGGGGATCGGACCAGGCGGCATCGCTTGAGCCCAATGGAATTATGCGGCTAGTGCGCGATGTGCGCCTTGTGGAACAGGCTATGGGTTCACCGGAAAAGCGGTGCCTGGATGCCGAGGAGGCAAATAAGAAGAAATTACGCAGGGTGGTTGGATAGCAGATGAGCCTCGTTGGAATCATGCAAGGCCGGCTTTCGCCGCGTCCGCGCCATCGCCTGCAGGCCTTCCCGTGGAACTCCTGGGAGTCGGAATTTGCGTTGGCTAAGCAGTGCCATTTAGATGCGATCGAGTGGTTGTTCGAGGCCGATAGCTACCAGAGCAACCCGATTTGGAGCGACGGCGGAATCCGTAACATCCTGAGATGCGTAGAGGAGACCGGAGTATCGGTACGCACGCTTTGCGCCGACTATTTTATGACGCATCCATTTTTTCGTGTATCCGAGCGGGAGCGGGATCAAAGCATCAATATTCTGCAGGCGCTCATCGTCCGGTCGGCCCGGGCGGGGGTGCAGACTATCCTGATCCCCGTGCTCGAAGACGCAGAGATTCGCAGCCAGGCGGATACAGCACAATTGCAAGAAGCCCTGTCGCAATGCTTGGATGCCGCCCGGGCTGCCGATGTAAAGCTGGGCCTGGAGACGGAACTGCCGGCTGCGGAGTACCTGGATCTGGTCCGTTCATTTAACAGCCCGCTTGTCGGCGCCTATTACGATACAGGCAATGCTGCAGCCTGTGGCTACGATATGAGGACCGATGTGGGGGTCCTTGGAGGCGTGCTGTTCGGCGTTCACGTCAAGGATCGCCGCAAGGGAGGGCCCAGTGTGCCGCTTGGCAGCGGTGATGCCAATTTCGCTGGGGGAATACCTTACCTTTGCAGACAAGAATATCATAGCCTGTTTGTTCTACAAAATTTCTTTAATGAGGACCCTTACGGCGCTGCCAGGATGAGCCTGAAGTTCATACAAAGTTTAATGAAACGGGGGACTGAGACCGGATGAAAGTGCTAATGGTGGGCCTTGGCGGTATTGGACAGCGTCATATGCGCAACCTGAAGCATATGCTGGGTCCGGAAGCCTCTTTTTCCGCCTGCCGGGTGAGGCGATTAAATCAAACATTAACCGATCGCCTGACACTGCTGGATGGTGTTGACCTGGAAGAGGAATATGCGATTAAGGTTTTTACCGATCTGGATGAGGCATTGCGGGATAAGCCAGACATTGTTTTCGTGACCAACCCGACAAGCGCTCACGTGGGCGTGGCTTTGGCCGCAGCAAGGGCCGGGTGCGATCTGTTTATCGAAAAACCGGTTTCACATAACTACGACCGGGTGCAAGAGTTGATCGAAACGGTAAACAGCAGGAGAATAGTGGCTTATGTCGGGTGCCAGAACCGCTTTCATCCTTGCCTGAAGCTCCTCCGCCGTTTGCTGGTGGAAAAAACCATCGGGCAAGTCCTGGCTGTAAATATTGAAGTGGGCGAATACCTTCCAGGTTGGCATACCTACGAAGATTACCGTCAAATGTATGCTTCCAGGCGGGAATTAGGGGGAGGCGTTATTCTTAGCCAGATTCACGAGATCGATTATGCGTACTGGCTGTTTGGCATGCCCAGGCGTGTTTTTGCAATGGGAGGAAGATTGAGCAGCCTTGACATCGATGTGGAAGACGTCGCCGGCATAATGCTGGAGTTCCGGCAGGGCAGTCAGATTCTGCCCGTGCATATCCATGCCGACTATCTTCAACGGCCGCCATCCCGGGGATGCAAGGTGATCGGCGATCAGGGGAAAATCCTGGTTGAGTTGCAGGAGGCCACTGTCAACTGGTATTCGGCGTCTGGAGAGCTGGCCGGCAGCCAGGTATTTAAGGAATTTACAAGGAACGACCTGTTCATGGAGGAATTGGCAGATTTTCTATCTTGCGTGAAGAGCCGCAAACAGCCGTTTATCTCTGTTCAGGATGGGGCCATGGGCTTGAAAATAGCCCTGGCCGCCAAGAGATCCCTGGAGAGCGGCGATTGTGTCTTGCTGGACTAACGGGTTATCCATGCGAAGAGACGGGGGGAGCAGCCATAAAAGGGCAACTGGCCGGCATATTCGATTTAACGGGGAAAGTAGCCATTGTCACAGGGGGCGCCGGTCTGCTGGGAGCCGAACACGCGGAGGCCCTTGTTGAGGCGGGGGCATTCTGCGTGCTCGCCGACATTGATGGCACACGTGCACGTGCAGTGGCAGATCGTCTTGTGGCCGGGCAGGATGCCGAGGTTGCTGCCATAGAAACCGATGTTACCAGGGCGGAATCCGTATCCATGCTGTTGCAGGAAACCTTGCGGCGATATGGCCGGATAGATATTCTAGTCAATAACGCGGCCAACAATCCCCACTATGAAAAAGTATCTGCTGATCAGAAACTGACAGGACGGTTTGAATCTTATCCTTTATCCGCTTGGAACGATGACGTTGCGGTAGGGCTTACAGGATCGTTTCTGTGCTGCCAGATTGTCGGAACCTATTTGGCCAATCAGGGAGAGGGGGTAATATTGAATATTGCTTCCGATTTAGGAGTAATAGGACCCGATCAGCGAATATACAGGAAATCCGGCCTGCGTCTTGAACAACAGCCGACCAAACCGGTTACCTATTCAGTGGTCAAATCTGGTCTGATCGGTTTAACCAGGTATCTGGCGACTTACTGGGCAGATCGGGGCGTGAGAGTCAATGCGCTCGTTCCCGGGGGAGTGTACACAGACCAGGACCCCGAGTTTGTCGTGAAATTGACCAATCTGATTCCGTTGGGGCGCATGGCTGCTGTCGATGAATACAAGGCAGCCGTGGTTTTTCTCTGCTCCACGGCAGCTGCTTATATGACCGGGGCGATGTTGGTGATTGACGGAGGCCGAACATGCTGGTAGAAAAGGTGCGCAAGATCAGGATCATAGCGCTCGACATCGATGGAGTGCTGACCGACGGGCATATCACTCTCGACGTCAGGGGAAACGAACAAAAGCGGATTTTCTGCCGCGACCTGGATGCGATCGGCATTGGAGAACGGCTGGGACTGGAATTCATGCTTGTTACCGGCGAGGACAGTGTTCTGGTCGATGTCATTGCACAGCGTTTCGGCATATCATCAGTCATTCGGGGCGCCAAAGACAAGTTGGCGGCGCTGATGCCGTTATTGGACCGCGGTTTACTGCCGGAGCATGTCTGTTATGTGGGCGATAGCGATCGGGACGCGGCAGCGATTCTGTGGGCCGGTACGGGTGTTGCGCCGGCTGACGCATCGGCGTCGGCGAAAGCGGCTGCTGATTATGTGACCGCCTGCAGAGGCGGTAATGGGGTCTTGGCGGAAATAGTCGGCATGATAGCCAGGCAGACAGCGGAGACCGCCTCAGAAGCCGGCTGCTAGAAATCTATTCTGGACACGGGTGATCTGGTCATGAGGATCAAGCTATCGGATTACGTGATGAATTTTATTGCCGCACAGGGCGTGAGACATATGTTCATGCTGCCTGGTGGGGGTTCCATGCACTTGGTGGACTCGCTGGGCAATTCTGGAGCGCTGATCCCGGTGCCCCTCTTGCATGAACAGTCCTGTGCGATAGCTGCCGAGGCGTATGCCAGAGTAACAAACAACCTCGGTGCGGTCCTGGTTACTACAGGCCCGGGAGGAACCAATGCCATTACCGGGGTTGCGGGGGCCTGGCTAGAATCAACGCCCTGCCTGGTTATATCCGGACAGGTGAAAAGGGCCGACATGAAAAGGGACAGCGGCGTGCGTCAATTGGGACCGCAGGAACTGGACATTATTTCTATGGTTCGCCCGATCACAAAATATGCCGTGACGATAGATGAGCCGGCTTCAATCCGCTATCATCTGGAAAAAGCAGTCAGCCTGGCCAGGCACGGAAGGCCGGGGCCGGTCTGGCTGGAAATACCGCTCGATGTCCAGGCGGCCTTCATTGAACCTGGGGATCTGGTCGGATTCGATGCCTCTCTGCTGCCGGCAGGTATTTATGATCCAGGGCGGGCTTTGAGCCATGTTGAAGAAACTATCAGCTTGCTGAATCGATCGCAACGGCCCGTTTTGCTGGCAGGCCAGGGTATCAAACGCTCCGGCGCCGGTCATCTATTTCTTGCCTTTATAAAGGCGCTGGGAGTACCTGTTCTGACCACGTGGCCGGCAGCAGACCTGATTCCCGGCGATCACTGCCTCAATTTTGGCAAGCCGGGGATGATCGCCCCCAGGGGCGCCAACCTGACATTGCAGAACGCTGATTGCCTGTTGGTGATCGGCGCCAGATTGGATGCGTCGTTAACGGGGTTTAACGACTCCAATTTTGCCAAGGCAGCTAAAAAAATCATCGTCGATGTTGACCGCCATGAAATAGATAAATTAAAAACTAGGATCGACGTTCGGGCAGAGGTCGATGCCGGTTGTTTTATGAAGGCTCTGTTGAAAGTAAAGGAACGGTTAACCAGGACCGGCCGAAAAGAGTGGTTTCAAAGATGCCGGGAGTGGAAACTCAACTACCCTGTCGTGCTTCCGGAATACAGGCAAGAGGCTGAATTCGTGAATGCGTACCACTTTGTAGAGGTTCTGGCAGATGCATTGGATGAGGGCGAAATTATTGTGCCTGGAAGTTCCGGATCCGCGCTGGATATTTTCTGGCTGGCGTTCAAAGTGAAGCAGAACCAGCGCCTATTCAGTGCCGGCGGCCTGGGCGCGATGGGGTTCGGGCTTCCCGCCAGCATCGGAGGATGTCTGGCGGACGGTGGCCGGAGAGTGATTGTCATTAACGGCGATGGCGGGTTTCAGTTAAATATCCAGGAGCTGGCTTCGGTCGCCAATCTTAAATTGCCTATCAAATACTTCATCCTCAATAATGGCGGTTATGCTTCTATCAGGAACATGCAGCACAAAAACTTTAATAGCCGCCTGGTTGCCTGCGATGCAGCAAGCGGTTTGCCGGAGACGGACCTGGTCGGGGTAGCGCGCGCTTACGGTCTCAAGGCCGGCAGAATTACACAGCATGCGGGGATGCGGAATAAAATAGCAGAAGCGTTAAACTGTGAGGGCCCTTTTCTGTGCGATGTCCTTATCGATCCTGACCAGCAGGTCATGCCCAAGGTGGTTTCCAGGGTCAATCAAGACGGCTCGATGGAATCGACTCTCCTGGAAGACCTATGGCCGTTCCTGGATCGGTCGGAGTTTCAAGCCAATATGATCACCCCTGCATCTATCTCTATCCGGCGGGATAAATCAGATGATTACTGATATAGAGCAGCAAATTGAACAGAGTATCGCATATAAAAAAGAGATTTTGAATAACCGGGCCCTGATCAGACAGATAGCAGTCGCAGCGGAAATGCTGTCCCGGGCATTTGCAAATGGAAAGAAACTTTTGCTCTTTGGCAACGGTGGCAGCGCTTCTGATGCGCAGCATATTGCGGCAGAAATGGTGGGCCGGTTCCGATTTCACCGAAAGCCATTGCCTGCCCTGGCTTTGGCAACCAATAGTTCAATAGTGACAGCCATCGGGAACGATTATGATTTTAGAAGTATTTTTGAACGTCAGGTTGAGGCGTTGGCCGGCCCCGGTGATGTTGTAGCCGGGATCAGCGCTAGCGGCAACTCGGAAAATGTACTGCGTGGCCTGGCGGCAGCCAGGGGAAAAAGGGCATTCGCCGTGGGGCTGCTCGGAAATAATGGCGGCAAGATTCTATCCCATTGCGATCTGGCGTTAGTTGTGCCCGGAATGGATACGCCACGGATTCAAGAGGCGCATATGATGATTGGCCATATCATCTGTGACCTGGTAGAAAAGAGACTATTCCAGAATGAGGCCGGAAAGAAAGCTCATGAATATTTTAATTACGGGAGCAGGGGGCTTTATCGGACGTAATCTAAGTGAATATCTGGCGGACAGATCCCATGTTTTTGCAGCCGGATACGGTGACCTTGATCTTCTGGATGAATCAGCAGTGAAAGAATATATAGAAAAAAACCGGATAGAAGTAATCATCCACTGCGCTGCCGTCGGTGGGTCCAGAAAAAGCAACTACGATCTCAACCGTATAGATATCGTGGAGAAAAACCTGCGTATGTTTTTCAATTTACAACGCTGTTTAACCCCGGATATGCGGATGATTCAGCTCGGGAGTGGCGCTGAGTATGACAGGCTGCACTGGCGGCCTAAAATGCCCGAGGATTATTTCGATCAGCATGTTCCGGGCGACAGCTACGGATATTCCAAATATGTTATCTCAAAGTACCTTGATAATACAGTCAATATAACCTGTTTGAGGATATTTGGTCTGTTTGGCAAATACGAAGACTACAGATATAAGTTCATTTCCAATGCAATAGTTAAAAATCTGGTGCGGATGCCCATCGTTATTTACCAAAACGTCCTCTTCGACTATCTATATATTGACGACTTGGTCAGAATTATTGAGCAGGTAATACATGAGATGCCCGCCAGAAAGCATTACAACGTTACGCCGGCTGAGTCGATCGATATATTGACAGTTGCCGGGATAATCAACCAGGTCAGCGATTTTAAAAGCGAGATCCGGGTGTTAAGTGACGGAATGAACACGGAATATACGGGGGATAGCTCCAGGCTCTTGTCTGAATTAGGTGATTTTAAATTTACCGGATACCGGGAAGCGATTGCGGCGCTTTTCAGGTATTACCAAACAGTACTGGATGCGTTGGACGTTAAAGCCGTTCAGTCAGATGCTTACCTGGAAAGCTGCAGATCGTCGCGGTCAACATGAGCAGATTGTCGCTGACGGCTCATTCTTGAAGGAGAGTGCGGGTGGAGCATGTTCACAGAGAAGTTCAGGCAGCGGTGTTGCCCGATTTGTAATAGCGCCGAAAGAAAAAAACTCTATCGACAATCATTTGCGTACTTCTCCAACATCGGTTTTCTTGAGGGATACGACGTTGTAATCTGTGGCGGTTGCGGTTTTGGCTACGCGGACTTGATACCGGAACAGAGTGAATTCGACTTGTATTATCAGAAGCTATCAAAATACGAGCATCGTGATGCCGATGGCAGCGAATCCCCAATCGACTCCAGAAGGTTTATAGACGTCGCGGATCTGATCGCCCACTTCACTGAAAAAAACACTCGCATCCTGGAGATCGGCTGCGCCACAGGCACGCTGCTCGGAGTGCTGAAGAGGAACGGGTTCAGGCACGTTCAGGGGCTCGATCCCTCTGCCTATTGTGCCGAGGCGGCCAGACGCCTGTTCGGCGTTGAGGTTATGGTGGGCACAATCTCAACAATGACGACTGCGGCGACCTTTGATTTTATAATCCTGATCGGCGTTCTGGAGCATATCGCGGATCTCGATCAGGCCCTTGCAAAGCTATATAAATTAACCTCGGATGGCGGTTCCGTATACATTGAGGTGCCGGATGCAGCGGGTTTTTCCTGCTGTCCCGATGCCCCCTTCCAGCAGTTCAGCACCGAACACATCAATTATTTTTCAGTGCATGCTCTGTCCAATCTAATGCGCAGGCACGGTTTCGAACTGCAATACCGCGAACAGAAAATGAAACCCCAAACCGGGATGCAGTTCATGCCCACTGTGGGCGCTGTTTACAGAAAATCGTGCTATGGCGGTGATGACTGCTTTAATTATGATGCTGAAACCGAAGCAGGCCTGACTCTGTACATTCAACGATCCAAGTTGATTGACAAGGGTATCCATCGTGAGATTGACCCGCTCGTTGACGGGCAGGAACCGATAATTGTGTGGGGCGTGGGAACGCATACTTTTCGCTTGTTAAAAGCTTGCCGGCTTGGAGAGGCCAATATTATGGCGTTCATTGATTCGAACCCTATGTATGCTACCGCGGAATATCAGGGAATACCTGTTCTGCAACCTTGCAGACTCCAAGACTATCCATATAGGGTGCTTATTTCTTCTAGGGTTTATCAGAACGAAATCGTGAGCCAGATCAGGGACCGATTAAAGTGTGAAAACGAGCTGATCCTATTGTACTAATTCCCGGATTTGGCACAATGCCTGTCTCTTTTAAATCGGACCGGTACGGTTTGGCAGCGAAAATAAGGATATAAGGTGGCGATAGCATGAAACTCTGCAGCATTCTTTGCTCGGCTTGGAACATGGCGCCTTACACGCGGCAGTGTCTGGAATCCCTGTTCCGGTATACGAATTATCCTTTTGAGCTGCTCATGCTCGACAATGGTTCCACTGACGGCGTTACCGGACAGTATATCAGGGAACTGGAGCCGGATACTCCTTTCATCAGAAGCTACAGGCCTTTTTTCAATACGGTGAACCAGGGGACGACCAAGGCAGGAAACATGATGCTGCGGGAAGCAGCGGGAGATTATCTGGCGCTCATCAGTAACGATATCGTTTTTGTCGGGCACTGGCTGGACGATATCATCGCCTACCTCGAGGAGAATCCGGACGTGTCGTCTGTTTCTCCCGACTGGTTGAGCGGAGACCCGGAGACGTTTTCTGAACGGGCGGAGAAGCGAAAGATATTGACCCATGAATTGGCTGAGCCTGGGTTTATGGCAGCCGTATTTGTGATGACACGGGATTGTTTGAACAGAGTCGGTTGGCTCGACGAGCAGTTTGAGCAAGCCGGCTGGGAAGACAGGGATTATGAAATGCGGATGGCGCAGAACGGCTGCAAGTCGGTAATCTATCACCGGGTGGTTCTCTACCACTACGCAATGGTGACCAGGAAGCATTTTGACAGCAAGTACGAGGCAGATAACGCCTACAAGTTTGCTAAAAAATATAAATTGATCTGATCGGATGATGCCTGGCCTTTTTGTTCACCTTTCCCCGCGCTCTGGGAGCGGGAGGCTGGACGGGAGCGCTGCCGTGAGCTTTTGCAGGACCGCGGTGGAGCCAATCCTTCCGGGCTTTTATCGAATATAATATCCTGCAACTGGCAAGCTCCAGAGCATGAGTTCTTGCTGCCGGCGAGATTGCCGGCATGCGGCGAGGCGGTGATCAATCCTGATCGATAAAAGATCCTCAAACAGCGCGGAAGACCTGCTGCGGGCCGAAATCAGGCAGAAGGTCGGGGAACTGTATCGCTGCCGTCAGGCCCTCCATCAATTTGTTCCCGGCGTGACGCCAGTCCATTACGGTGGGCGGATCTATGACGAGCAGGACCTGCAGACCCTGGTCGAGGCGGCACTGGATTTTTGGTTGACGGCGGGGCGTTTTTCCCGGCAATTTGAGAGTGATTTTGCCAAGAAGTTCGGGGCTAAGGACTGCCTGTTCGTCAACTCCGGCTCCAGCGCCAACCTGCTGGCATTTATGGCGCTCACCAGCCCTGAATGGGGCGAACGGCGAATCCTGCCCGGTGACGAGGTGATTACGGCGGCAGCGGGATTCCCCACCACCGTGGCTCCAATCATCCAATATGGAGCGATCCCGGTCTTTATCGATCTCCAGCCGGCAACCTATGCGCCAGTGCCGGAGGACCTGGAAAGGGCGGTTTCTCCCAGAACGAAGGCAATCATGCTGGCCCACACCCTCGGCAACCCGTTCGACCTTGACGTAGCGTCGGAGATAGCGAACCGGCACGGTCTATGGCTGATCGAAGACAACTGCGATGCCGCCGGCTCAATCTACAGAGACAGACTTACGGGCACCTATGGAGATTCCGCCACCTTCAGTTTTTATCCATCGCACCATATGACCACGGGCGAGGGCGGAGCGATCATTACCGGCCTGCCGAAGATGGCCTCGATCATCAGGAGCCTCCGGGACTGGGGGCGCGATTGCCGGTGTCCTCCGGGCGAGGATGACTTCTGCGGCAGGCGTTTCCAGGGCCAGCATGGCCGGTTGCCCTTTGGATACGACCATAAGTATGTCTACAGCCACATCGGATACAACCTGAAGGCAACTGACCTGCAGGCAGCGATTGGCTGTTCCCAGTTGAACAAACTAGATCTTTTCATCCAGGCGCGCCGCGCCAACTGGGCTTTTTTTCGTCAGACGCTGGATGCCTATGCAGATTTCCTGGTGCTGCCGGAGCCAGCCCCCGGCTGCAAACCGAGCTGGTTCGGGTTCATGATCCTAGTCAGGGACAGCGCTCCTTTTAGCCGCAACCAGGTTACGGGTTACCTGGAGGCAAGGAAAGTGCAGACGCGGCTGCTGTTTGGAGGAAACCTGCTGCGGCAGCCGGCGTTCCTGGACGTGAACCATCGTACGGTCGGGGATCTGGCGCACACTGACGCTGTGATGGCAAATGGTTTTTGGATCGGGGTCTACCCGGGAATAGACGCGGCGCAGAGAGGCTATGTCGCCGGAGTCTTGATCGAATTTCTCGATGCAGCCCGGAGAGGCAAGATTTTGCAAGCTTGAGCAGGCAACTGGGGAGTGACTGCTTCGATGGTGAAACTGGATTGGCCGTGCGTGATCCTGGCCGGTGGGCTGGGCACCCGCCTCAAGGAAGAAACGGAGTTCAAGCCAAAGCCCATGGTCAAGATCGGGCATCAGCCGGTGCTGTGGCATATCATGCGTATCTATGCCCATTTCGGATTCGAAAATTTTATTATCTGCCTGGGCTATAGAGGCGACGCGATCCGCGAGTACTTTCACCACTATAATCTGCATGCCCAGGATATCATGGTGGATCTGGGCAAAAGCCAGATTGTGCCGCTCGATGACGGGGACGATAATGTCCACTGGAAAGTGGTGCTGGCCGAAACCGGTCTTCACACCATGACTGGCGGTAGAGTTGCTGAAGTGCTGAAGTATATCGCCAGCGATAACTTTCTGCTTACATACGGGGATGGTGTCGGTAACGTCAATATTCCCCGGGTGATCGAGGCGCATCAAGAGACCGGCGCTACAGTGACGATGACTGCGGTCAGGCCTGTAAGCAGGTTTGGCAAGATGTCGTGCGAGGGGAACATGGTCACCGAATTCAGGGAGAAGCAGCCCCTGGACACGGGTTGGATCAACGGGGGATTTTTTGTCGTCAACAAGAAAATAGCCAGCTATCTGGATGGGCCTGCCACCATATTGGAGCAGGGGCCCCTGTCCCGGTTGGCCGGCGAGCGCAAGCTGGCAGTCTACCACCACGAAGGTTTCTGGCAGTGTATGGATACACAGCGCGAGGTGGAGTTGCTGAACAGGCTGTGGAGCGCAGGAAACGCCCCCTGGACGATCTGGGAAGAGCCGGACCGGAAGTAGCGGTAAAATTATTCAGGGTGGGGGCACTGAGGGAGTTGTCCGAATATGAGCGAAATGCTGGAGAGTTTGCGGGTTTATTGCGGCAAACCGGTGCTGATTACAGGGCATACCGGATTTAAGGGAGGCTGGCTCGCTGTCTGGCTGACCAAGCTGGGGGCGCAGGTGATCGGCTATTCCCTCGCACCGCCCACCAAGCCCAGCCTGTTTGAAGCAGCCGGCCTGGAGCGGCAGATTACTCATATCACCGGCGATGTGAGGGTTCTTGAACATCTGCTGGAGGTGTTTGACCGGTACCGGCCGCAGTTCGTGTTTCACCTGGCCGCCCAGGCGATTGTCAAGCGTTCCTACCAGGAACCGCGCCTGACGTACGAAACCAATGTCATGGGCACGGTCAACGTCCTGGAGGCCGTCAGAATAACGGGGAGCGGCACAGTGATAGTTATTGCCACCAGCGACAAGTGCTACGAAAATAGGGAGTGGGTCTACGGGTACCGGGAGACCGATCCGCTGGGCGGACATGATCCGTATAGTTCGAGCAAGGGCTGCGCCGAGCTGGTGGCGGAGGCCTACCGCCGCTCTTTTTTTACCGCCGGTGGGATTGAAGGCAATGCGTGCCTGGCCACGGCAAGAGCGGGTAATGTCATCGGGGGCGGCGATTGGGCGGAGAGCAGGCTGGTGCCGGATTGCGTCAAGGCCTTGGCCGCAGGGGAAGAGATCGCCATCCGCAACCCGGCGGCAGTCCGCCCCTGGCAGTATATCCTGGAACCGCTTGGCGGCTATCTCCTGCTCGGCGCCAGATTGCGGCATGAGGGCGCATCATGCGGCGGCGCATGGAACTTCGGACCGCCCGACGATAGGATGATCAGCGTGGAGGCGATGGTGCAAAAGCTGATCACCTGCTGGGGTCGCGGCAGCTATAGAATAGAGGCGCCGCCCGGGGCGCCGCATGAAGCACGACTACTGAAGCTGGATTGCAGCAAGTCGACCGCCCTGCTCGGCTGGAAGCCGGTTTACCCCCTGGATGCGGCATTGAGCCGCACGCTGGAATGGTATCGCAGGTTCTATGGCGATTACAGCGTCAGCCGCCTGTATGACTGCACCGTCAAGGAGATCGAGGAGTATGAAAGCGCCCGGCGCGGAATGGATGGTTGTAATGAGTGATCGGATTAGTCTTCTGCGCTAAGCTCCTGGATCGGCTACTAAGTATCAGATGGGGTCAAAACCCCACCTGATGCAAGCTTCGCTTTATGTTAGCCTTAAACAGTATCTTGCAAGCCGCAATTTGCCTGTCAAGACCGGCGGTAGGCGAGTTTTGGTTGCTTGTCTTGCCTGGCAGGTTATGCTAAACTTAAAGCCAAAGAATCGTTGCGGGAGCTATCGGGAGGGACGGCCGTGTACAAGGCCCTTCTCTTTGATCTGGACGGCACATTGCTGCCGATGGATCTAAATGTCTTCGTCAAGGCCTATTTCCATGCTGTTACCCACAAGTTCGCCCACCTGCTACAGCCCGATAAACTGGTCAGGGATATTCTTCAAGGAACTGCAATGATGGTCAGGGACTGTGATCGGAGCCGCACCAACATGGAAGTCTTCTGGTCTTACTTCATGACCGAGGTCGATATCCCCGCGCAGGTCATGGAACCGATGTTCACAGAGTTCTATGAACGGGAATTCACCGCCCTCCGACAGGCCACTTATCCAAATCCATTGGCCCGCCCGATGATGGAAGGCCTGTTTAACAAGGGGTTCCAGGTGGCGATCGCCACCAATCCGGTTTTTCCGGAGCAGGCCATCAGGGAAAGGCTGCGCTGGCTGGAGATCGACGACCTGCCGTATGCCCTGGTTACTACCTACGAAAACACGCATTTCTGCAAACCAAACATCCAGTATTATAGCGAGGTGCTCGAACTGTTAGGGCTTGCTGCCGGGGAGTGCCTGATGATCGGCAACGACGTCGAGGAAGACCTGATCGCCGGGAACCTGGGCATAAAGACGTTTCTGGTGGAGGACTGGCTCCTCAATACTAAAGGCTTGCCTGTTCAGACGGACTACCATGGCACCTTCGCCGACCTGGCAGTTTATCTGGAAGGTCTGTGCCCACCTGCCGACCTGGCAGTGAACGAGATTTAGGCCGGATGCCCCTTTCCGGCTAGTTCAATCACCTATTCAAGCAAAAATATAACCTTGATTGCTTAGAGGAATCGGAGGCAAAAGAGTGAACCAGGATTTTGTGCACCTCCATAATCATAGCGAATACAGCCTGCTGGACGGGGCGGCCCGGCTCAAGGACCTGGTCAAGACCGCCGCCGCTCTGGGCATGTCCTCCCTGGCTCTGACCGACCATGGGGTCATGTACGGGGTGGTGGAATTTTACCGTTTGTGCAAAGAATACGGGGTACACCCGATCATCGGCTGCGAGGCCTATGTAGCCATGCGCGGCCGCTTTGACAGAACACCTCATGTGGATTCATCACAGTATCACCTGCTGCTGTTGGCCGAGAATGAGACCGGCTACAAAAATCTCCTTAAGCTGGTCTCAGCGGCGTACCTGGAGGGCTTCTACTACAAGCCCAGGGTGGACCGGGCATTGCTGGCGGAGCACAGCCAGGGCCTGATCGCCATGAGCGCCTGCCTGGCCGGGGAGGTCCAGACCGATCTGATGGCGGGGGATGCTAAAAAGGCCCGGGAGGCGGCGGGCGCCTACCAGGAGATCTTCGGACGGGGCAACTTCTTTTTGGAAATGATGAACCACGGGCTGCCGGAGCAAGGTCCGGTCAATGCCGGCCTTCGGGAGCTGTCCCGGGACCTGGACATCCCTCTGGTGGTCACCAACGACTTGCACTACGTCCGCAAGGAGGACGCCTCGGTCCAGGACGTGCTGCTCTGTATTCAAACCGGCAAAACCATCAGGGAAGAGAACCGGATGCGCTTCGAATCCCAGGAATTCTACCTGAAATCGGCAGAGGAGATGGCGGCAGCCTTTCCTGATGATCCGGAGGCCCTGCGCCGGACTGTGGAGATCGCCGAGCGCTGCCAGGTGGACTTTGAGCTTGGCCGCCTGATCCTGCCCGAGTACCAGGTTCCCGAAGGCGAGAGCCTGGACTCGTATCTGGTCAAGCTCTGTGAAGAGGGTATGAGCCGGCGCTTTCCTTCAGGTGCCCCGGCGGTAGCCCGTGAGCGTCTGGATTATGAACTGTCGGTGCTCCGGCAGATGGGTTTTTCCGGCTATTTCCTGATCGTGCAGGATTTCATCAGCTGGTCGCGCCAACATGGGATCCCAGTCGGCCCCGGCCGCGGCTCGGCCGCCGGTTCACTGGTCTCCTACGCGCTCGGCATCACCAACCTCAACCCTCTGCAGTACGGCCTCATCTTCGAGCGCTTTCTCAATCCGGAACGGATCTCCATGCCGGACATCGATATAGACATCTGCTACGAGCGCCGGAGCGAGGTGATCGATTACGTGGTGGGCAAGTATGGGGCCGACCACGTCTCCCAGATCATCACTTTCGGCACCATGATGGCCAGGGGCGCCATCCGGGACGTCGGCCGGGTGCTCGGTGTCCCCTTAGTGGAAGTCGACCGGATCGCCAAACTGGTGCCGGAGGAGCTGGGAATTACCCTGGACCGGGCGCTGGAAACTTCGCCGGAACTGAAGCAACTATACGACGAGGATACGCAGGTGCGACAACTCGTAGATCTGGCGCGGGCGATCGAGGGGATGCCCCGCCATGCATCCACCCACGCCGCCGGCGTGGTGATCACCAGGGAACCCCTGACGCACTACCTGCCGCTGCAGCGTACCGGCGACGCCATCACCACCCAGTTTCCCATGGAGACGGTGGAGGGGATCGGCCTGTTGAAGATGGACTTCCTTGGCCTGCGCACTCTGACGGTGATCAGCGACGCCTTGAAGATTATCGAAGATCGGGAGCAGATCAAACTGGACTTGGAGCAGTTGCCACTGGATGATGCGGCCACCTACGATATGTTGAGCGCCGGCGAGACGGTAGGCGTGTTCCAACTGGAAAGCTCAGGTATGCGCCACATCCTCAGGAACATGAAGCCGAAGCGCTTCGAGGACTTGGTCCCCCTGGTCGCCCTGTACCGTCCAGGTCCCTTAAAGAGCGGCATGGTAGACGACTTCATCAGCCGCATGAACGGCCAGACCAGGGTGGAATACCCGCACCCGGTATGCGAATCGATCCTCAGTGAGACCTATGGAGTGATCCTTTACCAGGAGCAAGTGATGCAGATCTCCAGCGACCTGGCCGGGTTCAGCATGGCCAAGGCGGACACTCTGCGAAAGGCGATGGGGAAAAAGAAACCCGAAGTCCTTGCCAAGATGCGGGAGAGCTTCGTCCAGGGTGCAGTCGAACGCCAGGTAAATTCCAAAACGGCGGGATCGATCTTCGACTTGATGGAAAATTTTGCCGGTTACGGTTTCAACAAGAGCCACTCCGCGGCCTATGCCCTGGTTGCCTACCAGACTGCCTATCTCAAGGCCAATCATCCGGTGGCCCTGCTGGCTGCCATGCTCACCAGCATCCGTACCAACTCCGATAAAGTCTCCTACTACATTCAGGAGTGCCGGCGATTGAATATCGAAATCCTGCCTCCGGATGTCAACGAGAGCCTGACTAACTTCACTGTGGTCGGTGAGAATCGGATCCGGTTCGGTCTGGGAGCGGTCAAGAATGTGGGCGAGGGGGCGGTGGCAGCGATCATCGAGGCTCGCCGGACCGGCGACCCCTTCCATTCCCTGGATGATTTTTGCCAGCGGGTCGACCTGCGCCAGGTCAACAAGCGGGTGGTGGAGAGCCTGATCCTGTGCGGAGCCTTCGATTCGCTGCAGGCATTTCGCGCACAACTGGTAGCCGTGCTCGATGATTGTATGGAGACTGCCCAGGCCAACCGCCGGGACCTGGGGGCCCAGGCCAACGGCCAGGTCTCCCTGTTTGATATTCTGGATGAGCCTAACGTCGGTGCAGCCCAGCGTTTGCTGCCGGAGATCAAGGAGTATCCACCCCGGGAATTATTGGCTCATGAAAAAGAGGTGCTCGGCTTCTACGTGAGCGGCCATCCCCTGGAAGGTTCGGAGGATATTCTGGCGGGGCGCACTACCTTTTCTATCGACGAGATCTCCCAGTGCAAGGATGGTGACCGCGTGACCCTGGGCGGTATCGTCTCTGGTCTGAAGCGGGGCACTACCAGGCGGGGTGACGGCAAGATCAGCTTCTCCCTGGAAGACCTTGGCGGTAGCGTGGAAATAGTTTATATCCAAAAGAATAATGGTAAAAATTTTCACCCGCCCGAGGATGACGCCGTCGTGCTGGTCACGGGCAGGGTAAGCCAGCAGGAAGAGAGCTACCGGATCTTCGCGGATGAGATCTCTCCTCTGGATGTAAAGCCGGCGGCCAGAGCCGACCAGGTCCTCTATATCCGGATCAACCCCCTGGCGGGTAGCGCGGAGGTGATCGAGAGGTTGCGGGTGCTCCTGATGCCGCATCGCGGATTAACGCCGGTATTGCTCTACTTTGTATACCAGAAGAAGCTGATCAGGACCGATGCCTCTTTCTGGGTTGATGCTAATCCGGAGCTGTGTTACCAGATAGAAGCGCTATGTGGGCCGGGCTCCTGTTTCATTCATGAAAGGGAGTCCGAGCTGCTGCCTACGCCGGCTGTGGCCACGGCAGTCTGAGATGCATAGGGCGAAACTTGCATCAAATGGGATTTAACCGCACCTGATGCTTAATAAAACCGATCCGCGGGGCATTAGGGACGGTTTATCGGATAATTTTACAATATCAGTAAGACATGGTATTATAAAGAATCCAAGGAGGGTTTATCGATGGAAGGCAATGATGTGCGGTCCGAATACATAGCCATCAAGGCGCTGGAGAACGGAGTGACCCTGATTGGCCTCACCCGCGGCCGGGATACCAAGCTCAGCCATACGGAGAAACTGGACAGGGGAGAGATCATGCTGGCCCAGTTTACCGAAAGCGTATCAGCCATGAAGATCAGAGGCAAGGCGATCATTTATACGCAATTCGGATGCATCGATACTTCTATCGAATAGTTTACATTTACTAAGAGGAATCCTTCTCCACCAGGTCGAAACTCTATCTGCCGCCAGATCGGACACGGGAGGGACATCGAGTGTGGACAGTCGTATACATTGCGCCAAACCGTACCAATGCTGAAATAATCAAGGAGATATTGAGCACGGAGGGTTTGCTGGTCATGTTGCGGGCAGCTGGTATCCCTCAATTCGGTGATAGTGGTGCTGTCGAAGTGCTGGTTCCGGAATCGGAAGCGGAGTCAGCGCACGAGATTTTGGACGAAGTCGACATTTGATCAGCAACTCCCCATGGGCTGTAGATCTATTCGTTGATCCGATACTGTCAGGAATAGGCCCCAGGGCGAGGTAAGGAGTGACTGAACTGTTTAAGGACCTATTCCGCAAGCCACAGAAATATATCACGGTGCGCGCCGACACCATGGCCCAGGATAAGGGAACCCTGTGGATCAAGTGCCCGGAATGCGGAGAGATACTCTATGTGCGTGAACTGGAAAAAAATCTTGAGGTATGCCGCAAGTGCAATCATCACTTCCGGTTGAGCGCTCCGGAACGCCTGTCCATCACTCTTGATGAGGATAGCTTCCAAGAGTGGGACGCGGACCTGGAAGCGATTGATCCCCTATCATTTCCGGAGTATCAGGGTAAGCTGTCCACTGCCCAGGAGGCCACAGGCCTGCATGACGCCATCCTTACCGGTGAGGGCAGGATTTTAGGATGGCCGGTGATGGTGGGCGTGCTTGAACCGCATTTCATCATGGGCAGCATGGGTAGTGTGGTGGGCGAAAAGATCACCAGGCTGGTCATGGGCGCTATCCAGAAAAAACTTCCACTGTTGCTCTTTTCCGCCTCCGGCGGCGCCCGGATGCAGGAAGGTGTCTTCTCACTGATGCAGATGGCTAAAACCAGCGCCGCGATTGCCAAGCTTAATGAGGCTGGAATCCTATACGTTTCTGTACTGACCGATCCCACCACCGGAGGAGTCACATCCAGTTTTGCCGCCCTCGGAGATGTCATCATCGCTGAACCCGGTGCCCTGATCGGATTTGCCGGACGCAGGGTAACGGAGCAGACCCTGAACGAGAAGCTGCCCCCTGACTTTCAAACTGCCGAGTTCTGCCTCAAGCACGGTCTGATCGACCTGGTGGTGCCGCGGCAGCAGATGCAGGCGGTGCTGGCCCACATTCTCTTGCTTCATTCCGGATCGCAGCCGGATATCAGCGTGAACTCCTGATCGGGATAACTGTTTATTTTGGAAAGGGGTCTGGCTGTTAACGATGCTGCTGGATTTTGAAAAACCACTGGTAGAACTAGAAAACAGAATTTCGGAGCTGAAGAACTATACGGGTGAAAAGGGGATCGATCTCGGCGTCGAGATCGAGAGTCTGGAAAAGCGATCTCTGGATCTCAAGAAGGAGATCTATCAGAACCTTACGCCCTGGCAGCGTACCCAGTTGGCCCGCCATGTAGAGCGTCCCAACACCCTGGACTATATAAAGATGCTGTTTACTGACTGGCTGCCTCTTTCCGGCGACCGGCTGTTCGGGGACGATCCGGCTATCGTAGGCGGCATTGGCAAGTTTGAGGGCCGGCCGGTGACGGTGATCGGGCAGGTGAAGGGCCATAATACCAAGGAGAACCTGGCCCGGAACTTTGGGATGACCCATCCGGAAGGTTTTCGCAAATGCTGGCGCCTGGCACAGCAGGCGGCCAAATTTCACCGCCCGGTGCTCTCCTTCATAGACACGCCCGGCGCCTATTCGGGCATCGATGCCGAGGAGCGCGGCCAAGCCTGGGCCATCGCCAACAATCTCTATGCTTTTGCCAGGCTCAAAACCCCTCTGATTGCCGTGATCACCGGCGAGGGCGGCAGTGGAGGAGCCCTGGCCCTGGGGGTCGGCGATGCCCTGCTGATGATGGAAAATGCAGTTTTCTCCGTGATCTCCCCCGAAGGGTGCGCGGCAATTCTCTGGAAGGATGCCAGCCGGGCCTCTCAAGCGGCAGAGGCCTTGAAGATGACCGCTTCGGAGCTCCTGAGACTGGGGTTGATCGACGGAGTCGTACCCGAACCTCTGGGCGGAGCCCATCGGGATCCACAGGGGGCCGCTGTCAACCTGCGGCAGGAACTCAGGCAGATCTTGCAGGCGCTGCAGCAGATCGACCCGGACACTCTGGTCGAACTGCGCTGGAAACGCATCCGCGGCATAGGCGAACCCAAGTAGGGAACAATAAAATAGCTGTGGTAGCTTCTGAAGCTTTCTCAAGTATCGAGTGCATGTCCGGCGGGTGGGCATGGCGGTTGAAAATTGCCTGCACTCTGTGGAGGGGTGAATTCAATGCGTCCAGTGCAGCGGATTGGAGTTCTGACCAGTGGCGGCGATGCTCCAGGCATGAATGCCGCTGTGCGGGCTGTGGTGCGCATGGCGATCTACCAGGGGTTGGATGTCGTCGGTATTCAGCGCGGGTACTGCGGTCTACTGAAAAAGGAGTTCATTCCTCTCAATCTCAGATCGGTGGGCGACATCATCCAGCGGGGCGGAACGATACTGCGCACCGCCCGTTGCGATGAATTCAAAACTGAATCGGTCCTGCTAAAAGGGGTGCTCTGCCTCCAGGAGCAGGGAATTGAGGGGTTGGTGGTGATCGGAGGGGATGGTTCCTTTCGGGGGGCCCTGGAGCTGGCTCGCCACGGTGTCAGGGTAGTCGGGGTGCCGGCTACCATCGACAACGATCTGGAGGGCACCGATTGCTCCATCGGCTTTGACACAGCGCTCAACAACGTGGTGGATGCCATCAACAAGATCAGAGATACGGCCACCTCCCACGAGCGCACTTTCATCATAGAGGTGATGGGCCACAGCTCCGGCCAGATCGCCCTCAATGCCGGCTTGGCTGGCGGCGCCGAGTCGATCCTGATACCGGAGATCCCCTACAATATCGACGAGATTATCTTCAAGCTCGATCGGGGCATCAGCCGGGGCAAACTGCACAGCATTATCGTTGTCGCCGAGGGAGCCGGCAGCGGATTGGAGATTGGCGAACAGATACGGCAGCGTACCGGACATGAGACCAGGGTGACCATCCTGGGGCACCTGCAGCGCGGTGGCGCCCCTACTGCCATCGACCGGTTGCTGGCCAGTCGTATGGGGGCCAGGGCGGTGGAGCTGATCATCGATGGAGAGTCCGGCAAGATGGTCGGGATCAAAGCCCGGGAACTGGTAACGGTTGGCTTTGAAGAAGTGTTGCAGCAGAAGCGTGAGCTAGATATGAACCTCTACGAACTAGCCGGGATCCTGTCTGTTTAAGCAGATCATAGAACAGGTACCGCAAGGAA